>NZ_LGHL01000035.1 GCF_001908205.1 Bradyrhizobium sp. NAS80.1
GCCATGCCTGGACGGACGCGAGCACGGCGTCATCATGGCAGACGCCGACGATCCGAACGGCGCAAACACAGCCGTCATTTAATGGTTGCTACTGCAGCTAGCGCGCCTCAGTCGGCGACGATCTTCACACGATCTCGCACTTTCACCTGCGCGGTGCGATCGAGCCCGTTCAGCACGCGGAAGCGCTCGGAGGGGTGATCGACGCCGGCCATGCGGTGGGAAAGCGATTCCACGGTATCGCCGGGCTGAACCGTAATCACCTTGATGCGCAGCGGGCGCGCGGCCTGGATCTCGTCGAGGGTCAGGCGGCGGAATGAATTGACGGTCTCGCGCGCGTTGCGCTCGCTCTCGGTCGACTTCTGCCGTGCCGCGAAGATGAAGCGATAGACGTCGCTGCCGAAGCGCAGCGCATAGACCTTGAACTGCCACTGATCGCCCTTGGCGGTGGCAGACGCAGCCGGAAAGCCGTTGATGTTGATGTCTTCGGTCGACGCCTTCTCGACGCCTTCCATCCAGCCCGAATTGAGATAATCGCCGAGCGACTGCTCGGCCGGCACCCGCACGACGTCGAAGCGCATCGCCTGCGAGCCGCCGTCGCGAACGCCGATAACGGCCTGCGCGGTATTGTCGAGCGTGAAATTGTCGGGCGCCTGGAAGGTGAAGCCGAGCTTCGGATGCAGGAAGCGCCGGCCGCGGACAAAACCTTCGCTGGGGTCTTCGCCATAGACGAGGTTGTCGATCGCGGCGAGATAGCTCTCGCGGTCGCGCTCGGCGCCCTCAGGCGCAGCATATTGCCGCGCGATGGTCTGCGCATTCTGCACGCGCTCGGGTGTTGCCGGATGCGACGAGGTGAAATCCTGCGCGCGCGGATCGAGCGAGCCCTTGCCGGCCTTCAGCTCCGCATTGCGCTCCATCGCCGAGAGGAAGCGCGCCGCGCCATAGGGGTCGAAATGCGCACGGGCGGAAATGCCGACACCAATGCCGTCGGCCTCGAACTCCTGGTTGCGCGAGAAGCTCGCCATGGTGAGCTTGGTCTTGGCGAGCGCAAGCGCGGTGAGATCGGGATCGTTGCTCATGTCGGTGACGACGCGGGTGACGATCGCGGCCTGACGCGCCTGGTCCTCGCGCATCGCGGCGTGCTTGGACAGCACATGCGCCATCTCGTGGCTGAGCACGGAGGACAATTCCGAGGTGTCGCTGGCGAGCGCGAGCAGGCCGCGCGTGACATAGAGCTGGCCGTTCGGCAGCGCGAAGGCGTTCACCGCGCCGGAATTGAGGATCGTAACCTTGTAGCCCTGGTCGGGGCGGTCGGAGGCGGCGACGAGCCGGTCGACGGTCTTGCTGACGAGTGATTCGAGCCTGGGATCGTCATAGGCGCCGCCATAGCTCGCCAGGATGCGCTCGTGCTCCTTCTCGGTTGCGGGGGTCTGCGCGACGGCCGGCTTCGGCTTGGGCATCGCGACGGTCGGCGGGGCGGCCGCGGTCTGGAACCGGCCCATATCGCCGCAACCGGCCAGAGCTGTGCCCAGCATAAGGCATAGCGCGGCCGGCGCAGCCCGCAGGCGGCGGCTTTCACCTCGTCCGTGCCGTTCTAGCACCCCATTCACGTCGCTTAACCCGTGTCCGGCCCTTTTAGGGCCTTACCCCTGTCAGCTCGTTTGCACCCAGCAATTCGACCTGTCCCACCCGGAGCACATCGATACGCGGCCCCGTATTCCCCTCGACCCAGCCCCGGACTCGAATACGCCGATTTTCCAAGGACTTAAGGGTAATCCCGGCGCTTTCGAACGCCGGCAGCATGCGCTTTGAAATAGTCACGGCAAAGCCGCGTGTCCAGTTCCGTCCGAAGTTGAGGTAGGTCATTGCCCCAGCTTGCCGGACCGACAGGACTTTGCCCTCGACCACCAAAAAGCGCCCGATCCCGGCCAAAATATCGTCCGGACTTTCCGCGTTTTTTATGGCCGACGGGGCAGCCCAATTGCCCTTTTTTTTGGCGCCGCGCCTCGGCCTCCGACGACATCAGGGCGTTCGAGCAGTCCTTGTCCGCGATTTCGGCTGAGACGAGGGCATCGCCCTGGGCGAGCAACGCGGCCTGCACCGAGGTGTCGCTCTCGCCGATGAACATAAGTGCGCCTTGCCGGCCGTAACGGTCGGGCGTGTCGTCGGTACCGCGCAGTGTCACGTCGCGGCCGATGAGCAGCGATGTCAACGCCTGCTTCGTCGTTGCCGTCGGCTCGATCCCGGAGAGGCGGATCTCGCGGTTGTCGTCGAAACGCACGCTGCGCGCATCGACGATCGCGGCGACGCGGCCTTCGCCTTGCGTTTCGAATTGGCACGGCGTGGCGAACGCAGTGTGACCTGCGACGAGAAGAAGTGCGACGATGAGGTGAAGCAGTTGCGTCACATGACCCGGAGAGGTTGCGTTGAGTATCGTTCTTAACTCAAACGTGGTGGATCGCGAAGGGGCTTCCTCACACTCCGTCATTGCGAGCCAACGGGCCGCGCGCTGCGCGGCCCGATGACTGGCTTCGCGAAGCAATCCAGACTGCCTCCGCGAAAAGATTCTGGATTGCTTCGCTGCGCTCGCAATGACGATGTGGAAACACCTTGCCACCACCATTCCGCTTTGCGGAAAACACCTTCGCCGACTTTGCGTCGTCTTCGCACCTACGCTTGCCGCTCTCTTGCGCATGCGGCATGATTGCGGGCAACAGCGATAATCAAGCGCCGACAGAGTGCGGGGTGACAAGGGAGGTGTTTTCAATGAAGAATATTTTGTCGGGCATTTTTGCCGCAGCGTTTGCCCTGAGTGCGAGCGCCGCGCAGGCCCAGGAGAAGCCGCCGCTGAAGATCGGCGGCATCCTCGACATGTCGAGCCTTTATGCCGACATCACCGGTCCCGGCAGCGAGACCGCGGCCAAGATGGCCGTTGAGGATTTTGGCGGCGAGGTGCTGGGACGCAAGATCCAGGTGCTGGCGGCCGACCATCTCAACAAGGCTGACCTGTCCGCCAACATCGCCCGCGACATGATCGACAACCAGGGCGTCGAGATGATCTACGACGTCGCGGCCTCCGCGACTGCGCTCGCCGCTGGCGAGATTGCGAAAGCGCGCAACAAGATCATCATGTTCAATGGCCCGGGCTCGATCCGTCTCACCAACGAGGCCTGCGGTCCGTACACCATCCACTACGTGTTCGACACCTTCGGCCAGGCCAACGTGACCGGCCTAGCGGCCGTGAAGTCGGGCCTCGACACCTGGTTCTTCCTGACTGCCGACTACGCCTTCGGCCAGGATCTGGAAAAGGATACGAGTGCCGTCGTCACCAAGACCGGGGGCAAGGTTCTCGGCAGCGTGCGCCATCCGCTCAACACGTCGGATTTTTCATCGTTCCTGCTGCAGGCGCAGGCCTCCAAGGCGAAGGTGATCGGACTGGCGAACGCCGGCGGCGATACTGTCAACGCCATCAAGCAGGCGGCCGAGTTCGGCATCACCAAGGGCGGCCAGAAGGTCTCGCCGCTGCTCGCCTTCGTCTCCGACATCGACTCGATCGGGCTGGAGACCGCGCAGGGCCTGCTGCTGGCCGAAGCGTTCTACTGGGACCTCAACGACGAGACGCGCGCGTTCTCGAAGCGCTTCATGGAGCGCACCAAGCGTGTCCCGACTTCGGCCCAAGCCGGTGTCTACTCCTCCGTCATGCATTACCTTAAGGCTGTGAAGGCCGCAGGGACCACCGATTCCGCTGCGGTCATCAAGGTGATGAAGGAGACGCCGATCAACGACTTCTTTGCTCACAACGGCAAGATCCGCGAGGATGGCCGCATGATCCACGACATGTACCTGTTCGAGGTGAAGAAGCCGTCGGAGTCCAAGGGCCGCTGGGACGACTACAAGCTGCTCGCCACCGTGCCCGGCAGCGAGGCGTTTCAGTCGCTGGAGCAGTCGCGCTGCCCGCTAGTGAAGAAGTGACGGCGTAACGAAGTCACGCCGTCATCCCGGGGCTCGCGAAGCGAGAGCTATGATGCGCAATTGCGCATCTGAGGATCCATCGGGCGGCAGTGACTGTTGAGAAATGGATTCCGGGCTCGCGCCAAGAGGCGTGCCCCGGAATGACGAAGTGAGAGAGTGGCACCACAGAAAAGAGGCAAACACCCATGAGCAACGACATGGTCCTGCAGAAGCTCGAAGGCGGGCTGCTCACCATCACGATGAATCGTCCGGAGCGGAAGAACGCGCTCAATCCCGAAATGGTGACCGGGCTGGTCGAGGCTGCGCGGCGCGCGGCTGACGATCCGGAAGTGCGCGCTGTGCTGTTCAAGGGCGCCGGCGGCTCTTTCTGCGTCGGCGGCGACGTCAAGTCGATGGCGGCAGGCCGCGCGCCACTGCCGTTCGAAGTGAAAATGGCGAACCTGCGCCGCGGCATGGAGGTCTCACGCATTCTGCACCAGATGCCGAAACCCGTGGTGGCGCAGCTCGATGGTGCCGCGGCCGGCGCCGGCCTTTCGATGGCGCTGTCGTGCGATCTCCGCATCGCCTCCGAATCCTGCAAGATCACGACCGCCTTCGCCAAGGTCGGCTTCTCCGGCGATTACGGCGGCACCTATTTCCTGACCCAGCTGCTCGGCAGCGCTCGGGCGCGCGAGCTTTATTTGATGTCGCCGGTGCTCACGGCGAAGGAGGCGCAGGCGATCGGCCTGGTGACGAAGGTCGTTCCCGACGCCGAGATCGACACCGCGGCGCACGAGCTCGCACTGTCGCTGGCGCAAGGACCCTCGATCGCGCTCGGCTACATCAAGCGCAACATCAACAACGCCGAACATCTGGCGCTGGAAGATTGCTTTGACGGCGAGGCGATCCATCACACCCGTTGCGGCGACACCGAGGATCACAAGGAAGCCGCGAAGGCCTTCGTCGAGAAGCGCAAGCCGACCTTCAAGGGCGCCTAGCGATGGCTGCCTACATGCGGTTACGGCAGATCTGCCTGCTCGCGCCGCAGCTCGAGCCCGTGATCTCTGATATCGCCGGGATCATGGGCCTCGCCGTCTGCTACCGCGACGGCAATGTCGCGAAATATGGCCTGGAAAACGCTCTGCTCCCGGTCGACACGATCCTGCTCGAGGTGGTGGCGCCGTTCAAGGACGGCACCACGGCCGGCCGTTTCATCGAGAAGACGGGTGGCCGCGGCGGCTACATGGCGATCTTCTGCTGCGACGATCCCGATGAGCGCGGCCGCAACGCGAATGCGCTTGGCGTGCGAACCGCCAACGTCATCGACCACCCGCCTTATCACGGCGTGCAGCTCCATCCCCGCGACTGCCGCGCCGCCTTCATCGAGTTCAACCACACCGAAGGCAGCGATGACGTCCTGGGTCCGTATCCGCCAGCCGGACCGGACTGGCAAAAATTCATCCGCAAGGACGTGACGCAGGCGCTGACTGGCGTGGAGATGCAGAGCCCGGATCCGCAGGGGCTTGCGGAGCATTGGGGAAAGATCATCGGCGTGGTGCCTGGCAAAGGCGGCGACGCCGCGGAGCTCAAGCTGCCTAATGCCAGCTTCCGCTTCGTCAAGGGCGCAAGCGAGATCATGAGCGCGCTGGAGTTCCGGGTTGTCGATACCGCGCGCGTGCTGCATGCCGCACGGGCGAAAGGGCTCGCGGTCGCGGGCAACGAATTCTTGCTGGGTGGGGTGACGTTCCGGCTTGCGGCTGGACCACTTGCCTTCGTAGCTCTCAATCCGTCATCCTGAGGTGTGAGACGCGCGGTGCAACGCGCCGCGTGGCGAGCCTCGAAGGATCAACGGCCCGGCCGGTGGCCGTTCATCCTTCGAGGCCTCCGCTGCGCTCCGGCACCTCCAGCGACAGCGGCTTCGCCGCTGCGCGGGGATGACGGGAAGAGATAAGAACAAGGCGCCCAACATGCCGCATCCGCTCGACAGCTTCTTCGCGCCGGCAAGCATCGCGCTGATCGGCGCCTCGCGCGATCACGAGAAGATACCCGGGCGGCTGCTCGCGATGCTGCGCAAGAACGAATATCCCGGAAAGATCTATCCGGTGAACCCGAACTACGCCGACATCGACGGGCTCACCTGCTACAAATCGATCGCGGAGATCGGCGCGCCGATTGATCTCGCCGTCATCATCATTCCCGCGCGTGCCGCGCTTCCCGCACTCGAGCAATGCGCCGCCGTCGGTGTCAAGAACGCCGTCGTCATCTCCTCCGGCTTTGCCGAGGAGGGCGGCGACAGCGCGGTGATGCAGGACGCGATCGCGGCGCTGGCAAGGCGCACGGGCATGCGGATTTCCGGCCCGAATGCCGAGGGCTTTTTCAGCCAGGTGCCGCGCGTGGCGGCGACCTTCAGCCCCGCCGTGGACGTCAAGCCGGGTGTGGTGCCGCTGATCGCCACCACAAGGCGGATCGGTATCGTCGCGCAGAGCGGCGGCATCGGCTTTGCCTATTATCACCGCGCCAGGGCGCTCGGAATTGCCGTGAGCTATGTCGTCAGTGCCGGCAATGAATCCGATCTCGGGGCCGGCGAGTTCCTCGACTACATGGTGCAGGACACCTCGACCGACGTGATCCTGCTATTCATTGAAGGCATCCGCGACGTCGACAAATTCATCGCCGCCGCACGTCGCGCCGCGGAGGTGAAGAAGCCGGTCATCGTGACCAAGGTCGGCCGCTCCGGTGCCGGGGAGCGCGCGGCGGCCTCGCACACCGCGAGCATGGCCGGCTGGTCGGCGGCCTACGATGCGGTGTTCGCGAAATACGGTTTCATCGTCTCCAACGATCTCGACGAGGCGCTGACGATCGCAGCTTTGCTTGCAAGCAACCCGCTGCCGAAAGGCGATCGTGTCGCCGTCGTCACCGCGTCCGGAGGCGCAGGGATCTGGGGCGCGGATGCGGTGGCGCTACAAGGCTTGCAGGTGCCGGAGCTCTCCGAACCGATCCAGACCGAGATCGGAAGGCTGATGCCGTCCTATGGCACCGCGCGCAACCCGATCGACGTCACCGCGCAAGGCGTAACCTTGGGCGGCCTACAGAAGAGCGTCGATCTACTCACCGTCTCCGACGAGGTCGACGCGATCCTGGTCGTGCTGTCGCTGTCGAGCGAGGTACGCAAGCCCTTCAAGGAGGCCGAGCTGACGCCGGTGCTGACAGCGCAGCACAAGCCGGTGGTGTTCTATTCCTGCACGGTGCCGTCCGACTTCGCGCGCCGCGAGCTTGCTAAATCCGGCGTCGTGGTGCTGTCAGGCCTTACTCATGTCGGTGTCGCGATGCGCCAGCTCGTCGACTACGCGAAGTTCAGCCTCCCGAAATCCGCCGACGAGACACGGCTGCCGGCGCGCGATCTCTCCGCGTACCTGAAATCACCGGTGCTGTCCGAAGCCGACAGCAAGGCATTGCTCCGCGCCGCGGACATCGCGCTGCCGGACGAGGTGCTGGTGAAGGATAAGGCTGGGCTGGACGAGGCGGTCGCCCGCGTCGGCTTTCCACTGGTGATGAAGATCCAGTCGCCTGATATCGCGCACAAAAGCGAGATCGGCGGCGTGCGCGTCAACATCACCGCCAAGGGCGAGGTGTTTCTGGCGTTCGAGGCGTTGCTCAACAATGCGCGCAAGCACCACCCTGAGGCGGCGATCCAGGGCGTGCTGGTCGGGCCGATGGCAAAACGGGGCGTCGAGATCATCGTCGGCACGATGACGGACAGGACTTTCGGCCCCATGGTCATGGTCGGCCTCGGCGGCATCACCACAGAGCTGTTCCGCGATGTCGTCTACCGCCCGGCGCCGGTCGGCGCGGAGGAGGCGGGCGCGATGCTGAAGGCCCTGAAAGCCGCGCCGCTGCTGAACGGATTTCGCGGGGCGGCGAGGGCGGATGTTGCGGCGCTGGCGCAACTGATCGCCGACATCTCCGTGCTCGCCGCACGGCATGCGCACGAGATCGTGGAGATCGAGCTCAACCCGGTGCTGGTGCATCCGGAAGGGCAGGGCGTGACGATCGTCGATGCGCTGGTGGTGGGAAGAAAGTAGCGAGCGACAAACACCGCTGTCGTCCCGGACACGCGAAGCGCAGATCCGGGACCCCCCGCGCGAGCGGTTGCGCTCGTCGGGATAACCACAGGGGCGAGTTTGGCCAAGACTCGTGGTGACCAACCTCGCGCTGCAACTTCTCCCTGTGGTTATGGGTCCCCGCGCCCCGTGCGCAATTGCGCACTAGGCGGGGACGACAGTGGAGAATGTAGCAGCAGTAGAATGCCAGTTACGTCATTCCGGGGCGCGCAAAGCGCGAGCCCGGAATCCATAACCGCAGGCCAGAGTCGGCGAGATCAGGCGGTAGTTACCGCCCCCTAAAATTCGCTGCGCGCCGCTCTTCGGTGGCCTTCACGCCTTCCTTGAAGTCTTCGGTCCCACGCAGCCGTGTCTGCTCGGCGAGCTCGTGATTGGTCGCGGCCAAGACGCGGTCGGCGAGGCCGGCGCGCATCGTGGCGCGGGTGGAGAGGAGGCCGAGCGGGGAGCATTCGGCGATCTCGGCCGCGAGCTTCATCGCCCCCGCCTTCACCTGGTCCTGCGGCACCAGCACGTTGGCGAGGCCCCATTTGACGGCCTCCTCGCCGGTGACGCGGCGGCTGGTGTAGAACATCAGCTCGGCGTTGTTCTTGCCGATCAGCTCGGGCAGCGTCACCGTCAGGCCGAAGCCGGGATGGAAGCCGAGCTTGGTGAAGTTGGCGGAGAAGCGCGCCTCGGGACAGGTGACGCGGAAATCTGCCGACACCGCGAGGCCCAGTCCGCCGCCGATGGCCGCGCCCTGCACGGCGGCGACGATCGGCTTCTTGGCGTGGAAGATGCGCACGGCCTGGATGTAGAGATGGTTGATCGCCCCTAAGCTGTCGGCCGGATCGCCTTTGGCCTCGCGGGCCTCCTGCGCCTGCCGCGCCGGGTCGTTGAAATTGGCGCCGGCGCAGAACGCCTTGCCCTGGGCCGAGAGAACGGAGGCGCGGATCTCGATGTCACGGTCGAACTCGTCGAGCGCGTCCGCGATCTGGTTGATCAGCGAAATGTCGAAGAAGTTCAGCGGCGGGCGCCGGATCTCGATGGTGCCGACATGCCCGACTTTCTCGACGCCGATATCTTTATAGGTGCTCATGATGATCCTCGAATGAATTAGCGCAAACCAAGTCCGCGCGACTAGCGCAGACCAAGTCCGCGGGCGATGATGCCGCGGAGCACCTCGGTGGTGCCGCCCTGGATGGTGAGTTTCGGCGCGGTCTTGATGGCAAAGTCGAGCTGCCGCTCCAGTGTCTCGCGGTTGGTCGCGGTCTCCTCGACGAAGGCGGCAAGATCGCGCACGCGGTGCGGAAGCTGCTGCTCCCAGACCGTGCCGATGTCCTTGACGATGGAGGCTTCGACCACGGGCTCCTTGCCGGCTTGCAGCATGCCCGCAACCGAAACCGACATGCGCCGCATGGTGTGGAGCTGCGCCACCAGGCGTCCGATTCCTTCGGCGCTGCGCGTATCCGGGTTGGGGCCGACTGCGCGCACGAGCTCGGTGAGCACGTAATAGGTCTCGAGGAAACGCTCGGGACCCGAACGCTCATAGGCGAGCTCCGATGTGGCCTGCTTCCAGGCGCCATCAACTTCGCCAAGCACGTGATCGTCAGGGACGAAGAAGTCGGTGAAGACGACCTCGTTGAACTCGAACTGGCCGGTGATCTGGCCGATCGGGTTCACCTTGATGCCCGGCTGCTTCATCTTGACCAGGAACTGGGTCAGGCCGTGACGGCGATTTTCCTTGGTCGGCGGAGAGGTGCGGAAAATCGCGATCATGTAGTCGGCGATATGCGCCGACGAGGTCCAGATCTTGGTGCCGTTGATGAGATAGCCGCCGTCGGTCTTGGTCGCGCGTGTTTTGGCGGCGAACAGGTCGGAGCCGGAGTTCGGTTCGCTCATGCCGATCGCAAAGCAGATCTCGCCACGGCAGATCCGCGGCAGGATGTCCATCTTGATGTGCTCGGGCGCGTATTTCAGCAGCACCGGCCCGCTCTGGCGGTCGGCGACGAAGAAGCGCCGGGTCGGCGCATTGGCGACGCGCATCTCCTCGGTCACCACGTAGCGTTCGAGGAACGAGCGCTCCTGGCCGCCATATTTCTTCGGCCAGGTCATGCCCAGCCAGCCCTTGGCGCCGACCCGCCGGGAAAATTCCGGTGCGTCGGTGTCTTCGCGGTTGGGTTTGTGTGGATCGAAGGTGCCGGCGGCGATTTCTTCGGCGAGGAAGGCACGCACTTCCTTGCGTAGTTGCTCGCACTTTTCGGGCAGGCGGATCGGATCGAAACGGAGGGCAGCGGTCATGTGTTTCGTTCCCTGTTAGCGCGAAGCCACGAGCGGCCACAATTCATCGGCGCCACGATTGGCGACCAGCTTGCCGAGCTCGACGGCCCAGTGGCTTTCCGAACCGAAATCGTCGCGCCAGGCCAGCGCCCGCAGTGAATAGCGGTGCAGAATGTGTTCCCTGGTGAAGCCGATCGCGCCGTGCACCTGATGCGCGATGCCGCCACCTTTTTCCGCGGCTTCCGCGCAGCGGATTTTTGCGGAGGCGGCCTCTAAGTAGACCTCATCATTGAACGACGTTGCGTTCGCGATGGCGTCGGCGGCCGATGTCGCGGCCGCAAGCGCTGCGGCGGACTCGCCGGCGAGGCGCGCGAGATTGTGCTGCACTGCCTGGAATTTCGAGATTTTCTTCTCGAAGGCGACGCGCTCGTTGGAATAGCGCACGGAGATGTCGAGCATGGATTCCAGCGCACCCGCGATCTGAAGGCTGCGCGCAACGCCGCCCATCAGCATCAGCGTGGTCTGGTCAAAGCCCTTCGTCGCCGGCTTGATGGCGACGGGTTGGACCTTGTCGAGCGTCACGGTATCACTGTGGTCGTAGCCGACATTGAGACCGGCCTCGATCCGGCCCTTGCTCGCATCGACCAGCGCGATCGAGACCCCGTCTTTGCCGTGCGCCAGCACCGCAAAGTGCTTGGCCGCCTTGGCGAAGGGCACCCCGCGGGCGCGGCCGGAAAGCGCACCATTGGCATCGAGCGTGATGCGATCCTTCGGGCTTGCCGGCAACACCGTCATCTCGCCTTCCGGCGAGGCGATCTTGGCCTGCGACAGCAGCCAGCCTGCCAGCATGGTCTCGGCCAGGGGAACCGCGACCGCGAAGCGGCCGGCGGCATTCAGCAAGGCAAAACCGTCGGCAAGGCTTGCGCCGGAGCCGCCGAGATCTTCCGCCACCCATGACAGCGGCAGGCCGGCTTCGCTCAGCGCCTGCCACAGCGGCGCCTGCCACGAATCCTTCTTGGTATTGTTGATGGTTTGCGGATCGGCGAGATCGGAGAAGATTTTCTCCGCGGTCTCGACGACGATATTGTCACTCTCCGCCACAGCGTTCCCCGTGTTTTGCCATTGGCGCGCTCTGCCCGGTCGGCCGGCGCGCGGTCTCTTCTTGCGCCTGATGATCGGAAAAAGCCATGGCCCTGACAAGCGTTGATCGCAGGCCCATCTGCGGCACCGGCATGGGCGCAAGAACCGATCCGGACTAATTCCGTTTAGCGGAGTTTGCTCGATTTGCAGGGCACGGCAAACTCGCTAAACAGGGCATCGATATTCAATCAAGGGGAAGGAAACCGGATGGCAAAGGATAGTTTGTGCGCAATCGTGACGGGGTCCGCATCCGGCCTCGGCGCGGCGACCGCGGAAATTCTGGCGCGGAGCGGGGCGCGGCTCGTCATCAACTATTCGTCGAGCCAGATGGAAGCCGAGGCCACGGCAGAGCTCTGCCGCAAGGCCGGCGCGGCGGAAGTGCTGATCGCGCAGGGCGACGTCTCGCGGGATGAGGATTGCCGCAAGATCGTGGCGGCGGCGGCCGGATGGGGCCGGCTCGATATCCTCGTCAACAATGCCGGCACGACCAAGCATGTGGCCCATGCCGATCTCGATGGATTGTCGGCTGAGGATTTCCAGCGCGTGTACGGCGTCAACACCATCGGCCCGTTCCAGATGGTGCGCGCGGCGCGCAGCCTGCTCGAGGCCGGCGCGAAGGCTTCGGGCCGGCCGTCCGCCGTAGTCAACGTGTCCTCGGTCGCCGGCATCAGCGGCGTCGGCTCGTCGATCGCCTATGCCGCGAGCAAGGGCGCGCTCAACACCATGACGTTGTCGCTGTCGCGCGCGCTGGCGCCGCTGATCCGCGTCAACACGGTGTGCCCCGGCTATATCGACACGCCCTGGTTCACCAAGGGCCGCGGCGAGGCAGGGGCAAAGCAGGTGCGCGACAGCGTCGTAGCGAAGGTGCCGCTGAAGGTCGCATCAACCGCCGACGACATCGCGCAGCTCGTCTGCTTCCTGGCAATGCCTGCGTCCAGCAACATGACCGGCGAGGTCGTGCGCATGGATGCGGGGATGCATCTGATTACTTGATTGCTGACACGCTCTCTCCTCGTCATGGCCGGGCTTGACCCGGCCATCCACGTGTTGCCGTGCAGTCAGAAAGGCGTGGATGCCCTGGTCAAGCCCGGGCATGACGACTAGGCGGCGGCGTGTCGTCCTTCGGCGCTTTCCATTGCTATCCCTTGATCACGCCGCTGGCCACTAGCCGGTGCCAGATGAACAGCACCACCACCGCGCCGATCGTGGCCATGATGAAGCCGGCGCCCTGGTCGGGACTATAGTGGCCGATGGCCTGGCCGATGAAGGTCGCCAGAAACGCGCCGGCGATGCCGAGGATGGTGGTGAGAATGAAGCCGCTCGGGTTGTTCGGTCCCGGCGCGAGCCAGCGCGCGATGAGGCCGGCGACGAAGCCGACGACGATGATCCACAACAAGCCGCCCATGCTCATGACAGTGCTCCCCTTCCTGAATGCCTAGAGCATGATCCGGAGAAGTCTGCAGCGGCTCTCCGAAAAGATCACGCCCGAACCAATCTTCAGAGTTCGACTATATCCTGCCCGACAGCTCTTTCTCGGTCGGCATCCGTCCGTCTGGCGTCAGGTGGTCGACCACCTGCGGCAGATATTGGCTGAGGCCGGACAACAGTTCGTCGCGCGACAGGCCGCTCTGGGCGGACAGGCTCTCGATCTGGTCGGCGCCGAGCGCATTGGCGAGATCGCCCGGCGCGATCGCCTTGTTCTCGCCCTTGCCGACCCAGGAGTTCGCGGTCTCGCCATGACCGCCCTGCTGAAGCTGGTTGAGGAGATCGCCGAGGCCGCCGCTCAGCACGGTGCCGGCCGCGCCGCCCGCGAGCAGGCCGCCAAGTCCGCCTTTGAGCAAATCGCTAAGACCGCCGCTACCCGCGGGCCCACCGGCAAGCGCGCCTCCGCCAGCGTTCGCCGGCGTCGGGGGCGGCAGCGGCGAACGCTGCTGCGGCGCCGCGCTGGGCTGGCTTGCGGTCAGATGCTTGAATGTCTTCCAGGCGAGCAGGCCGAGGATCGCCATGGTCATTGGCGACATGCCGCCGGAGGATTGTTCGGAGCTCGGCGTGCTCGAGCCGCGGGGCCCTTTCTGCATGCCGTTGAGGACGTCGAGTAGACCCATGGTGCTCTCCTTTGCCGTTCTCCGCCGGCGAGCGCTCGCCGGTGACAGCCCCCCGGGTAAAAGCATATGGGGCTCTCATGACGGTTACAAGGCGGATGCTCTGCAACCGATGGGCAGCCGGCGTTGCCTCTGCTATCGAAGGCCGGTCGTTAAGGGGGAGCAAGCCAGGTGGTTACGGATCGACCGATCGTGGTGGCTGGTGCGGGTGCCATCGGCTGTTTCGTCGGCGGCGCGCTGGCGGCCGCGGGCCGCCGCGTCGCCCTCCTGGTGCGGCCGCGGGTAAAGACCGAGATCGAGCGGTTCGGCCTGCGGCTGACCGATTTCGACGGTTCCGAGACGAAGCTTGCCGCAAGTCAGCTCGCGCTGTCCGAGGATCCTGCGATCTTCCACAGTGCGGGCATTGTGCTGGTCACGGTCAAGAGCGCCGACACCGCCGACGTCGCGGATCAGATCGCACAGCACGCGCCGCAGGATGCGGTCATCGTCTCCCTGCAAAATGGTGTCGGCAATATCGCCGTCTTGCGTGAGCGCCTCGGCGGCCGGCGCGTGCTCGCGGGCATGGTGCCGTTCAACGTCATCGCGATGGGCGAGGGCCGTTTCCACCGTTCGACCTCCGGCGATATCCATGTCGGAGAGGATGAGGCGAACACGGCCGCTGCGCTGTCAGTGCCTGGTCTTGCGATGCGCGCGAGCCGCGACATCGCAGGCGTGCAATGGGGCAAGCTGATCATCAATCTGAACAACGCGCTCAGCGCCTTGTCCGACATGCCGCTCGCCGCGCAATTGGCAAACCGCGACTGGCGAAAACTGTTCGCCGACCAGATGGCAGAGGGGCTGGCTGCGCTGAAGGCTGCCGGCATCACGCCGGCGTCGGCTACGCCGGTCCCGCCGAACTGGATGCCGACATTGCTGAGGCTGCCGGATGTGATCTTCAACGCAATCCTCGGACGCACGATGAAGATCGATCCCGAGGCGCGCTCCTCGATGTGGCAGGATTTGAAGCAGGGACGCAGGACCGAGATCGACTACCTCCAGGGCGCGGTCATCGCTCTTGCAGAGCAGAACAGCGTTGATGTGCCGCTGATGCGGCGCATTGTGGCGTTGATCAAGGAGGCCGAAGTCGCGGGAAAAGGTCCGCCGCGATTGACGCCGCAGCAGATCCGCGGGGGGGCCCTGAGCGCGATGGAGGAACGCGATGCCGCGTTGTTTGACCATAGGTCTTGCGCTTGTGGCGCTCTGTGGCGCATCGACGCTCGCCCATGCCAGGCCACCGACAGTCATGAACTCTCCCGGCTATGATGCGCGCTTGCAGGAGAGCCAGTCGGCGCTGAGTGGCTCGCAGGCGGCAACCGCGCCGGCGAATGCGCCGGTGGCCAAACCGAAGCGCAGCAAGAAGAAGCATCCGAACTGACGCGCGCGTCTCTCGTGCAGAGTGCTCCGGTTTGGAGGCAATACCAGCGCCGCATTCTCACTGTCGTCCCGGACAAGCGAAGCGCAGATCCGGGACCCCCGCGCGAGCGCTTGCGCTCGTCGCGCTAGCCACAGGGAGGAGTTGGGCGAAGACTCGCGGTTGGCAGCTCGCGCGACGACTACTCCATGGGGTATGGGTCCCGGATCTGCACTCGCTTCGCTCGCTTGTCCGGGACGACAGCGAGGATGTGGCGTGAAATTCCGCCTTCGCTCGCTTCGCGACCACCCCGGAATGATGGGCCTCAGCTCAGCCCTTCTTCGCCGGCTTGCTTGGCGTCGGGCTGAACAGCTTCTTCAGGTCGTTCAAGCTTTCCGACAGCCGCGGCCATTCGCAGGAGAATGAGCCCTTGGTGCAGGGCGCGCCCTTCGGCCGCTGCTGGACCCTCGGCCGCTCGACCGGAACGGGCACGCGCGCGGCTTCGGTTCGCAGCGCGACCTGCTGGAGCTTTTGCGCCTGTTGTTCCTGCTGCTCGCGCTGGAGGCGTGCGGCGGCTTCGGCCGCTTCATTGCTGCGGCGCTGATTGGCGAGGTAAGCGGTGTAGGACTCGTCGATCTTCTTCTGCTCTTCCGGCGTCGGGTTCGGGCCGGCGATGTCGAAGGTGCGATCCTGCAGGAAGTCGTAGTAGGTGTAGCCGCCGCCGGCCTTGCGGCGGGCGGCAAACTTGGCGTTGCATTCGGCAAGCGCGGCCGTCTTCTCGGCCTTGGTCGAAGATTTCTCGGCGGCGTCGGCGCATTCCTCGAAGTCGACCGGTGCGCGCTTCCACCATTGCGCATGCGCGTGCGAATGCGTCAGCAGAAAGAAACCTGCTGCGGTAACGAGAAGCAGCGCCGCACGACGCGATGCGAACACGGATGACATTCTAGGAGAGCATTCCTTGCAAAACTCAACCCCAATTGAGTCGAGGCGGATTTTTGCCCCTTTATGGCTGATTTGTCACCCATGGAACTCGGGATTTTCATGACTGTATTGCTGACATTTTTTTTTGCTTGACGTGGCCCGGGAGTCACAGCCGCGCGGCACATGATGCGCTTAGAGTTTATCGGTCTGAATTTGAAGGGGAATGTCCGTCATGAGAGCGCTGGCCTGTTTCGCCGCAATCGCGTTCGCGCTGATGTGCGGCCGCACGTTCGCCGCGAACGAGGATGCGCCCAACCGCAAGCCGGTGAGAGCGATTGCCGACGCGCGGCTATCGGTCGGCGGCCAGGGAGTTCTGCCGCTCTATCTCTCTAGCGACTGGTCGATGCCGCTGCCGGCGATCTCGCGCGCCATCATCGTGCTGCACGGACGGCTGCGTAATGCCGACGAATATTATATGTCAGCCCATACCGCGCAGGTCGCCGCGGGCGACGACGGCAAGAGCGCGCTCATGATCGTGCCGCAGTTTTTGGCAGAGGTCGATATCGAAGCGCACAAGCTGCCCGCGGACACGCTGCGCTGGTCGCTGGAGGGATGGGAGGGCGGCGACGCCGCGCTCGCGCCGAATCCGGTTTCTTCCTTCGAGGCGCTCGACGCGATCCTCGCAAAACTCTCAGACCGGCGCACCTTTCCGAACCTGAAGCAGGTCGTGGTCGCCGGGCACTCCGGCGGCGGCCAGGTCGCGCAGCGCTACGCCATCGCCGGCAAGGGCGAGGCGACGCTGTCGCGCCAGCACATCGACGTCCGCTACGTCGTCGCCAATCCCTCGTCCTACGCCTATTTCAGCGACACGCGGCCGGTGCCGGCCATCGCCGCATCCTGCCCGGGCTTCAATAATTGGAAATACGGCATGGACCAGCGTCCGCCCTATCTTGCGGACGCAACGCCGGTCGCGCTCGAGAAGCGCTATGTCGAGCGCGAGGTGATCTATCTGCTCGGCACGCTCGACACCAACCCGGAGCACCCCGCGCTTGACAAGAGTTGCATGGCAAGGGCGCAAGGGCCTCATCGCTACTTCCGCGGCCATGCCTACGCCGACGCGATGACGAAGCGCGACCACGGCACGCCCAATCATCGGGTCTGGGATGTTGCCGGCGTCGGCCATGACGGCGACAAGATGCTGACCTCGACATGCGGGCTCGCGGCGCTGTTCGATATTCCGGGCTGCGGGGCGGAGCGCTGATGCTGACGTCTTGAAGGCAGATATCTTGATGGCTTGGCTCCGGCTGTTACACTTCGCCTTGCGACGTGCCTCATCGTGAGGCGACGCCAAGAAGACGAAGTGGAAACGCCTGATGCTGCTGCCCCTGTCCGATTTGCCGCGCTGGTACGCTCAACGCAAACCCCAGGGCACGATCGCCGTCCAACATGGGCAGGACATGCTGACATGGACCGAACTCGAGCGCGGTGCCAACCGGCGCGCGCGGGCGTTCGCGGCGAAAGGCGTCAAGCCCGGCGACTTCGTCGCGATCGGCCTTCCTAACGGCAATGCGTTCTTCGAGACCAGCTTCGCGGTGTGGAAGTGCGGTGCGACGCCGACCTCGCTGTCATGGCGCCTGCCGCGCGGTGAAGCCGCCGCGGTACTCGATATCCTGAAGCCGGCGCTGGTCGTCGGCGGCGAGGCCGACTGGAACGCGCCGAACCGCCTGCCTGCGGATTTCTCCCCGGAAGGTTTTTCGGACGAGCCGCTGACGCCGCCGGTGGCCCGCTACTGGAAAGCCATGACCAGCGGCGGCTCGACCGGCCGGCCGAAGGTGATCCTCGATCATCAGCCGGCAGTGACAGACACGGTGGCCGCGCTGCCGCTCAACATGCCCTTCGGCGCTTCGCTGCTCAATCCGGGACCGCTCTATCACAATGCGCCGTTCATCGTGTCGCATTATGCGTTGTTCGGCGGTGGCAAGCTCACCGGCCTCGTCAAGTTTGATGCCGAGGAGACGCTGCGCCTGATCGCACGCGAGCGCGTGCAATGGGTCAATTTCGTGCCGACCATGATGCACCGGATCTGGGCGCTGCCGGAGAGCGTGCGTAACGCCTACGACGTGTCGAGCTTGCAGACTGTGTTTCATATGGCAGCTCCAATGCCGCCCTGGCTGAAGGAAAACTGGATCGCCTGGCTGGGGCCGGAGCGGATCTGGGAGCTCTATGGCGGCACTGAGCGACAGGGCTCCTGCATCATCTCCGGCACGGAATGGCTGACGCACAAGGGCTCGGTCGGCAAGATCGGCGAGATGGCGAAGCTGCGTATCATAGGCGAAGACGGCAACGACGTCGCACCGGGCGAAACCGGCGAGATCTATTTCCTCAACAACGACGGCAAGGACGCCACCTATCACTATCTCGGTGCCGAGCCGAAGCGCCGCGCAGACGGTTGGGAATCGCTCGGCGATATCGGCAGGCTGGACGCGGAAGGTTACCTCTATCTCGGCGACCGCCTCGCCGACATGGTGCTGCGTGGCGGCGCCAACATCTATCCGGCCGAGGTCGAGGCCGCGGTCTCCGAGTGCCCGGGCGTGCGGTCCTGCGTCGTGGTGGGATTGCCTGATCCGGAGCTGGGCCAGCGCGTGCACGCCATCATCGAGCCGGAGTCCGATGCGGATGGACAGACGATCGCGGATGGTATGGCGGATTTCCTCAAGGACAGGCTCAGCCGCTACAAGCACCCCGAGAGTTTCGAGATCGTCAGCGCCCCGCCGCGCGATGATTCCGGAAAAGTCCGCCGCACGCTGTTGCGCGATGAGCGCGCGGCGTGGATGAAGGAGGGGCGCGCCTTCCGCATCCTGCCGTCGAAGGCGCGGGCGCACGCCGACTGAGACACATCACGGAAGGACTGAACCGATGAGCATCACCATCGCTGCGAGCAGCGTGCCAAAGCCGCCGGCCGACATCATCGCGGGTTTTCGCAACGCGCCGACCTCGGTCATATCAGACAATCTCGCCCGGCTGCCGGGCGCGGTGGGGCTAAAGCCCTATCATCGCGGCGGCAAGCTGGTGGGGACAGCCTTCACGGTGCGCACTCGTCCCGGCGATAATCTCGCCATCCACCGCGCGCTTGAGTTGGTCGGTCCAGGCGATGTCATCGTGGTCGATGGCGGCGGTGACGAGACGCGCGCGCTAGTCGGCGAAATCATGAAGAACATTGCCGAATGGCGGAAGGCGGAAGGCTACGTCATCGACGGTGCCATCCGCGATGTCGCGGCCTTCGCCGGAGACGATTTCCCCTGCTATGCCCGCG
Organism: Bradyrhizobium sp. NAS80.1; assembly: GCF_001908205.1. GTDB lineage: Bacteria > Pseudomonadota > Alphaproteobacteria > Rhizobiales > Xanthobacteraceae > Bradyrhizobium. The sequence goes on from NZ_LGHL01000035.1 coordinate 19,192, forward strand.
CGGTGATCCATCGCGGTCCCTACAAGAACGGTCCCGGCGAGATCAACGTGCCTGTTACGATCGGCGGCAGCGTGATCTCGCCCGGCGACATCGTCGTCGGCGACGAGGACGGCGTGGTGTCGTTTCCCGCTGCCGGCGCCGCGGCGCTGCTCGAGGCGGTGCGTGCCCAGGTGACGCGCGAGGAGGAGACGCTGAAGGCGATCCGCGAGGGCCGCTACCAGGGCTCCTACGGCAAATCCTGATCAACGCGAGGCTTAAGTCAAGGCAATGGCTGGGTCGATCGCCAACCGAAGTCGGCCATTGCTGTTCTCTAAAGTGATTTCACAACTTGTTTTCGGCCAAGCTTTTCTCATGCTTTTTGATGCTGAGGTTACTTTGGATGATGAGGATTTACGCGGTTATCCTGCCTAGCTTTCTCCTTCTGTTGATCTCTGGAAACGACGAGGTCGGTTCGTGGCAGATGCCGCGTCTTGGTTCCGACCGCGGTACAGTGCCTATTTTCGATGACCATGAGATTATTAAAAGTCATCCCGTGCAGCCGAAAATCACGGTTGCTTCGACCGATACAGAGCGGCGAATGACGGAAGAGACGTACGCAAAAACAAACGGTCTCTCCCCGGACGCGGTCGGAAGCCGTTTTGCGGCCAGTGGAGTCTTACGATGCCCTGGTGGAGATAGCAGCGCTCAAGTGACTGGCGCACGCGACGTGATCACGACGGCGGCTCACGCGTTTCGGGAGGTCTGTAAGCCTCCAACGTCGCCCGACAAGTGTAGATTCGAATACTATCTGGGAGCGGAGAGGCGGACCATTCCTTTGTCGGCGGGCTTATGGATGGGCACCTGCTTTGATAGTGGGTCGAGAGCTGTTGTCGGCGACTGAGCAGTCGCAAAGCTCGAGTTTCCCGCAGAGGTGACGCCTTACGAGGTCTACGAACGGCCCGAAATTTTGGTCGAGCTGGAGCGTGTCCTGGCGGTTGTCGGTTACGACATCGAAGCCACAGGAAAGACAGACAAGTACGGGCCGTTCAACAAGACGATACAGGAGTGTCAAATACGCGACGTAAGGGACTGGTCGATATTTGAAACGAACTGCGAGTTTACAGTTGGGGCATCAGGTAGCGCCCTGTTTCGCTTATTGGGTAGTCGAATGACTCTGTTCGGCGTTCTCAGTGGAGACTATCACGATAAAGAATATTGTCCGCGAGGCGGCTGCGAGTTCAAGAGTCGGCAATGGTCCAGCGTGTACGTGACCTTGAAGGGTGAGTTCAAAGACCGGCTCCTGGACGCCGTGCGTCTGTCTACGGCAAAATAGGATGCAGAGGGAGAACGGCGTGAGTCAGAAAGACGAATTCCACAATCTCAACGATGCCAGTGACGGGCTGTTCCGCGAGCTCGCGGCCGGCGTGACCACGCGCATCTGGCGAGCAGGCGATGCTGTCGGTGGTGACGCTGGCGCCGCATGCCCAAGGCACGCTGCATCATCATCCCGAGGAGCAATGGGGCGTGCTGCTCGACGGCACCGCGATCCGCGTCCAGGGCGATGAGGAGATCGCCGTGAAGAAGGGCGATTTCTGGCGCACGCCGGGCAACGTGCCGCACACCATGTGCGCCGGCCCCAACGGTGCCCGCGTGCTGGATATCTTCAGTCCGCCACGACCCGAATACAGGAAACCCGGATCGGGCTTCGGGACGACTAGCGCTTAAACGCACGTGCCGTATCGTGGTCGCGGCCGGCCATGAACGACGTGCTCGGCGGCCATGTCGATCTCATCGTCAGAGCATCTTGCCGACGATCTCAGTCATATCTGCTGCCGAAAACGCGCGCAGGGTTTCGGTGCGGACATTGCCGAGTGCGCTGAGACTAAGGCTGAGCGACATCGCGGCAGTCTCATCTGGGGCCTCGAGAACGGTCACAACGTCATATCGTCCCTGCGTCCAGACAATCTCTTTCACGGTCACGCCGAACGTTTTGGCCATCTCCTTGAATGCGTCGGCCCGCTTCGGCGAGTCCTTGACGTTGCGGACTCCCTGATCAGTGAATTTCCCCAGTACGACATAGGTTACCATGGTCGTCCTCCCTGGTTAGAACCCAGATTCAATTCTCGCTTGAGGAAACCGCGCCGAGTGTGCCACAGCGGCTGCGACAACGCCACTTGCGCGTTCGGAGCGTCAGCGGATGTGGCTTACTCGGTTAGGACAACGGCCGCGCGAAACTGAGCTCATGGCCGTCGGGGTCGGTGAGATGGAAGTAGCGCTCACCCCATTCCGCATCGCGCGGCGCGGTCGACGGCTGCCATCCGGCGGCACATGCGCGCTCATAGGTCCCGTCGACATCGGCGACATGGAAGATGACGCGGCCCCACCAGGACCAGCGCTTGTCGTCCGGCTGCGCCGTCAGGTTGAGATAGCCGGTGCCGGCGCGAAAGCTTGTGAATGCCGCGGCCTCGCCGCCATACAGGAGCTCGAACCCCAGCGAACGGTAGAAGTGCACGGCGCGCCCCATATCATGCGTGCCGAGCGTGATGGCGCTGATGCTTTCGATCATGTGAGCGGCTCCGCCGAGAGGGATCTGCGATTGTATAGCCCCCAGGCTCAGGTTGACGATGATCTGGCCCGCCTTGCGGCTGGCGAAGCGCATTCTGCTCTGCTATGAGGGGCCCGAGCCCGCCCCGCGGGTTCCGCGGTCCCGTAGCTCAGCCGGATAGAGCGACGGTTTCCTAAACCGTAGGTCGGAAGTTCGAGTCTTCCCGGGATCGCCATACCTAAAACTTCCTTTAACATCTTCAATAGCTTGGCTTCCCGTTAGTCGTCGATTTCAAAATCGGTTAGTCACTCGCTGTTCCGGAGCTGTTCGCAAGCTTCGCCCTCACGGCATCGCCGCGGATGCCGTAAGCGAGTTCTTCTGTGCGTTGTAGGTCTTGCCGTCGAGGAAGTCGCGCACCGACTTCGCGCGCAAGGTTGCCGCCGGTTATCGTGTGCAGTGCTCGCAGAAGCGATCCAGGATCGGCCCCCACGTGTCCTGGGTGTCGTTCGCGAGTGCCTTCTTGAAGGCATCGCTCTTGTAGAAGGCGATCGTGACCGCGTCGACGGTGCCGGCCTTCGCCTTGCTCTGTCCGACGGGGACGTGTTCAATTTCCGGGATTTCCGGATTATGAACAACCACCATCTCGGCTTGCACAGGGCATTTTGAGCTTTCCGATCAGACGGGCGCCGAGCCCGCCTTGCCGCGCAGTCCCCAGAGGATCAGCGTAAAGGCGACGATGCCGGTCGGAGCGGCTGGATACATCACGATCTGGATCATCGCCTCTTGGAAGGCGCTGCCGCGTGCGCCTTGGGCGGCGATCGGCATGATCGAGCCGCCGGCGCCCCAGAGCGCGGCAACGATGAATCCGGCAATCGTCGCCAGCGCCGAATAGATGAGGAACCAGAAGGCAATTCGCGTGGCCGTCGTTCCGAGCTTCAGCGTCGGCCACATCAGTCCCGTGGCCAGGAACAGGACGCCGGTGAAGCCGCTCAGCGTATGCACCGAGCGGCCGAGATGGGGCGAGGCCAACGCCGGGATGACAAAGCCCTCGAACGAGGTGAAAAGAAACAGGACGACGCCGAGCTGAAGCAGGCGGCGCCCCTGACGTGACAGGATTTGCTGCAGGTCCATAACAGCCTCCGATCCACGAGGCGCTCCAGCGCGCCGCCGTCAGGAGCACCGGATGAACGTCGGAACGCACAGGAAGTTCAAATCGGTCTCACCGCGCCGCCGTCGTGCGGGACGGAAGCAGAAGGGGCTTGCTGGGCAGCGAATCACAAGACGCTGCCAGCTATCGCCGTGGTCGAGCGGTCCGGCCCGCGGATGCGTCCATCCACGCCGCCCCGGACCTCAATGGAACTTTCGCTGAGCCTCTTGATGATCTCCTGCAGGTCCTTCACTTCATCCTCGATGACCTGTCGAATTTCCGCTGAGCGCGAGGGTTTGGTTGTCGGCTCTTCGTTATCCTGGTGCGGTTCTTCCGGGCGCTTCATGCCGCGATGGTCGGAGAGAAACGACGGCACCGGTTGACTGGATCAAAGCGCTTTGCCGTCGGCTCAGCCACTCTCAGAACGGCATATCCCCGTCGTCGACCTTCATGTCCCGGTCTCGATCAGGATGTCCTCGGCGTCCTGCCGCAGCGCCAACAGATAATCGGTGTCCGAGCGGTATTGTCGGAATCGCCGAGATCGAGAAACTCCGTTGCGGTCGGCACGTACTCGGAGGTGCGCCGCGCCTCGCGGATGGTCTGCGCGATCACCGCATAGCTATTTGGCAGGCCCTCCGGCGCAAGATTTGCTAGAAGCAGGCTTCCCTCCTTGCTCGGCTCACCCGCGAGCCATCTCGCCTCAGTGCATATCCGGAGACAATGATGCCTTTTGACTTGATCCTGCGCGGCGGCCGGGTCGTTGACCCCTCGCAGAAGCTCGATGCCGTGACGGATGTGGCCTTTGCCGGCGGCAAGGTCGCGGCGGTCGGCAGCGGGCTCAAGGCGGATCCGGGCACGGAAGTGCGCGACGTCTCGCGCTACATCGTGACGCCGGGGCTGATCGATCTTCACACCCATGTCTATTGGGGCGGCACCTCGCTCGGCATCGATGCCGAGGAATTTTGCCGCCTTTCCGGCGTCACCACGGCGGTGGATACCGGCAGCGCGGGGCCCGGCAATTTCGCGGGTTTCCGCAAGCATGTGATCGAGCCGAGCCAGGTCCGCATCCTCGCCTACTTGCACGTCTCGCATGCCGGGATCTTCGGCTTCTCGCACCGGATCATGGTCGGCGAGAGCGAGGAGCTGCGCCTGATGAATCCGATCGATGCGGCCAAGGTGGCCGATGCCAACCGCGATCTCATCGTCGGCATCAAGGTGCGGGTGGGGCTGCACTCCTCGGGCACCTCGGGGACGGTGCCACTCGATATTGCGCTCCAGGTTGCCGACGAGGTCGGCATGCCCTTGATGGCGCATATCGACCATCCGCCGCCGAGCTATGAAGAGGTGCTGGCGCGCCTGCGCCCCGGCGACGTGCTGACCCATGCGTTCCGGCCCTTCCCCAACACGCCGGCGACCGCACAGGGCACGGTGAAGAAGGCGGTGCTGGATGCGCGCGAGCGCGGCGTGCTGTTCGACATCGGTCACGGCAAGGGCTCGTTCGCGTTCAAGACCGCGCGCGCCATGCTCGCCAACGGCTTCTATCCGGACACCATTTCGTCCGATATCCACATGCTGTGCATCGACGGCCCGGCCTTCGACCAGGTCACGACCATGTCGAAGTTCCTGTGCATGGGCATGTCGCTGCCCGACGTCGTCGCGGCCTCGACAGTGAACGCGGCGATGGCACTGCGGCGCCCCGAGCTCGGCAGCCTCAAGCCCGGTAGCGTCGGCGACGCCACGCTGATCTCGATCAAGCAAGGGCAGTTCGATTACGTCGATGTGGTCGGCGAGCACCTGATGGGCGATCGCAAGATCGCATCCGAAGGCGTCGTCATCGGCGGCCGCTGGTGGCATCCGAAATGATCGCGCAGATCCGCGGCCGCGCGCGCGTAACCGTCTAAACACCGATCAGCGGACAGGCGCTATCTCGGGCCATCACCTCGCGCGTCAGGCTCTTCTGCGCCGCCCGGCTCGCCTGTCATTAATACCGATTCCGATTTTGTTGGCGGAGCCCGAGCGGCCCTTCACGTGATCAACGAAGGCACGCAGCTTCGGCATCATGCGGTAGCGGGGATAGCAGAGAAACACACCCGGCGCCATGGGTGCGAACCGTTCCAGCACGCCCACCAGCTTTCCCGCTTTCACCGCGTCGGCAGCGATCGGCCCGGGCACCTGCGCAAGGCCCAATCCCTCGACGGCCGCGCCAAGCACCGTGGGAACGTCGTTGGCGATAAAAGGTCCCGAAACGACGGCTTCGATTGCCTCGTTGCCGTTGACAAAGGACCAGGGCGCGATCGATCCGTCCGAGCGACGCATGCGCAGGCAGGCGTGTCGACGCAGATCGTCGATGAGTTCCGGCCGCTGCCGCCGGCGCAGATAGTCGGGGCTGCCGACGACAGCCAGCGGGAACGACGGCGTCAAACGCACCGCGATCATGTCGGCATCGATGAACTGGCCGAGCCGGATGCCGGCGTCAAATCCTTCGGCGGCGATATCGACGAGGTCCGCCCTTGCGGCGATCTCCACCTCGACCTCGGGATAAGTTTGGCAGAAGGATGCGATCAGCTGATTCAGATGAGTCAGCACCGCGCGCGGCGCCGTGAGGCGCAACAGCCCGGCCGGCCGCTGTCCGAGGTCACGCGCGACCTCGCTTGCTGTGACGAGCTCTTCGAAGGCGGGCTTTGCGCGCGAAAGGAATCGTTCGCCGGCTTCGGTCAACCCGACGCTGCGAGTCGTGCGTATGAAGAGCGCCGCACCGATGCGCGCCTCGAGTGCGCGTACCGCCTGGCTGATGGCCGATGGGGTCACCCCGAGTTCTGCCGCCGCTCGCCGAAAACTGCGGTGCTGCGCAACGCTCAGGAACGCCTCCACGCCGTCGAGGGCGCCATGCCTGACTGTGAAGTTCTGCTTCATAGCCCGTCAACATTACAGCGAATAGTCGCTCGCTGGAAGCAGTCGTATATGCGCCTGACCGAGGCATCCAGATGCGCGGCATCAAGGGAGCAACACAATGCGAAACGCGATGTTTTCCCGACGCGACATGGTGTGGGTGGGCGGCGCGCTCGCGGTCGGCGCAGCTCTCGCGAAGCCGTTTGACGCCGCTGCTACCGAGCCCGGCGGGGCTGGTCCAGAGCCGACATCCTGGGTGGATTCGGCGATGCCCGAGGTGACGCATCGGATGATCGAGACGAACGGTCTCCGCTTGCACGTCGCCGAACAGGGGACCGGCCCGCTCATCATCCTCTGTCACGGCTTTCCTGAGTGCTGGTATTCCTGGCGGCATCAGCTCCCGGCGCTGGCGAAGGCTGGGTTCCGTGCGGTGGCGCCCGACTTGCGTGGCTTTGGGCGCAGCGACCGTCCGGAGGAGGTGGAGAAGTACACCATTCTCCATGATATCGGCGACATCGTGGGTCTCGTCGATGCCTTGTGTGCCAAGCAGGCGGTGATCGCCGGTCACGACATCGGCGCCCCGATAGCATGGCAAGCCGCGCTTCTGCGCCCCGACCGATTCCGTGCTGTCATCGCGCTCAGCGCGCCGTTCCGGCCGCGGGCGTTTGGCGGCTCGGTGCCGCCGACGACGCTCATGCCGCGGGACGAGCACGCGGTCTTCTACCAGCTCTTCCTCCAGAGCCCCGAGGCTGAGGCGGCCCTGGGGCGCGACCTGCGTCGAACGTTTCGTGCGCAGTTCTACGCGCTCTCGGGCGACAAACCGCCATCCGCGGGCGGAGGGTTTCCTGCCGGGATGATGCCCCGGAAGGGCGCTCTCTTATCCGAACCAGCGTCCTTGCCGGGCTGGGTCACCGAGTCCGACGTCGATGTTTATGTCGAGGCATTCACGCGGAGCGGGTTGCGTGGTCCCCTGAGCTGGTGGCGCAATATCGATCGCAGCTGGGATCTGATGGCCGCCTTTGATGGAGCGGCAGTCACCGTTCCGGCGCTCTACATTGCGGGCGACCGCGACTTCGTTGCCGCCGTGTTTCAACAGGACATTGCCAGGCAGTCGTCATTCGTTCCAAAGCTCCGGCCACCAATCATGCTGCCAGGCTGCGGACATTGGACCCAGCAGGAGCGCGCTGCGGAGGTCAGCGCCGCCATGATCGACTTCCTTCGTCGTCTGCCGGCAACCAGCGAACTCTAGGCAAATGGCATCGCCCGTTTGCGCCGCCATTTCAAAGAGTCACATGAACGATCAACCCGAGAACCTAACCAGACTGAACGAGGTGAGCCGATGAAATTCATAATCCCACTTCTCGCTGCAGCGCTTCCGGTCGCGGCCGTAGCGCAATCACAGTCCGGGCAAGCCCAAGCCCAAGGCCAAGCTCAGGATCAAACCCAAAGCGCCTCCGCGGTCGTCCCCAAAACCACCGAGGTGATGGTTATTCTGACTGCCAAGCCGGGCGTAACCCGCCAACAGATCATGGCCATCATGCCGTCCGAGATTCGGGAGACCGTGAAGCTCTATCTCGATGGAAAAATCCGCCAGTGGTACTCGCATGGCAGGGGCGTTGTCTTCCTGATCGACGCGAAGACCGAAGATGAGGCGCGAGCAGTCATGGAAACCCTGCCGCTCTCAAAAGAAAATTTGATGGATTACCAGTACCTCCCGGTCGGACCCTTGATGCCGCTTATGGGATTGATGGGTGCAGGAGCACAGCGGTGACTTTCCTCCGCTCATTGGGGGGATCTCCCAGCCTGCGAGCGGCTATTCCCGCGGTGAGCTGAACAAGGCGTTCGGCCGAATTCCAAAAGAAAAAGGCGCAGCGGAGAGTTTGACCGCTGCGCCCGGGCGTCTCGAAGCGGCAAGACCCTACAGCGACCGCGCGATCAACAGCTTCATGATCTCGTTGGTGCCGCCATAGATCTTCTGGATGCGGGAATCGATGAAGATGCGCGAGATCGGGTATTCCTGCATGTAGCCGTAGCCGCCGAACAGCTGGAGGCATTCGTCGGCGGTCTCGACCTGCTTCTCCGAGCACCAGTATTTCGCCATCGACGCGGTGACGGTGTCGAGGTCCTTGGCGACGAGGCGCTCGACGCACCAGTCGACGAAGACGCGCGCAATCATGGCTTCGGTCTTGCGCTCGGCGAGCGTGAAGGCGGTGTTCTGGAAGTCCATCAGCGGCTTGCCGAACGCTTTCCGCTCCTTGGTGTAGTCGGTGGTGAGCTTCACCGCGCGCTCCATCGAGGCGACGGCGCCGACCGCGAGCGCGAGGCGCTCCTGGGGCAATTGCTGCATCAGCTGGACAAAGCCCTGGCCTTCCTCCTTGCCGAGCAGGTTTTCCGGCGGCACCGTGACATTGTCGAAGAAAAGCTCTGACGTATCGGAGGCGTGCAGGCCGATCTTGTCGAGGTTGCGCCCGCGCTTGTAACCGTCCGCGCCTGATGTCTCGACCACGATCAGCGAGATGCCCTTGGCGCCGACATCTCCAGTGCGTGCGACCACGATGACGAGATCGGCGGCCTGGCCGTTGGTGATGAAGGTCTTCTGGCCGTTGATGACGTAGGAATTGCCCTGCTTCTTGGCCGTGGTCTTGACGCTCTGCAGGTCGGAGCCGGTGCCGGGCTCGGTCATGGCGATGGCGCCGACCATCTCGCCTGAGGCCATCTTCGGCAGCCAGCGCTTCTTCTGCTCCTCCGAGCCGTAATTGAGGATGTAGTGCGCGACGATGGCGCTGTGCACGGAGACGCCGGTCGTCAGCTCCGGCACCGTGCTTTCGAGGTCGTCCAGCACCGCGGCATCATAGGCGAAGGTCGCACCCAGCCCGCCATATTCCTCGGGCACGCTTGCCAGCAGCGCGCCCATCTCGCCGAGCCCGCGCCAGGCGAACCGGTCGACCATCTTCTGCTCGCGCCATTTCTCGGCGTGCGGCGCCAGGTCTTTGGCAAGATATTTCCGGAACTGGTCGCGGAAAACGTCGAGCTCTTCGGTCATCCAGGAGGAGCGGTAGGACATGATTACCTCGGTTGGTGCGGCTTGCCGGCTTGGTAGGCTAGCCGGCCGCGGCAATTATTGTGTTTTCAGGCTGCGCCGGTGACGCTACCAAGGCGGCCGGGTTCGCATCTGTTGGGATGTCTGACATTGGCTGTCAAAACTCAAGAGCTCAAGCTCGACATCGAGCGCATCGGCACGGTCTCGGCGATCCTGACGCAGCCGGACAATGCGCGCGCCTGCTACGTTCTGGCGCATGGCGCCGGGGCCGATATGCGGCATTCGTTCATGGAGAAAGTCGCCGCGGGCCTTGCGGACCGCGGTATTGCGACGTTGCGCTTCAATTTCCCCTATATGGAGAACAAGCAGCGTCGCCCCGACCTGCCGGCTGTGGCGCACGCCACCATCCGCGCAGCGGTCGAAGAGGCGGCGCGGCTCTGCCCCGGACTAAAGCTGGTCGCAGGCGGAAAATCCTTTGGCGGGCGCATGACATCGCAGGCACAGTCAAAGGCGCCGTTGCCAGGTGTGAAGGGGCTGGCGTTCCTCGGCTTTCCCTTGCATGCCGACAAGAAGCCGTCGACCGAGCGCGCCGAGCACCTCGCCAGCATCGCAATCCCCATGCTGTTCCTGCAAGGCACGCGCGATGGGCTTGCCGACCTCGGCCATCTCAAGCCCGTCATCGAGGCGCTCGGTCCGAAAGCGACGCTGCATGAGGTCGAAGGCGGTGACCACTCTTTCGCGGTGCTAAAAAAGTCCGGCCGCTCCAACGAGGAGGCCCTTACAGAGGTGCTCGATGCCCTCGCCGCCTGGATCGACGCGCTCGCCTGAAACTCAAGCGGCATAAAGCCCCTTGTCGCGCGCCTTCTGGATCGCGAGCGCGGCAATAAGATCGAGCGTCGGCGTCGACAGGCCGGCAGTGCGCGCGAAAGCGGCTGGCGCCTTCACCAGCACGTCGATCTCCATGGTGCGGCCGAGCTCGTAATCCTGCAGCAGCGACGGCTTGTGGTTGGGGGCGGGGCCGCCGCGCGTGACGCGCTTGACCTCGGGGATGAAGTGCTGCGCGATGTCGTTGGCCTCGTTCAGCATGCGTGGAATGACCTCGGCAAAGGCGGGGTCGTCGCGCACGCCGCGCGCGGTCTGGCCCGTCAGCAGGCACAGCACCGACAGCGACATGTTGGTCAACAGCTTTGACCAGATCGCTTCGCGGATCTCAGCCACCGGCGGCGATTCCAGCCGTGCGTCGTTCAGCACGCCGCGAAGTCTCGTAATCCGCTCGCAATTGCGGTCGTCGCATTCACCGATCAGCACGCGGTTGCGGTCCGCCGTGAGGTTTTGCACGATGCCCGGCGCGACGACTTCGTTGGAGGAGAAGATCACGCCGCCGATGATCCGCTCCTTCGGGATGCAGGCGCGCAGGCGCCCGCCCGGGTCGAGGAAGGAAATGTCGGGCGGGGTGGGGTGCCGCGGCGGCAGGCCGATGCCGTACCACCAGGGAATGCCGTTCTGTGCGAACACGATCGCGGTGTCGTCCTGGAGCAGCGGCTTGATGCTAGAGACCAGCCCCTGAAGCGCGGTGGCCTTCAGCGTGCTGATCACGACGTCCTGCGGGCCGAGCTGGGCCGGATCGCCCGAGGCGTTCACCTTGGCTGAGACCTCGGAATCGCCGACGCGCAGCTTGAGGCCACCCGCGCGGACCGCCTCCAGATGCGCTCCCCGCATCACGCACGAGACCTCATGGCCGGCGCGCGCCAACCGTACCGCAATGTGGCTGCCGACGGCGCCCGCGCCGAAAATGCAGATGCGCATGTGATGTCCCGTCTCTAATCCCTTGGCTGCCGCCCGGCGCCAGCATGACACAAGCCGCCATGCGATGGGCGCGACCGCCCCACGCCGGAAAGATATGGATCGGGGCGAGCGGGATCGGCCATAGTGCGCGGCAAACAAAACTGACCGGAGGAACGCCGATGACCGCCAGCCCCGTCCTGTGGACCCTCGATGCGCGCGGGGTCGCGACCGTCACCCTGAACCGGCCGGAGGTCAACAACGCCTATGACAGCGCGCTGATCGCGGGCGTGCTTGCGGCTATGGATGATCTCGGCAAGAAGCCCAACCTTCGCGTCGTCGTGCTCCGGGGCAATGGCAAGCACTTCCAGGCCGGCGCCGATCTCAAATGGATCAACGGCGTGCGGCCGCAATCGGCAGAGGCGAACGAGGCGGCGTCGCGGGCGACCTTCGAGGCCGTGCAGCGACTCAATACCTTGCCGATCCCGACGGTCGCGCTGGTGCAGGGCGGCTGTTTTGGTGGCGGCACCGGTGTGATCGCGGCCTGCGATGTCGTGATCGCGGCGGACAATGCCTTGTTCTCCATCACCGAAGTGCGCTGGGGCCTGACCGCCGCCATCATCATACCGCAGCTCTGCGACGCGATCGGCGTGCGCCAGGTGCGCCGCTACGCGCTGACCGGCGAGCGCTTTGGCGCCGAAGACGCCCGCCGCATCGGTCTCGTCCACGACGTCGTGCCGCTTGCCGATCTCGAGACCGCCGGCGCCAAGGTAGTCGAGCAACTGCTCGCCAATGGACCGGAGGCGATGGCCGAGACCAAACGTCTCGCGCTGGAAAGCTCGTTCGGCGGAATGGCCGTGGACGATGCCGCGTACAAGCGGCTCGTTCACCTGCATTCGGTCAAGCGCCAGAGCGCGGAGGCGGCGGAAGGACTGGCGTCGTTCGCCGAGAAGCGGGCCGCGAACTGGGGCAGCGGAAAAGGCTGAGCGTTAGAAACTGCGGTCAGCTTCTTTCGCGCGCGATGGCTGCAGAGAGACGGACGGCGTGTAGCCCGGATGAGCGAAGCGATATCCGGGAATGCCGCGAGCGATCCCGCATATCGCTTCGCTCATGCGGGCTACGACCATCTCGCAGTTAACGCCCTTCTCTCAGGTCCGTCATGCGAGAGCAACGCCGTGCTGTGACGAGTAGCGACAAGGTTTACAGCGACGGTGCGAGTGACGTTTTCAGCAAGGTGAGCAATGCCTGCACCGCGGCTGCATTCCGTCGCCGCTCGGGGATCGCAGCTTTGATCCACAGCTCGGGAATTGGGAAATCGCGCAGCACCGGCTTGAGCGTCCCGTCGCACAGCGCATCAGCAACCAGATAGTCTGACAACAGTGCGATGCCGTTACCGGCGATCGCGCTGCGCGCCAGCACATGCCCCTCGTTGGAGGAGAGCAGCGGGCTGACCTGGATGCTGATGCGGCCGCGTGGTCCGTCGAAAATCCATTCGGGGCCGGTCGGCAGGAAACTGAGGCAGCGATGATCGACGAGATCGCGCGGATGCTTTGGCGTGCCGTGCTTCTTCAAATAGGCCGGTGAAGCGCAGAGCAATCGCTTCAGCGGGCACAGCGGCTCGTCGACCACGCCGCCGAACGAATGCGGGAAGGCGCCGATGGCGATGTCAAAGCCTTCGGTGACGGGATCGACGGGACGATCGATCAGGATGATCTCGAGTTTCAGCCGCGGGTTCTGTGTCTGAAACGCGCTGAAGGCCTCGGCGAGGTGCGCCACCGTCAGCGAGGTCGGCGCCTTGATGCGGAGGTGATCGACGAGATCGTGGCCCTTCTCGCCCATGCGGGAGAGAAGGTCTGTGGCATCGGTGACGACACCGCGCGCGCGATGCACGTAGCGCTGCCCGGCTTCGGTGAGTCGCAATTGCCGGGTCGAGCGATGAAACAGCGGCGTCCCAACCCGCGCCTCCAGCTGTGTCACGCGTTTTGCGACGACCGAGGTCGAGACGCCGAGCTTTCGCGCGGCTGCGGAGAAGCCGGCCGCATCCGCGGTAGCGAGAAACGCCTGAAGGTTCACCAGAATGTCCATCTCGACCTTTCGCGATTCGAGAAAGCTGATCGCATATTTTGGTGGATTGTAGCCCGGCCCGCGTTAATTCATAGTCGTCTCAAGCAAAGGATTTTAGGAGTGGATGCGCCATGCGGGCCACGATGATTGAAGAACCGGCACGAAAGGTGCCGCTCTACGGCGAATATGAAGTCGTCGTTCTCGGCGGCGGACCGGCCGGCATCGTGGCGGCGGCTTCCGCCGCGCGGGCGGGGCGGCGGACCCTGCTGATTGAGCGCTACGGTTTCCTTGGCGGCATGGGCACCGCTGCCGGCGTCACCAATTTCTGCGGCCTGCATGGCAATGTTTATGGCCAGGCCCACCGGCTGGTCCAGGGCATGGCGTCCGAGCTGCTGGCGCGGATCGACCACTTGAACGGCCTCAACGCACCGCATCTGATCCTCGGCAAGGTCTTTGCCCAGGCCTACGACACCGCCGCCTACAAGATTGCGGCTGACGAGCTTCTGGCGAGCCACAAGGTGCACATCCTGTTCCACGCGCTCGGCGCCGGCGTGGTGATGGGCGGTGACCGCCGCATCGACGCGCTGATGGTCGAGACCAAGGCCGGCCGGCAGGCTGTGCGATCGGAAATATTCATCGACTGCTCCGGCGACGGCGATCTCGCGGTCTGGGCCGGCGCGCCGTTCGAGGTCGGTGATGAACACGGTCATCCGCTCTATCCATCGATGATGCTCCGCCTCAACGGCATCGATCCCGAGAAGGCGGGCGATGCCTGGCGCACGATCCCGCAATTGATGGAGAAGGCCATCGCCGCCGGCACGCACAAATTCCCGCGCAAGAGCGCGATCGTGCGGCCGCAAAAGTCCGGCATCGAATGGCGGGTGAACTTTACCCAGGTGGCGCGCGAGGATGGCCATGCCATCAACGGCATCGAGCCCGACGATCTCACCCGCGGCGAGATCGAGGGCCGCAAGCAGGCGCTCGCCGCGTTCGAATTCCTGCGCACCGTGCCGGGCTTCGAGAAGTCCTACATCGTCGACCTGCCGCCGCAGCTCGGCATCCGCGAGACCCGCCGCATCAAGGGCGGCTACCAGCTCAGCGGCGAGGACGTGCTCGGCTGTGCCTCTTTCGAGGATTCGATCGGCGTCAATGGCTGGCCGATCGAGGCCCATGTTCCCGGCGATGTCGTCTTCACCTTCCCGCCGATTCCGGAATCGCGCGGCTATAATGAGCTGCCTTACCGGATGCTGCTGCCCGAGGGCGTCGACAATCTCCTGGTCGCCGGCCGCTGCGCCTCGATGACCCATGAGGGCCAGTCGGCGGCGCGGGTCTCGGGTGCCTGCTTCGTGATGGGGGAGGCGGCCGGTTCCGCAGCAGGGCTGGCGCTCTCCGGAAACCGGAACCTACGTGACATCCCGGTTGAAAAATTGCAGGAAACGTTGAAACAACAGGGCGCCTTCATCGGGCGGGACCAGCCCGTGCCCGAGGGCCTGTAACGGACTGCAAGAGAACGACCGAGAGAAACGACGGAGGAGACGGGATGATCGGAATTGCGCGGCTCGCGCTTGCGGGCCTGGTGGCGATCATGGCGATGGGAACGGCGAAGGCCGAGGACATGCTGAAGGCCAAGATCGGCGTGCTCCGCCTGTCGTCCTCCGCGCCCGTCTTCATCGCACAGGACAAGGGTTACTTTCGCGAGGCCGGCCTCGACGTCGAGCTGAAGTTCTTTGATGCGGCGCAGCCGATCGCGGTTGCGACCACTTCGGGCGACGTCGATTTCGGCGTTACCGCGTTCACCGCCGGCCTCTACAATCTCGCCGGCAAGGGCGTGCTGAAGGTGATCGGCGGCATGAGCCGCGAGAAGGCCGGCTATCCTCTGATCGGCTATTTCGCCAGCAACAATGCCTATGCCGCCGGGCTGAAGACGCCGAAGGATCTCGCGGGCAAGCGCGTCGCGGTGACGCAGGTCGGATCAAGCTTCCACTATTCACTCGGCCTGCTCGCCGACAAATACGGCTTCAAGCTCGCGGACGTGAAGATCGTGCCGCTGCAATCGCTGTCGAACGCGGCCGCTGCGCTGAAGGGCGAGACTGTCGATGCGGCGCTGCTTCCTGTCTCCACCGCGCGAAAGCTGATGGATGAGGGCGGCGCGAAGTTTTTGGGCTGGGTCGGCGACGAAACGCCCTGGCAATTGGGCGCGGTGTTCGCCTCGCCGAAGACGTTGACCAACAAGGCGCTGGTGACGAAGCTGCTCGTCGCCCTCGCAAAGGCCGATCGCGAATATCACGACGTCATCCTCGCCGCGATGAAGGACGGCGTTGCGCCGATCAACGAGCAGACAAAACCGCTGCTGGAGATCATCGCAAAGTACACCAACCTGCCGGTCGAGCAGGTGGTCGGCAATTGCGCCTATATCGATCCCGACGGCAAGCTCGACGTCAAGAACGTCGACAACCAGATCAAATGGCTCCAGGAGCAGGGCTTCGCCGACAAGGGCTTTGATGCCAATGCGATCATTGCCAAGGATTATGTGAAGGCAGATTGATGCTACGCGCGCCTTTCCAAACCCGTCATCCTGAGGTGCTCGCGAAGCGAGCCTCGAAGGATGCACGGCCGGGCGGCATCCGGGCCGTCGATCCTTCGAGACGCCGCTTCGCGGCTCCTCAGGATGACGGATCGAGAGCAGGGGGCAGCCGATGGACCTGATCGCCAACCACATCACCCATCGCTTCGGCGATCTCGCCGTGCTCGACGACATCTCCTTCACGGTCGGCGCCGGCGAGGTAGTGGCGATTGTCGGGCCATCGGGCTGCGGCAAGAGCACGCTGCTGTCGATTCTCGGCGGGCTGATGCAGCCGACCTCGGGCGCGCCCGAGCTGCGCGGCGCGCCGCCGGCGGATAGTCTCAATCCGCTCACCTTCGTGTTCCAGGATTTTGCGCTGCTGCCCTGGGCGACGGTCGAGGAGAATGTCGAATTCCCGCTGCTGCATACCCAGCTCTCGGCTACGCAGCGCCGCGCGCTGGTCGACGATGCCCTGCGCCGCACCGGCCTGACCGATTTTCGCGCGACCTACCCCAAACAGCTCTCGGGCGGCATGCGCCAGCGCGTCGGCATTTCGCGCGCGCTCGCGGTCAAGCCAGCCATTCTGCTGATGGACGAGCCGCTGTCGGCGCTGGATTCGCAGACGCGCGAGCTCCTGATGGAAGACTTCGTCCGCCTGCTCGCGGACGGCGGCATGGGCGCGGTCTATGTCACCCACAATCTCGAAGAGGCCGCGCGCCTGGCCGACCGCATCGTGGTGCTGTCGCGCCGGCCGGGGCGCATTCGCGAAGTCGTGACCGTGCCGATGACGCGGGCGGCGCGTGGCGAGGCGGCAGCGCGTGAAAAACTGCTCTCGCTCCAGAACCAGATCTGGTCGCTGATCCGCAACGAGGCGATCGATGCCGAACGCGAGGTCCAGCATGCTTGATCGCTCGTCGGTGCCGGAAACACTTGCAAAGGACGAAGCGACCCGGCGCGTCCGCTTTCGTGGCGCAGGCTTCGTGCCTGCCAGCAGCCGCTTCGGCGGCTGGATCGCGCTCGCCCTCGTCATCGCGATCTGGCAGGCGGCCGGCAGCGCCGGCCTCGTCAATCCGCTGTTCCTGCCGGCGCCTTCGGCCATCGCACGGGCGATCTACGAGCTCGCGATGTCAGGCGCACTCTGGCAGCATCTGTCCGCATCGCTGCTGCGCATCGGCGTCGGCTGGTTACTGGGAACGGCGGCCGGTGTTGCTGTCGGCTTCGCCATCGGCCTGTCGCGGCTCGCGCGCAGCGTCGGCATCACCTTCATCTCGGCTCTGTTCCCGATCCCGAAAATCGCGCTGTTGCCGCTCCTGATCCTCTGGCTCGGCATCGGCGAAGAACCGAAGATTGCGACCATTGCGCTAGGTGTGTTCTTCTCGACGGCGATCTCGGTCTATAGCGGCGTCGATGCCGTGCCGCGCAACCTCATCCGCATGGCGCAGAGTTTCAACGTTCCCTTCACCACCATCGTGCGCAAGGTGATCTGGCCGGGCGCATTGCCCGCGATCCTCGCCGGCTTCCGCATCACGGCCTCGGTCGCGCTCTTGCTCGTCGTCAGCGCCGAGATGATCGGCGCGCAGTACGGTATCGGCGCGTTCGTGCTGCAGGCGGGCAATCTGATGCAGACGGATCAGCTGCTCGCGGGCGTGGTGATCCTGTCGGTGTTCGGGCTGGCGGTGGGGAAGGTGATCGGCTGGCTGGAGACGCGGCTGCTGCACTGGCGGTAGCTGCAATCACCGCAGCCGTAGGGTGGGCAAAGCGAAGCATGCCCACCGCGTCTATCTCAGTGTCGGGCAATGGCGGGCACGGCGCAAGTGCGCCTTTGCCCACCCTGCGAGCTCCTCACGCGTTCCCGCGATCCTCGCGGAACAGGTCGAGCTTCTGCTGCACCGGGCGGTCGGAGAAGCTGAACAGCACCGCGTCGTCTTCGGCCTCGTGCGTGACCCATTGCCAGCTCGGCGCCACGAACAGATCGCGCGGGCCCCACTCGAAAGTCTGATCACCGATGCGGGTGCGGCCCTTGCCCTCGATTGGACAGAACACGGTCGCATCGGTCGAGCGATAGCGCGCGGTTTTGAAACCCTTCGGCAGTAGCTGGATGAAGGTGCCGATGGTTGGCATCGCGAAGTCGCCGGTCTCGGGGTTGCTGAACTTCAGCTTTAGCCCGTGGCAGGCGTCCCACTCCTCGCGCGTCCTGGCCTTTTCCAGCGCCTCGCGCGTATGGGCGTAAGGGTAGCTGAAGATCGGCGAGGTCTTCGAGCTCCGCTTCGCGTCGACCGGCAGCAGATTGTGGCCGTAGCGGGCAAAGCTGTCGCCGGCGGGCTTGGTGATCTTCTGCTGGTCTTCCTTCGAGCCTTCCGCAAAGGAGCAGTCGAAGAACTGGACGAGAGGAATGTCGAGGCCGTCGAGCCAGAACATCGGCTCGCTCGTCTCGTTGGAATGATCGTGCCATGTCATCGACGGCGTGATGATGAAGTCGCCGGGCTCCATCGCGGTGCGCTCGCCGTCGACCGCGGTGTGGGCGCCCTTGCCTTCGAGCACGAAGCGCAGCGCCGACTGGCAGTGCCGGTGCGCGGGTGCGACGTCGCCGGGCACCACCATCTGCACGCCGGCATAGAGCGACGTCGTGATCTTGGACTGGCCGCGCAGGCCCGGGTTCTCCAGCACAAGCACGCGCCGCTCGGCTTCCTTGGCGGTGATCAGCTTGCCGGCTTCCGTCATGTAATCGCGGATGACGTCGAACTTCCACAAATGAGGCCGGCAGGCGCTTTTCGGCTCCGGCGTGATCAGGTCGCTCATCACCGTCCACAGCGCGGTGAGATTCTCGCCGTCGATCTTCTTGTAGAACGCCTCGCGTTCCGGCGTCTTGGTCACGGCTTCCATGGTGCGCCTCCCGTTCGCTTTGTTAATTGACAGTATACTCACGATCTAGGTAGCGTCAACCTGACGAACGATATACAAGGCCGTCGTCATTCCGGGGCGACGCGCCAGCGTCGAGCCCGGGATCCATAACCACGATCGGGAGTATGGATTCTCAGATGCGCAATTGCGCATCATAGCTTGCGCCTCCCGGCGCGCCCCGGAATGACGAATAACAGGGAGGTCTCGATGAAGTTGCACGGCTATTTCCGATCCAGCGCCGCCTATCGCGTGCGGATCGCGCTAAATCTCAAGGGCCTTGGCGCCGAGCACCTGCCGCATCACTTGCGCAAGGGCGAGCAATGCGCGCCCGCCTATCTCGCCATCAACCCGCAAGGCCTGGTGCCGGCGCTGGAGAATGATGCAGGTGCGGTGCTGACCCAGTCGGTCGCGATCATTGAATGGCTCGACGAGACCCATCCCAACCCGCCGCTGCTGCCGAAAGATCCGCTGCGGCGCGCAAAGGTGAGGGCGTTCGCGCTCGCGATCGCCTGCGACACCCATCCGGTGCAGAACCTGAAGGTGCTGGCGCGGCTGCGCGAACTCGGCCTGGCGGAGGAGAAGGTCCAGGAGTGGGCGGCGTGGGTCAACCGCGAGGGGCTATCTGCCTGCGAGACGCTGGTCAGGCATGAGCCCGGCCCGTTCTGCTTTGGTGATGCGCCGACGCTCGCCGATCTCTGCCTGGTGCCGCAGCTTGCCAATGCGCGACGTTTCGGCGTGGATGTGACGGCCTATCCCCGCCTGCTCAAGGCGGAAGCCGCGGCGAAGGCGCTGCCGGGCTTCGCCAATGCCGCGCCGGAGAAGCAGCCCGATGCCGAGTAAGCCGCTTCCTCCGATCACGATGGACGCGGTCTATGCCGCGCCGGGCTATTTGTTCCGGCGCATGCAGCAGATCGCGGTCTCGATCTTCATGGAGGAGTGCAAGGCGTTCGACCTGACGCCGGTGCAATATGCGGCGCTGATCGCAATCCACACTCATCCCGGCATCGATGCGACGCGGCTATCGGCCGTGATCGCCTTCGACCGCTCCACGCTCGGCAGCGTGATCGAGCGGCTTCAGGTCAAGGACTATATCGAGCGAAAGCCGGCGCCCGAGGACAAGCGGATCAAGCTGCTCTACCTGACCAAATCAGGCGCGGCGATCCTGCGCGAGATCATCCCCGTCGTCGAGCGTGCCCAGGCGCGCATGCTGGAGCCGCTCAAACCCGCCGACCGCAAGGTGCTGATGGGGCTTCTGGTGCAACTCGTCGATCTCAACAACGAGGCGTCGCGTGTGCCGCTGCGGGCCGAGGATGCGCTTGAGCATCTGGGTAAGGCGGGGTGAGGAGAAGACTCGGCCTCACACACTCTCGTCGTCCTGGACAAGCGCAGCGGAGCGCAGATCCGGGACCCATAACCACAGGGAGTAGTTTGGCGAAGGCTCGTGGTTAGCAGTGTGCGCCACACGCCTCCCTAGGGTTATGGGGCCCGGCTTTCGCCGGGGCGACACTGAGGGTGTGCTAGGACTCTGCGTCCTTCACGCTTGCTACTCCCCCTCACATCCTCAACAACGCCTGCCGGTCAATCTTCCCCGTACCCGTCTTCGGCAGCTCGTCGATAAAGATCACCTCGCGCGGGTATTTGTAGGGCAGCAGCTTGCCCTTGACGTAGTCTTGCAGCATGCGCGCCGCCTCGCTCTCGTCGACGGCGCGATTATTCATCACCACGACCGCCTTCAACGTCATGCGCCGATCCGGCAGTTCGGCGGCAAACACCGCGCATTCGCGGATGTCGGGGTGGTCGGCGAGGCACAGCTCGACCTCGAGCGGATAGACCCACTGGCCGGAGATTTTTATGAGATCGTCGGCGCGGCCGCGGAAGAAGTGGAAGCCGTCGCTGTCGCGGACGAAACGGTCGCCGGTGTAGATCCAGCCGCCCTCGCGGATGGTCTCGGCGGATTTGTCCGGCCGGTTCCAGTACAGCGGCGTGTTGGAATCGCCGCGCACCCACAAGATGCCTTCTTCATTGTCGTCGACGTCGCGGCCGTCCTTGTCGCGAAGCGCGACTTCGTAGCCGGGCACGCGCAGGCCGGCGGCGCCGAGCTTCTTCCGATCGGGGCGGTTCGAGAGATAGATGTGCAGCACCTCGGTCGAGCCGAGGCCTTCGACGATCTCGAGGCCGGTGAGCGTCTTCCAGCCGTTGAAGACTTCGGCCGAGAGCACTTCGGCTGCGGAGAGCGCCATGCGCAGCGACGAGAAGTTCGTCAGTTGTGCGCCCTCGGCCTTGGTTAGCGAGGTGTAGAGCGTCGGCAGGCCGAAGAAGACTGTCGGCTTGTATTGCTCGATCGCCGCGAAGATCGTTGCGGGCTTCGGCTGCCCCGGCAGCAGCAGCGTCGTGGCACCGGCCGAGAACGGGAAGGTGACGGAGTTGCCAAAGCCATAGGCGAAGAAAATCTTTGGCACGGAGAAGCAGATGTCGCCGGGCGTCAGCTTCAACACGTTCTGCGCAAAGGCGACTTCGCTATAGGCCATGTCGTGCTGGAGATGCACGATGCCCTTGGGCCGGCCGGTCGAGCCGGAGGAATACATCCAGAACGCCATCTCGTTGCGATGCGTCGGGGCTTCGGTGAGCTCGGTCGGGAATTGCGTGAGCCAACTTGCGGCGGCGATCGCGTCCGGTGCGGCGTGATCGTCCACCGCGCCATTCACGACGATCAGCGTATGCAGGTTCGTGTCCTTGCAGGCGTCCGCGTTGAAGCGCGCGCAGAACTCGGCGTCCGCGACCGCAACGGCCGCGCCGGAATCGGCGAGGTAGAATTGCAGCAGGTCCGGCGGCGTCAGCGTGTTGATGAGGAGCGGCACAAAGCCCGCGCGCACCGCGCCGAAGAAGGCTGCGGGATAGGCCGGCGTGTCATCGAGGAACAGGAGCACGCGGTCGCCGCGCGTCAGACCGAGGGATGCAAAGCCGTTGCCCCAGCGGCTAGCGTCCACGCAGAGCTCGGCATAGCTGCGCGTGCCTGCTGGACCCATGAGCGCGAGCCTGTTGCCACGGCCTTTGGCAAGATTGTCGAACAGCACGCGGCTGGCGTTGTAGACTTGCGGAACGGCGAAGCCGATCTCCCGCGCGCCCGGGCTGTTGGCGGGCACCTGGTCGCGAATCTCGTTGGTCATTCCGCATCCCCGCCGTTCTTGGCGGCCTCGTAACGCGCCATGAACGCCGGCGACATCGCTCGCAGCCGGGAATCGTCGATGCGGCCGGACCGCGTGATGTAGCTGTAGGCGAAGTCCATCAGATCGAGCTTCATGTGCTCGGCGAAATTCTCGTACCAGCAGGCTGAGGTGCGGGCCGCGTCGACGAGCTTCTGCACGACAGGTTTGCGCGCGGCCTGGTAGCGAAGCAGCGCGGTCGAAAGATGCGCGTCCGATTCCAGCGCCTTGACCAGCGCAATGGCGTCCTCGATCGCGAGCCGCGTGCCCGAGCCGATCGAGAAATGCGCCGAGTGCAGGGCGTCGCCGATCAGCACCATGTTCTTGAAGGACCAATGCTCGTTCCAGACCCAGGGAAAGTTGCGCCAGACCGATTTGTTGGAGACGAGGCAGTGGCCGCCGAGCGTGTCTGCAAATACCTCCTCGCAAACGCCCTTGGACTGCTCGACGTCCTTGTAGGCGAAGCCATAGGCCTGCCAGGTCGCGTAGTCGCATTCGACCAGGAACGTGCTCATGGTCGGCGAGTAGCGGTAGTGATGGGCGTTGAAGGCGCCGCGGTCGGTCTCGACGAAAGTCTGCGACAGCGTGTCGAAGTACTTCGAAGTGCCGTACCAGACGAACTTGTTGGAGGAGTAGGACAGCGAGGTGCCGAAATCGCCCTCGAAAGCGCGGCGCACCAGCGAGTTCAGGCCGTCGGCGGCGACGATCAGGTCATGGCCGTTGAGCTGGTCGATCGCTTGAATTGGCGTGTCGAAGCGCGCGGTGACGCCGGCATCGAGCGCGCGCTGTTGCAGGAACCTGAGGAGCTCGAGCCGTCCGATCGAGGAGAAGCCGACGCCGTCGATGGCGACGCTATCGCCGTGCAGGTTGAGCGTGATGTTCTCCCAGCTTTCCATATGCGGTGCGATCGCGTCGACCGTTTCGGGGTCGTCGGCGCGCAGGAATTCCAGCGCCTGGTCGGAGAACACGACGCCAAAGCCCCAGGTTGCGTCGGCCGGGTTCTGTTCGAACAGGTCGACCTGATCCTCGGGGTGCCGCTTCTTCCAGAGATAGGCGAAGTAGAGCCCGCCGGGCCCTCCGCCGATCACGGCGATCCGCAACGTTTGCCTCCGTAATTGACAGTATACTTACTATTTAGGGGCAGACTAATGTGCTCCGGCGTCCGGCGCCAGCGGAATTATCGGCAAGGTGAGGCGCGCCGCAGCTCGCTCTCGGACACGCGTATGGCGTGTGCCCGAAACCATCAGGGGAACATAGCCAAACCGTGCGGGCTTGGCCATCCACGCGTCAGACGCAGCGCTTCACCCAAGCCCCGTTCACCAGCACGGTGGTGCAGCGGACCGCCGGAACTGGCTTGCGGACGACGACAGCGGCGTTCGGCCCGGCGCAGCCGGCGCGATAGACGCCGCGGGCGCACACGACCGCGTTGGCGTCGGTGGCCTCGAACGTCATGGTCGCCGAGAAGGCGAGGAGCGCGGAAGCGATGAGCAGCAGTGAACGCATGTCTTTCTCCCGGTCTGGACATGATTGAAATCGCATATCGGCAAAAGGTTTGTCGCGGCAGGCGCGCGAAAATTCATTCACACGCGGCCGCCGATTATCGATCCGCGTTTGGCGCGCAAACGCCCGGCGCCTCATCGCGCCGCGAACGGCGCCAGCACGTCCTTGCAGGCCGGCGACAGCGCTGCGGTATTGCTCGCGATGCATTGCACGATGCGGCCGCCGCCGGGCTGGACGCCCGCGCACAGCGTGCGGATGTCGGCGCCGCAAGCCGATCGGACGATGAACAGCTCCTCGCGCGGCCGCAACGGGCGCAGAACGATCACGGCAGGCGCAGTCGCCGGTGCCGCTGCCGCAGGAGCTGCGCCTGCAGGCGCTGCCGTTGCTGCTGCGCCGCCGCCGGACGCGGCATTCACGGCCTTGGCGCAGGCGGCCGACACCTTCGCCTTGCTCTTCTCCAGGCATTCGAGCGCGGGTGCGCCGCCCGGCGGTACGCCGGCGCAGACCTTGGGATAGTCGGCGCGGCAGGCGCTCTTGACCGCCGCGACCTGGGCGCTGCTCGGCTGTTTTGGCGCCGCGGCCTTGGGGGCGGCTGCGGCGGCCGGCTTGGCCGCCGGTTCAGCGGCAGCAGGAGCCGTCTCGGTCTTCGCAGGTTCAGATTTGGCCGGCGCGGCTTCGGTCTTTGGCACGGCCGCAGGCTCGATCGCGCGCACAGCGCTCTGGCATCCCGATGACAGGCTGGACATGTGGCTCTGGAGACATTGCAACGATGCTTCGCCGCCGGGCGGGACGCTGGCGCAATGCGCCTCGTAGTCTGATCGGCACGAAGAGCGGATAGCGGCCTTCTGCGCGTCGGTTGGCATCTGCGCGAATGCGCTTGTTGCAGCTGCGAAGAGTGCCGCCGCCAGCAGCGCTTTTCGCGTCGAAATATGTTTCAACGTGTTGAACATCTGAGTGATCCTGCCCTGTCGGGAACGCCGACGGAAAATCAATGTGATGCAAATGTATTGTCGCGAATAATGCCTCGCGTGCGGCATCATTGGCCGCTTTGCCAGCTACCGCAAGTAGAATATGCCGGTGCAGTTGCGACGAAACCACGTCGTCAGAGCTTGACCATGCGCTTGCCGCGGTTCTCGCCCGCAAGCAATCCGATCAGCGCTTTCGGGGTGTTCTCCAATCCATCGATGATATCTTCCTGCACCTTCAGCTTGCCGGACTTGACCCAGGCTTGCAGGTCGGCGAGCGCACGCGGGCTCTCCTTCATGTAGTCCATCACGATGAAGCCCTGCATGACGAGCCGATTCACCACGATCAGCCCGGGCACGCCGCGCGGGCCGTGCGCCGACGGCACGCCGTCATATTGCGAGATCGCGCCGCAGCAGGCGATGCGCCCGTAATTGTTCATCTGCGGAAGGCAGGCTTCGAGAATGTCGCCACCGACATTGTCGAAATAGACGTCGATGCCTTTCGGCGCGGCCGCACGCAACGCCTTGAATACCGCGCCGTCCTTGTAATCGACGGCCGCATCGAAGCCGAGCTCGGAGGTCAGCCAGCTGCACTTGTCGGCGCCGCCGGCGATGCCGACCACGCGGCATCCCCGGATCTTGGCGATCTGACCGACGATCGAGCCGACCGAGCCTGCGGCCGCCGAAACCACGACGGTCTCGCCCTCCTTGGGCTTGCCGACTTCCAGCAAGCCGAAATAGGCGGTGAGGCCGGCAATGCCGAACACGCTCAGCAGATGCGTCATCGGCTCCAGCTTCGGCATTTTTGTGAGATGCTTCGCCGGCACCGCGGCAAACTCCTGCCAGCCGGTGTCGCCGAACACGATGTCGCCGGGCGCAAGATCCGGCGCTTTCGAGCTGACGACCTCGGCGATGGCGCCGCCGGCCATCACGCTGTTGGCTTCGACCGCGGAGCGATAGGTCGCGCCGTGCATCCAGGCGCGGTTGGCGGCATCGAGCGAGATGTAGCGCACGCGCGGCAAGGCCTCGCCGTCCTTCGGCTCAGGCATCGCGCCTTCGACCATCTTGAAGTGTTCGGAACCGAGCTTGCCGCTGGGCTTTTCAACCAGAAGGATCTGGCGATTGATGCTGCCGCTCATAGCGTTTCCCTCCTAGCGTGTTTGACGGTCATTGATGCAGCCGCAGCAAGGAAAACGTGCAGGCCACATTCGTTGTGCGCTGCGTGAAAGCTAGATCGCCGCCTTCAGTTTCGCAACGGGAACATCTCGCCGTCGCTAGTGCACGCCAAGCGTGTTGCTTCGTCGTCGCATCTGCGACATCATGAAGCGCCGGTGTACGCGGGGGTAAACTATGTCCAACAGGTTTACGCAATACATTCTGGCCGCGATGGTGCTGGGCATCGTCATGGGCTCGGCGATTTACAACTTCCTGCCCGATACGCGAGCCGACTGGGCTTCGTCCATCAACCTGATCGCCATGATGTTCCTGCGCCTGATCAAGATGATCATCGCGCCGCTGGTGTTCGCGACCCTGGTCGGCGGCATCGCCCATATGGGCTCGGGCGCCAAGCTCGGACGCATCTTCGCCAAGACCATGGGCTGGTTCATCAGCGCCTCCTTCGTGTCGCTGATGCTGGGCCTTATCATGGTCAATCTGCTTCAGCCCGGCGCGAATTTCCCCGGCACGCTGCCTGACAAGGCGCAGGCGACCGGCCTTCCCATCTCGGCCTTCTCGATCGAGAAATTCCTGACCCATCTGATCCCGACCTCGATCGCGGACGCGATGGCGCAGAACGAAATCCTCCAGATCGTGATCTTCGCCGTGTTCTTCTCGGTAGCGATGGGCGCGATGCCCGAGCGCTCCAAGCCGATCCTGGCACTGATTGACGACATCTCCCACATCATGCTCAAGGTCACCAGCTACGTGATGCTGTTCGCGCCGCTCGCGGTGTGGGCCGCCATCACAGCGACCGTGGCCAAGAACGGCCTGCTGGTGCTCTGGAAGCTCATCGTCTTCATGGGCGGCTTCTATCTCTCGCTTCTGCTCCTGTGGGGCATTCTGGTCATCGTCGGCTTCATCGTGATCGGGCCGCGATACAGCCATCTGTTGCGGCTGATCCGTGAGCCGCTGATGATCGCGTTCTCGACCGCGAGCTCGGAAGCGGCCTATCCGAAGACGCTGGAGGGGCTCAACCGCTTCGGCGCCTCGTCGCGGATCTCGAGCTTCGTGCTGCCGCTCGGCTACTCCTTCAACCTCGACGGCACGATGATGTACTGCACTTTCGCCAGCATCTTCATCGCGCAGACCTACCACATCGAGATGTCGCTTGCGACGCAACTCGCCATGCTGGCAACGCTGATGATCACCTCGAAGGGCGTCGCCGGCGTGCCGCGTGCCTCGCTGGTGGTGATCGCATCTACGCTCGCCCAGTTCGGCATTCCTGAGGCGGGCCTGCTGATGATCATGGGCATCGACACCTTCCTCGACATGGGCCGTAGCGCCACCAACGTGATCGGCAACTCGCTCGCGACCGCGGTGGTCGCGAAGTGGGAGGGCGAGCTCGGGCCCGAGCACGCGTTGGGACCGGGCGAGGCCGTGCCCGGCGACATGGTGCCCGGCGAAGTGCCCGCGATGGCCGGCCATTGACGGGAGTGCGTCATGCGCCTTTCAACGGCGATTTCGGGCAGCCTGTTACTGGCAGCGTGTCTGCTGGCAACCGGCCCCTTGGCTCAGAGCGCAGGCACCGAAGGGCTTAGCCCGACGCTGTCGGCCATCAAGAGCAGCCACACGGTGCGGCTCGGCTATCGCGAGAGCTCGCCGCCGTTCTCCTTCCTCGATCAAGCCAACCGTCCAATCGGCTACAGCCTCGAGCTCTGCGAGGCCATCGTCGAGGAGATCGGCGTCGAGGTCGACGATCCCAATCTGAAGATCGACTACGTCAAGGTCACCTCGGATGACCGCATCGATGCGGTGCTGCAGAACAAGATCGACCTGGAGTGCGGTTCGACCACGGCCAATGCCGAGCGTGGCAAGCGCGTCGCGTTCTCGCCCCTGATGTTCGTCGCCGGCACCAAGCTGATGGTGCCGAAGGCGTCCAGCGTCCAGTCGCTGACCGATCTGAAGGACAAGACCATCGTGGTGACGAAGGGCACCACCAACGAGCAGGCGATACGGGCGGCCGACAAGAAGTTCTCTTTGGGGCTGAACATCGCCGTCGGCGCCGATCACGAGCAGTCCTACCAGATGCTCGTCGACGGCAAGGCCGATGCGTTCGCGACCGACGACATCCTGCTCTCCGGCCTGATCGTGCGCCACAAGGCGCAGGACAAGTTCCGCGTTACCGGCGATTACCTGTCCTACGATCCCTACGGCATCATGTTCAGGAAGGGCGAGCCGCAGCTCTCAGCCCTGGTCGAGCGCGCCTTCCGCAAGCTCGGCTCCAACCACGACCTCATCCCGCTCTATAACAAATGGTTCACCGCGCGGCTTCCGACCGGCGAACGGCTGAACGTGCCGATTTCGCTGCAGCTCGAAGAGGCGTTCAAGGCGATGGACGATTCGGCGAGCGCGAATAATTAATCGCTCGCGTCGCGCCGCAAACTCGCTGCCTTCCCTTCTCCCCTTGTACAAGGGGAGAGGGTGCAGCGGGTTCGCAGCTGCTAATTTTCAAACACTCGATCCAGCGCCGCATCGTACGTCGCCTGCACCAGCTCCGGATGCAGCTTCGCCAGCGCCTCCATCATCACGCCAGAGTTGATCTCCAGCACACGCCACTCGCCTTCGACGCGGACCACGTCGATCGAGGCGAAGGTGATCCCGATCGCGTTGGCGGCGTCGATGGCGAGGTTTGCGCAGGCCGCGCTGACCTCACCATCCTCCAGAAGAACCGGCCGTGCGCCGGCGTCGAGATTGTGCCGCCAATTCAGGATGCGCTGCTCGCCCGTCGGGACGATCGCGTTCACCTCGTGCGCGGTGAGTTCGCGGAGCTGACTGTCGTGTCCTGCCCGAGTGGCGAGTTCACGCAATGTATGCTCCCCGTCGCCAACGACCGACGGGCGCTCCTTGCGGTAGACGATCATCGGCCTGCAATCGAGCAGGATCACGCGGACCTCGTCCTCGATCTCGACATAAGGCGCGATCACGAGGCCGAGGCTCGATGAAAAAACCTCGGTCACGGCGCGATCGAGTTCGTCGCGGTTCGTCGCCTTGAACACCGCGCGGCCCGATGTCCCCTCGTTCGGCTTCACCACGACGCCCTGCGGATGTTGCGCGAGCAGCGCCAGCATCGCTTCACGCCAATGGGCACCGGCGACGTGCACGCCCATGCTCGGATTGAGGAAGAGGTGATGGGGAACGCAGGGCACGTCCGCCAGCGCCAGCGCCTCGGCGGTGGCTGATTTGTCGTTGGCGAGGCGGTGGGCGATGGCGCTGTTGAGGCCGATGTCGTAGCCGAAGGCGAAGCGGTGCGTCCCGTCCCGGCGCATCGCGATCAGCCAGCCGCTGGAGCGGACGTCGACCGCGATGCCATGGTTCGCGCAATAGCGCCGGATCGCCTGGATGAACATGCGTTCGCCGCCTGCCATGTGCTTCAGTCGTTCCTGTCGCCAAAAGCCGCAAAAATGCGGGAAACGGCGCCAAACCGGGGTGAAAATCAGAGCTATTCTTAATGAAATTCTCGCGAGCGCGCTGGAAATTAAGTGCTGCAATCGAGCTCTGGAGGGAAAAGAAATTGCCCTCCGCGCGCGCCCGGCAGCAGATTCGTTAATGATCTGACCATTTCCGCCGCAAATGCCGGTTTGACCAGCATCAATTGCATGCGGAACGAGGTTGATTATTGGTCTCAATGGCGTAGATCACACACGCGAAATCCTCCGCCATGGCAAATGGTGTCCGCCTCGTTTCAGGGGCCGGGCGACGCTTTTGTCCTAAAACCGCAATTATTCGGAATATCGAAAATCATGAGCGCGTTTTACCGAGAGAAGGTTCTTTCCGTCCAGCACTGGACCGACACGCTGTTCAGCTTCCGCGCCACGCGCGATACCGGCTTCCGCTTCCAGAACGGCCAGTTCGCCATGATCGGCCTCGAGGTCGACGGCCGCCCGCTGCTGCGCGCCTACAGCATGGCGAGCGCCAATCACGAGGAAGAGCTCGAGTTCTTCTCGATCAAGGTTCAGGACGGTCCGCTGACCTCGCGCCTCCAGAAGATCAAGGAAGGTGACACCATCCTGGTCGGCCGCAAGGCGACCGGCACGCTGATCACCGACAATCTCATCCCCGGCAAGCGGCTGATGCTGCTCTCGACCGGCACCGGGCTCGCGCCGTTCGCGAGCCTGATCAAGGACCCCGAGGTCTACGACCAGTTCGAGAGCATCGTGCTGGTGCATGGCTGCCGTCAGGTCTCCGAGCTCGCCTATGGCGAGAAGCTCGTCGCCGGCTTGCGCGAAGATGAGCTGTTCGGGCCGCTGCTGTCGGAGAAGCTCGTCTATTATCCGACCGTGACCCGCGAGCCGTTCCGCAACCGCGGCCGCATCACCGACCTCATCAACTCCGAGCAGATCTTCAACGACATCGGCCAGGGCCCGCTCGACATCGCAACCGACCGCATCATGATGTGCGGCAGCCCGGCGATGCTGGAAGAGCTGAAAGTGATGTTCGAAGGCCGCGATTTCATCGAGGGCTCCGGCAACAAGCCGGGCACTTCGTGATTGAGAAGGCGTTCGTGGAGCGGTAGAGCCGCTCGCCAAAGCTGACTTTCCTGCCGTTCCGGTGTTCGCCTGGACGGCAGTTTAGTGTGTGGCCGTCATCTCACACTCGCTAGTCATCAGTACTTCCCCGCTCACCTCTCTCCCCCGACATTGTTATTAGCGCCGCTCGCGCGGGCGCTGCTATAAGCTCGCGCCAAAATCTCGCCTCGATGTTGCAACGCGAGAGCTGGGGGGAGCTGTGCACGTCTTGTCCGTGAACGACCATGGCCGTCCGCCAAAACCGACCGCCTTCGTGCTGGCGGGCGGCGGCAGTTTCGGGGCGATCCAGGTCGGCATGATGCATTCGCTGGCCAAGCATGGAGTTGTTGCCGATCTCGTGGTCGGCTCCAGCGTCGGCGCGATCAATGGCGCCTATTATGCCGGCGATCCCTCGCTCAAGGGCGTGCTCGGGCTTGAAGCGGTCTGGCGTGGCCTCAAGCGTCATGACGTCTTCCCGGTCACCTGGCGAAGCCTCGCCGGATTCATGTGGCGGCGGGATTTTCTGATTCCCCATGACGGCATCCGCAAGCTGGTTGAGGACCGTCTGCCCTATCGCAACCTCGAGGATGCCGCGCTGCCCGTGCACATCGTCACCACCGATTTCGTCTCGGGAGACAGCGTGGTGCTGTCGGAAGGGCCGGCGGTGGAAGCGATCCTGGCGTCCACCGCGATCCCCGGCGCTTTCACGCCGGTCCATTACCGCAATCGGTTCCTTGCCGACGGTGCGATTTCGTCGAACACACCCGTCCGGGTCGCGGTCGCGAAAGGCGCAAAACGGCTGGTCGTGCTGCCAACCGGCCACGCTTGTGCGGTCGAGCATCCCCCCGGTGGGGGCCGTCGCCAACGCGCTGCATGCACTGACGCTGCTGATCGCGCGGCAGCTGGTGGCGGAGCTCGAAGGGCTGGCGTCCGACATCGAATATGTCGTGGTGCCACCGCTTTGTCCGCTGGTCGGGTCACCTTACGATTTCTCGCGCACCGACGAGCACATCGCGCGCGCTATCGCGAGCACCGATGCCTGGCTGACGCAGGGTGGTCTCGAGCGGCACGGCGTCATCCCGCACGAGGCCCAGCCACACAGTCACTGATTTGTCATTTCATTTGAAACTATTGCACTGCAAAAGGTCCCGGCCTGGATGGATTGAAAAGGTCCCGGCCTGGATGGATTGATTTGCAGCATCCGGATTCGGTAGCCTCAAGACAGGCTCGCGTCATATCCAATAGACGTGGCGAGGGCGTGTCGTACCCCGTCATTCTGACTGGAGGGATGTGATCGTGGCCCATGATAACAAGATGCACAATCAGCCCAGGGGCCCCCTCGAAGAGGGGATCATGGAAACCCTGCTCCTTCCGTTCTCGCCGCGCTACATCATCCTGACGATCTGCGCGGTGGTCACCGCACTTCTGATCGGTGTAGGCATTGCCGATCGAAAGGCCTTCGACATCCTGGTCACTCCGATCGTGATCTTCGGCGGGCTGACTCTGCTCGGCGTGCGCGATCTCCTGCAAAAAGGTCACGCGGTCCTGCGCAACTACCCGATCTCGGCGCATATCCGCTTCCTGCTCGAGGAGATACGGCCCGAGATGCGGCAGTACTTCTTCGAGAGCGAGAAGGACGGGATGCCATTCTCGCGCGACATCCGGGCGGTGGTCTATCAGCGCGCCAAGATGCAGCTCGACAAGCGGCCGTTCGGCACGCAAGAGGACGTCTATCGCGAGGGCTATGAGTGGATGCATCACTCGGTCGCGCCGAAGGCGCACGCCGCGGAGAAATTCCGCGTCATGATCGGTGGTCCGGAATGCACCAAGCCCTATTCGGCCTCGGTGTTCAACATCTCGGCAATGAGCTTTGGCGCGCTCAGCCCCAATGCCGTGCGTGCGCTCAATGCCGGCGCGAAAAAGGGCGGCTTCGCGCACGACACCGGCGAGGGCGGCGTCAGCCCGTATCACCGCGAGATGGGCGGCGACATCATCTGGGAGATCGGCTCCGGCTATTTCGGCTGCCGTCATCTCGATGGCACCTTCGATCCGGAGGCGTTCGCGCGCGTCGCCACCGAAGACCAGATCAAGATGGTCGAGCTCAAGATCAGCCAGGGCGCAAAGCCGGGCCATGGCGGCGTGCTGCCGGCGGCGAAGGTCTCGGAGGAGATTTCCAAGATCCGCGGCGTCGCGATGGGTGAGGATTGCATCTCGCCGGCCTCGCACCGCGCCTTCTCCACGCCGACGGGCATGATGCAGTTCATCGCCGAGATGCGCCGCCTCTCCGGTGGCAAGCCGGCCGGTTTCAAGCTGTGCATCGGCCATCCCTGGGAGTTTCTGGCGATCTGCAAGGCGATGCTGGAGACCGGCATCTATCCGGATTTCATCGTCGTCGACGGCAATGAAGGCGGCACCGGCGCCGCGCCGCTGGAGTTCATGGATCATCTGGGCATGCCGATGCGCGAGGGCGTCAATTTCGTCCACAACGCGCTGGTCGGCATCAATGCGCGCGACCGCATCAAGATCGGTGCGTCCGGCAAGATCGCCACCGCCTTCGACATGGCGCGGGCGATGGCGCTCGGCGCCGACTGGTGCAATTCGGCGCGCGGTTTCATGTTCTCGCTCGGCTGCATCCAGTCGCTGAGCTGCCACACCGATCGCTGCCCGACCGGGGTTGCGACGCAGGACCCGACACGTGCGCGCGCGCTCTACGTGCCGCTCAAGATCGACCGCGTGCACAACTACCACCACGCGACGCTGCACTCGCTGACCGAGCTGATTGCCGCGGCCGGTCTCGAACATCCGCAGGAGCTGCGCCCGATCCACTTCACACAGCGTAAGTCGACGACCGACGTGAAATCCTTCGCGCAGCTCTATCCCGCGCTACGCCCGGGCGTGTTGCTCGAAGGCACGGAGGACCCGCGGTTCCGGGACGCCTGGCGGATGGCCCGGGCGGAGACGTTCCAGCCGGCGCTATGACGTTCTGGTCCACGTACGATGCCGCCGCGTCCCGAGGCGGCACAAATTCGTGGAGGCCGGAGCCCATCTTAACGTCTGTGTCAGCTTCCGGTGTAAACTGGCCCCATGGATGAGCGACGCAACAAAGCCAGGCATCGCGTATTGAAGGCCGGAACCATCGAGTTCGGCGGCGGCGCGACCGACTGCACCGTCCGCAATTTCTCCGACACCGGCGCAGCCCTCAACGTCACCAGCCCGGTCGGCATCCCCGAGCATTTTACCCTGTTCATCCAGGCTGACGGAACGCACCTGTCCTGCACGGTGGTCTGGCGCAAGGAGAAGCGGATCGGGGTGAGGTTCGGGTGAGGGCTCTGCGTGTGACGCGAGCTCGCGCCGCAAACTCAACTGTCGTCCCGGACAAGAGAAGCGCAGATCGGGGACGACAGTTGAGAGCGAAGCTCACCCCGTCTCTATCTCGCCGCGCCGGCTCGCGAGAATCTTGTCGATCCGCCGTCCGTCGAGATCGACGACCTCGATGTGCCAGTCGCCGAAGTCGAAGGCATCGCCGACGTTGGGCAGCATGCTGAACTGTTGCAGCACCAGGCCCGCCACCGTGTTGTAACGGTGCGGCGGCAGCTCGATGCCGAGCAACTCGCCGAACTCGTCGACCGGCATCCAGCCGGAGATCAGCAGCGAGCCGTCGGCGCGCCTGACATAGGCCGGCTCCGGCGGCCCTTCCTCGGAATGGAAGGCGCCGACGATCGACTCGAGGATGTCGGCGGCAGTCACAATGCCTTCGAAGGCACCGTACTCGTCATAGACGAGACCGACGTGAACGGGAGCAGCTTTCAGGATGGCCAGCACGTCGCGGGCATCTGCCGACGCCGGAATGCCGGGCGCTTCGCGCACGAGGGCGCGCAGATCCGGCGTGCGTTCATTCATGTAGGCGATCAGCAGGTCCTTGGCCTGGAGCACGCCGATCGGCTTGTCGCGATCGCCGTCCGAGACGGGAAAGCGTGAATGCGGGCTCTTCACGATGATCTCATGGATGGCCTCCGGCGCATCGTTCAGGTCGATCTCGTTGACGTCGGTGCGCGGCGTCATCACCGCGCCGACCGGCCGGTCACCGAGCCGCATCACACCGGCGATCATCTCCTTCTCGCCGGGCTCGAGCACGCCCGCGCTTTCGGCTTCGCTGACGAGGTGATGGATCTCGTCCTCCGAGACCTTCTCCTCGGCCTTGCCGCCGCGGCCGAGCAGCGTGAGGATCAGCTTGCCGGAGACATCGAGAAGAAACACGAGCGGCAGCGAGATTCGCGCCAGAGCATGCATGGCGGGCGCGACCTTGACCGCGATGCTTTCGGGGTCGCGCAGGGCCACCTGTTTCGGCACCAGCTCGCCGACGATCAGCGTCGCATAGGTGATAAGCGTGACAACGATGCCGACGCCGACGATGTCGGCAATGCCGGAGGACAGGCCGAGCTCGACCAGCCATTGTGACAGTCGCTGCCCGAGCGTCGCGCCGGAGAATGCGCCCGAGAGCACGCCGACCAGCGTGATGCCGATCTGCACCGTCGACAGGAACTTTCCGGGATCGGCGGCCAGCGTCAGCGCCTGCTCGGCGCCGCGCACGCCCTTGGCGGCGAGCAGCGAGAGCCGGGCCGGGCGGGACGAGACCACCGCCAGCTCGGACATGGACAGAAGGCCGTTGATGACGATCAGGACGGCGACGATGATGAGTTCGACGGACAACATTGTGCGCAATGGAAAGGTATCGGCCCGGCGGACGCCGGACCGAAGCCTTTATATATGAACTTGATACGCGGTTTGCCCGGTTCCGACCAAATTGTCGCAGGCGCGGCTCAGCCGCTCTCGCCGGGGTTTTCCAGGCTGAACGTTTCGGACTGCTCGTCATAGGCGAACAGCTCGGCATAACGGCCCCAGGACACCACTGTCTTCAGCGTCTCGTCCGCATAGTCCTCGGACATGTAGTCTTCGAGCTCGTTGCGGAACCGCGCGGCAGGCGCGGTATGCGAGGGACGATCGTCGAGCACGCGGCGGATCAATCCCATCACCGGCACGTAGGTGACAAGATGTTCGGCGAACAGCTTCTTGCGGGCATCGGTCTCGAGATTGGCGAAGTGTTTGCCGGCTTCCGTCAGCATCAGGTCGCCCTCGCTGAGCTGGGCAAAGCGCAGGAGCTGGAGGGATTCGCCAAGGTGGAGGATCTCGTCGGCCTCGAGCTGGAGCTGGCTTGCGAGCACCGGCAGGTCGGCATGTCCGTAATAGGGCGGTCCCGCCAGCGTCTCGATCAGGCCGGACAGCACGTTGGACGACACGTGATGCAGGGTCATGCCGACGCCGGAGCCGGGAATGCCTTCGAGGGAAGGCGTCTTGGGCTCCGCGCGCTGAGTCATGCGCGCGTAGATGCTGTCTACGAGCTGGCGGAAATGCGGATCGAGCCGGTTGCGCGGATGGTGCAGTTCGACCTTGATCTCCGCGGCAACACGTCCCGGGTTTGACGAGAACACCAGGATGCGATCGCACATCAGGACCGCCTCCTCGATATTGTGCGTCACCATCAGGATCGACTTGATCGGCAAGCGACCTTCCATCCAGAGATCGATCAAATCGGTGCGCAGCGTTTCGGCGGTCAGCACATCGAGCGCCGAAAACGGCTCGTCCATCAGCATCAAGTCTGGGTGCACGACCAGCGCACGAGCAAAGCCGACGCGCTGGCGCATGCCGCCCGACAGCTCCTTGGGAAAGGCCGACTCGAATCCGTCGAGGCCGATCAGGTCGATCGCCGCCAGCGCACGGTTGCGCCGTTCATTGGCATCGACGCCGAGTGCCTCCAGCCCGAGCTCAACGTTCTGGAGCACCGTCAACCAGGGAAACAGCGCGAACGACTGGAACACCATTGCGACGCCGTTCGGCGGCCCGATGATCGATTGGCCCCGGCAGGTTGCCTGGCCCGAGGATGGCTTGACCAGGCCGGCAATGATTCGCAGCAACGTGGACTTGCCGGAACCCGAGCGTCCGAGCAATCCCACGATCTCGCCCGACCGGATCGTGAGGTCGACTTTCTCCAGGACCAGCAGCTCCTCGCCGCTGCCCTTGGGAAACGATCGGCACACACCGCGGATATCGATGAGGGCAGGGGGTTGGTCGAGCATGATTGCCTCCTCGTCAGCCGAGCCGCAGGCGGCGCTCGCCAAAGGCATAGAGCGGCCGCCAGACCAGACGATTGAACAGCGTCACCAGGATACACATCGTGGCGATTCCGAGAATGACGCGCGGAAAGTCGCCGGCTTCTGTCGCCGACGCGATATAGGCGCCAACGCCCGTCGCCCTCAGATGCGTGTCGCCCCAGCTTGCGACCTCCGCGACGATCGAGGCGTTCCAGGAGCCGCCTGAAGCGGTGATCGCGCCAGTGACGTAATAAGGAAAGATGCCGGGCAGGATCGCCTTGAACCACCAGCGCCATCCACCGAGGTGGAGGCTGCTGGCCGCCTCGCGCAAATCCGTCGGAAAAGCGCTCGCGCCCGCGATGACGTTGAACAGGATGTACCACTGCGTGCCCAGGATCATCAGCGGACTCAACCAGACATTGGGGTTGAGCTTGAAGGTGACGATGGCAACGACGAAGACGGGGAAGGCAAGATTGGCGGGAAACGCAGCAAGAAACTGCGCCAGCGGCTGGATGCGTTCGGCCAGTTTCGGCCGCAGTCCGATCCAGACGCCGACCGGCACCCAGATCAGCGTCGCGAGGCCGATCAGCACGACGACGCGCAACAGCGTGATCAGCCCGTCGCGGATCACGATGAGGACATCGGCCAAGCCAAGCCTGGCCGAGAGATAGCGATACGTAAGCCAGCCAGCATAGGCTGTACCGGCGAGGATGAGCGCGATCCAGAGCGCGTCGATCAAGCGCGACGGCTGGTTCCTTGCCTTGGCTGCGGGCTGCAGGTCTGGCAGCGAGACACGCAGGTTGGAAATTGCGCGATTGAGGGTTGAAAAGGGCAGCGTGAGGGCGCGGAGGGCGCGGGTGCGGCGAAACAGGTCGAGCATCCAGGACGTAGGAGCCTCGCCCGAGGCTGTCTGCTCGAAGCGGAATTTGTCCGCCCAGGCGACGATGGGACGAAACAGCAATTGATCATAGGCGATGATGACCAGCAGCATCGCCAGGATCGCGTAGAAGATCGCCGGCAAATCCTGCTGCTGGATCGCCAGCGCGACATAGGAACCGACGCCTGGCAAGGTCACTGTGGTGTTGCCGACGGTGATCGCTTCCGAGGCGACCACGAAGAACCAGCCGCCCGACATCGACATCATCGCGTTCCAGATCAGTCCGGGCATCGCGAAGGGTACGTCGAGGCGCCAGAAGCGCTGCCAGCCCGACAGATGAAAGCTCTGCGTGGCCTCTTCCAGATCCTTCGGTACGTTACGAATCGACTGGTACATGCTGAAGGTCATGTTCCAGGCCTGGCTCGTGAAGATCGCAAACACCGAGGCGAGCTCGGCGCCGAGCACCTGGCTCGGAAACAGATTCATGAAAAAGACGACGGTGAAGGTGAGGAAGCCCAGGATCGGCACGGACTGGAGGATGTCCAGCACCGGGATCATGACCATCTCCGCGCGCCGGCTTTTGGCGGCGATTGCCGCGTAGATGAAGGTGAAAACCGTCGAACAGACGATCGCAAGCAGCATGCGCAGGACGGTACGCAGCGCGTAGAGCGGCAGGTTTGCCGGATCGAGCGTGACCGGCGTGCGTTCCAGCTCGGACAGGGGCGCAGTAGTCTGCTCGCCGCCGTAGACGATCAGCACCATGGCGCCGATCACCAGGATCAGTGCCACGACATCCCAGACATTGGGGCGCAGCGCCCGGCCGATCGCGGCCGTGCGGATATCTCTCGGCTTCATGCGGCCCGTCCCTGGGCTAGAATTCGGCGTGCAAGCGGCCTGAGAATATCGAGACCGGCCCACGGTCGGCGTTATAGGCCGGGTTTACGACCAACTGATAGTCCGCTGTGAGGGTGACGTTCTTGACCACCGAATAGGCGTAGTAGGCCTCGAGGATGCGTTCGGTGCGATAGTTGAGCTGGCCGTCCCCGATCAGGAGACCGAAGCCGCCGGCCGCCAGGAAATCGCGATGCGCCGCCGACAGGCCGTTGATAGCGCCGCCGATGCCGATCGTGTCGTCCGGCCGGCCCCAGCGGCTGCCCTTGATCGACAAGCCGCCGGAGAGGCTGCGATCGATGTCGGTGAAGGACAGGATCTGGTTCTGGCCGTCGTTCCAGCTCGCGCGGGCAAATAGTCCGACGTCGTTGAAGATCTGCTGTTCGAGATTGACATAGAAGCCATGTTTGGGCCGGGTGCGCTGGGTCGCGGTGGCGATATTGTTGATGTCGAGTGCCGGGTTGGCGGCCGCCAGGTCCAGCACCTCGCGGTAGTTCGCCATATTGCCGCTATTGGCGAAGGCGCCGACGCGCAATTTGCCGGGCTGCTCGAAGATCGAATGGCGCTCCTCGAACTCGACGAGGGCGCCGCCGGTCTTGAAGTTCAGCACGTCGCTGTTGGGCGCATCAGGGACCTGGAACAGTCCGGCGCGCACCGCCCAATCCTTGTGGTTGAGCTCGACGACGGCGCCGCGGGTGTAGCCAGGCAGATCGGCGGGGAAGTCGTAGGCGCCCGAGGCCCACATCGCCCAGTTCATGAAGTCGGCGCGCGGGTCCTTCGCGTAGGCATTGCCGTCGAAGAAGTCGCCGATCGCAAAACGGCCGACGATCAGCGTGACGCGGTCGATGTCACGCTTGCCGGCAAGCTGGTTTGGCCCGTCGGCGACGTCTTCCTGCTCGCCGCCAAGTCCAAAAGTCTGCTTGAGGAAGTAGCGCTGTGCGCGAATCTTTGGGAACGCTGCGCCGGCCTTTTGCGCTTCGCCATTTGAGAAGCCGGCGAGGCCTAGCGTACCGTTGAGGCCAAATCCTTGAGCAAGTTCGGGATTGAAATAGAACTCGCCTCCGTCCCAAAGCCGCGCCCCCAGGAACGCCGTCGTCGTCCATGTCTGCTGAAACTGGCCGCCGCCGGGTAGGCTGAGGGGGCTCGCATAGGGCGAGTGGATCGGCCCATAGCCTTGCGGCAACAGCGTCGTCTGCGCATGGACGTTCCAGTCGTCGGACTCAGGAAGCTTGGTTTTTCCGTCGACCGGCGCGATCCAGGGCGTATCGCCGAACTGATAGTTCAACCCGAGCTTGAACAGGTGGATGCGCGGCTCGACGGCGAGGTTGCCGAAGCCGAAGCTGCTCAGATCGTAGGTGCGACGAGACAAGTCGACATATTCGTACTCGGCCTTTGCGGTCCAGTTGCCGCTCACGGCGTATTCGAGACCAAGTCCGGCCGTCCAGCCGGTCTGGTAGTGCCCGGAGCGCGCGATGATCTCGCCACGGCCGGGGTCGTTGATGTCGACATGGGTGTGTCCCCAGGCGAAGCCGCCGGTGACATAGGGCATCAAGCGATCGAACGCGTAACCGATGCGGCCGCGCACGGTGCCGACATAATCGATGGCGGTGTTGAAGGGGTGCGGGTCTCGCTCGAGTGCCGGCGTGTCCAGCGGGCCGGGAAACGTGGCGTCCGCCTCGATGCCGAGAACGACGTTGTTGGCGAGTTGCCGATTGTAGCCGAGCTGATAGCCGCCGTTCAGTCCGGTGGCGCTGTGCGGCAGCAATACACCCTGCGCCGGCAGCGGGTGGGTGCTCGGCCCGAAGCTCGCATCGCCATAGCCGAAATGGCCGCCGACATAGAAGCCGGTCCAGTCGTAGAGGGTCTTTGCCGCGCGCGCCTTCAGCGGGAGGTCGGCCGCAAGGCCAGCGCCCGGCAACGCCAGCACACCCGAGGCGATGGCTGCGGCTGTCCGCAAGTACCGGTGTCGGTGACTTCTCAACGTCAAGACGCACGTCCCCAAACGCGAATGTATCCATCCGCTGCGATATCCCTGCCGATTCGCAGCGGTGCTGTCATCAGGTCTTGGTTGCTCACGCGATCGGGCGAGATGGTCTCGATTCGACGCGATGTCTTCTCAAGTTTCTAGCCAAGTCCCTGTGCTTGCTGCGAACCTTATTGCGATTAATTCTCAATGGCGACTAGCGCGGATTGCCGTAGGGATGGTTCGCATCCTTATGTGACGGGACTGCAACAAATTCCCCGTGCCCAAATTGGATGACCCGCCCGGGGGGGACAACCGGGCGGGTCGGGAGCACGACACGGGGTGGATGAGGCGCCCGCGCCGGACGCAGGATCCACGTGAGACCGGCCTCAGGTACTCAAATCAGTAGCAGGTACGAACGCGGCCGACGTACTGGCCGAAGGCGTTGTACTGGGCGACCCAGCCGCAGCGGTGATAACCGTAATAATAGGGGTCGTTGCTGGCGGCGATCGCGGAGCCGACCACAGCGGCGGTGGCGTTGCCGGCGCCGACACCCCAGACCCAGCCGGGTTGCTTGGCTTCGGCCTGCGAGGTGGTGGACACGATGCTGCCGGTGACGGCGAGGGCAGCGAGCGCGACGGCGGCAATCCTGGTCTTGATCGACATTTGAAACTCCATCCGGGTTGAGGCGGTTCGTTGTGGCCCGCCTGCCCAGTTGGACGGAGGCCCTTCGCGTCCGGTTCGAATCCAAGGAATCCGGACGCGAGGCTCCGTTCTTTCCTCAATGATTACAGGATGTTGCGGGCTAGCCGAGTGGGCCCTTGGCGAGCCTGTTCACGTCGAAGTTATCGACCTCGGCCAGCAGCTCGCAAAAGGCCGTCGCGCCCTGATCGAGGAGCTGCTCGCCCTTCCCAGCCACGGCCAGCGTGGCATTGCCGACCGCGCCGCTGGCGTTCAGATCCTGCGCCTGCCAGGCGAACGGTGCGGGCCGCTGCGTCGACAGCCAGCGATACTGCTTCTCCAGTGCGATGCTGCTCGCGGGAAAATCCGCGATCGCATCCTCGCGCACCTGTTCGGGATAGCGCGCCAGCATGATCGAGGTCTCGACCGCGCCGCCGTGAATGCCGTGGCGCACTTCTTCGGCCGGGAACAATTTGTCCGCGCCCGACAGCCGCGACCATGACGTCGTCACCACGAACAGCTTGTGATGCGCGCGCAGATCCTGTGCGACCAGCATCATGGCCGCGCTGTTGCCGCCATGGCTGGTGATGATGACGAGCTTCCGCACTCCGCGCCGCGCGACGTCCTCGCCGATCGTGGCCCATCTCTTCAGCGCAACGTCGGTCGGCAGCGTCTGCGTGCCCGGATAGTTAATATGCTCGGTGGAAATCCCGATTGGTTCGACGGGCAGGAACGTCACCGGAACATTCCCGGGCAGAAGCTCGCGCACGCGCTCCAGATAGGCGTCCGCGATCAGCACATCGGTTTCGAGCGGCAGATGCGGGCCATGCTGTTCGGTGGCCGCCAGCGGCAGCACCGCGATCCAGCGCGACGCGTCCGCAAGGGCAGCATCGGCCCAGCGGATCTCGGTCCAGTCGCGGGAAGGCGTCATCGAGGTTTCTTTGCCCGAATTTGTCGCGTAATTTGGGGTTATCAGGGGACGCGGCCTGGCCGGCTGCGTCCCCGAACTTCTTGTGGTTTTATCGCGTTGCCCTCACATCGGCTACAAGCGATCGACGGAGCCCCATTATGACCCCCTCTCATCTGCGGCGAGCGTTAACGGCGGGCTTGATGGCCGCTTTCGTGTCGGTCGTGTCGGCGCGCGCCGAGACGCTGGACAAGGTCAGCTTCGGCACCAATTGGGTCGCCGAGGCCGAGCATGGCGGCTTCTTCCAGGCGGTCGCCGACGGCACCTACAAGCGCTACGGGCTCGACGTCACCATCGTCCCCGGTGGTCCGAACGAGAATAACCGGATGCTGCTGATCGCCGGCAAGATCGATTTCTTCATGGCCGCGAACACACTGATGTCGTTCGATGCGGTCGCCAACAACGTCCCCGTCGTGACGATCGCCGCTGTCTTCCAGAAGGATCCGCAGGTGATGCTGACGCAGCCGGACGTCAAGGTTGCCAAGATCGAGGACCTCAAGCCGCTGACGCTGTTCGTCTCCAAGGAGGGGATGACCAGCTACTTCCAGTGGCTGAAGTCCGAATACGGCTTCAGCGAGAAGAACGTGCGGCCCTATAATTTCAATCCGCAGCCCTTCATCGCGAACCCCAAGAGCGCGATGCAGGGCTATGTCACTTCCGAGCCGTTCGCGGTCGAGAAGGCGGCCGGCTTCAAGCCCAACGTGCTGCTGCTCGCCGATTACGGCTTCAACACCTATTCGACCCTGATCGAGACCCGCCGCGACATGGTCGAGAAGAAGCCCGATCTGGTGCAGCGCTTCGTCGATGCCTCGATGATCGGCTGGTACAATTACATCTATGGCGACAATTCCGCCGGCAATGCCATGATCAAGGAGCTCAATCCGGAGATGACCGACGAGCTGCTCGCCTATTCCGTCGCCAAGATGAAGGAATACGGCATCGTGGATTCCGGCGAGTCGTTGAAGAATGGCATCGGCGCGATGAGCGACGAGCGCTACACCTCCTTCTTCAACAAGATGGTGAAGGCGGGCGTCGTGAAGCCCGATCTCGACTTCCGCAAGTCGTATACGCTGCGCTTCGTCAACAAGGGCGTCGGCGTCGAGCTGCGCCCGAGCAAGCCGTAACGCAAGGTCGATGTCATCGGTCAAAACTTCGTCCGGGGTCGAGGCCGGACTGGCGGCTCTCGCCGTCAGCCTGCGCGGCGTGACGAAGACTTACGACAACGGCGTCATGGCGCTTGGCCCGCTCGATCTCGCCGTGCGCAAGGGCGAATTCATTTCGCTGCTCGGTCCGTCCGGCTGTGGCAAGTCGACGGCGCTACGTCTCATTGCCGGGCTCAGTGCGCCGTCATCAGGTACGGTGCGGGTGGCGCGCCATGAAGGCGAGGTGCAGCCGGGTCATGGCATCGGCTTCGTGTTTCAGGAGCCGACCCTGATGCCCTGGACGAGCGTCCACGAGAACGTGCGGCTGCCGCTGAAGCTCGCGCGCGTGCCGAAGCTTGAAGCCCGTGCGCGGGTCGATGACGCGCTGGCCAGCGTCGGGCTCGCCGATTTTGCCGAAGCCTTTCCGCGGGAGCTTTCCGGCGGCATGAAGATGCGGGTGTCGCTGGCGCGCGCTCTGGTCACCGATCCCGATATTCTTCTGATGGATGAGCCGTTCGCGGCGCTCGACGAGATCACGCGCTTTCGCCTCAACAACGACCTGCTCGCGCTGTGGCGGTCCTTGCGCAAGACCGTCATCTTCGTCACCCATTCGGTGTTCGAATCCGTCTATCTGTCGCAGCGCGTCGTGGTCATGACCGCGCGGCCCGGCCGTATCCAGGCCGATATCCGCATCGAGACGGTCGAGCCGCGCGGCGAGGAGTTTCGTACCTCGGCCGCCTATTCCGATTATTGCCGGAAAGTCTCGGCTGCGCTGGCGCCGTCCTATTCGGGGCAGTCGACGCTATGAACGCGCAAGCTACCGTCACGACTAGGCCGACCGGCGCGCAACGCGCGATGCGCTTCTTGCTTCCTGTCATCGTGTTCGCCGCGGGCCTCG
This sequence comes from Bradyrhizobium sp. NAS80.1, assembly GCF_001908205.1. Taxonomy (GTDB): domain Bacteria; phylum Pseudomonadota; class Alphaproteobacteria; order Rhizobiales; family Xanthobacteraceae; genus Bradyrhizobium. Next base: position 63,061 of record NZ_LGHL01000035.1, read on the forward strand.
CGGCCTGGGAACTCGTGGTCCGCATCAAGGACATCCCGCCTTACGTGCTGCCGGCCCCCTCCGTCATCTTCCTGACGCTTATCAAGGACTGGGCGGTACTGTCGCAATCGCTTGCCACCACGCTTGCAACCACGCTTGAAGGTTTTGCCGCCGCCTGCATCGGCGGCATCGCGCTGGCACTGCTGTTCAACCAGTCGAAATGGGTGGAATATTCGCTATTCCCCTATGCTGTGGTCCTCCAGGTAACGCCGGTGATCGCGATCGCGCCGCTGCTCCTGATCTACCTGGAGCAGCAGACCGCCGTCGTCGTCTGCGCCTTCATCGTCGCTTTCTTCCCAGTGCTGTCCAACACCACGCTCGGGCTGAATTCGGTCGATCGCAATCTCGCCGGGCTGTTCCAGCTCTACGGCGCCTCGCCGCCGCAAACCCTGCGCTTTCTAAAGCTGCCAGCAGCGCTGCCCTATATTCTCGGCGGCCTGCGCATTGCCGGCGGCCTGTCGCTGATCGGCGCGGTGGTGGCCGAGATTGCGGCGGGCACCGCCGGCGCGGGCTCCGGGCTCGCCTACAGGATCGCCGAGTCAGGCTATCGGTTGAACATACCCCGCATGTTCGCGGCGCTACTTTTGCTGTCGCTGGCCGGGATTGTCATCTATGGGATGCTGGCGCTAATTTCGCACTTGGTACTGCGGCGCTGGCATGAAAGTGCGCTTGGAAAGGAAAGCTGATGACCACCGGTTCGATTTCGTCCGAAAAGATCGACCTTTTGATCTATGGGCCGGTGCGGCCGATCCTGGAGAATGGTTTTTCCGATCATTTCGTCGTGCACAAGGTGGAGACGCGTGCCGATCTCGAGCGGCTGACGCCCGCCGCCCGCGAGAAGATCCGCGGCGTGGCGGTGACCTATCACACCGTGCGCGCCGACAAGGATTCGCTGTCGCAACTGCCGAAGCTTGAGATGGTGGCGAGCTTTGGCGTCGGCTATGATCATATCGACGCCAAATACGCGGCCGAGCACAACATTATCGTCACCAACACGCCCGACGTTCTGACAGAAGAGGTCGCCGACGTTGCGATGGGCCTCCTGATCTCCACCTTGCGCGAATTCATCAAGGCCGACCGCTACGTGCGCTCCGGCCTCTGGCAGACGCAGAACTATCCGCTCAGCGTCGGCTCGCTGCGCGACCGCAAGGTCGGCATCGTCGGCATGGGACGGATTGGCCAGGCGATCGCGCGCCGGCTCGATGCCTCGCTGGTGCCGGTGGTTTACCATTCGCGCAATCCGTCCAAGGACGTCACCTACAAGCACTACCCCGACCTGATCGAGATGGCGAAGGCGGTGGACACGCTGATGGTGATCGTGCCCGGCGGCGCCAGCACCAACAAGATGATCAATGCCGAGGTGCTGAAGGCGCTCGGCCCGCGCGGTGTGCTGGTCAACGTCGCGCGCGGCTCCGTGGTCGACGAGCCGGCGCTGGTCCAGGCGCTGAAGTCTGGCACCATCCTCGCCGCCGGCCTCGACGTGTTCGCAGCCGAACCGAACGTGCCGGATGAGCTCAAGACCATGCAGAACGTCGTGCTGCTGCCGCATATCGGCTCGGCCTCGGTGGTGACGCGCAACGCGATGGACCAGCTCGTCGTTGACAATCTCAAGGCGTGGTTCGCCGGCAAGGCGCCGCTGACGCCGGTTGCGGAAACACCGGTCAAGGGGCGCTGATGATCGCTCTTCGGGTCGTCGCACTTCTGATCGCGGCATGTGCTGCCGCGATCAGTGCTGCGCGTGCGCAGGATGCGACGAGCCTGAAGAAGGAGATGGTCGGGCAGTGGGAGCTTTCGACCACCGAGCGCAGCAAGACCTGCGTCGTCACGCTCAAGGGCGATGCGGCCGGTCATGGCTTCAAGCTGGAGCTGGAGCCGGCCTGCAAGACTGCGCTGCCCTTCACCAAGGACATCGTCGCCTGGAGCGTGAGGGGTCTCGACATCGTTCGTTTGCAGGATGCGACAGGTGAGGCCGTGATCGACTTCACCGAGGTCGAGGCCGGCATCTTCGAGGGCCTGCGGCAGGGCGAGGGCGTCTACATCCTGCAGGATCTCGTCGCCGCCCGCTCGATAGCCAAGTCGATGGACGAGATGATCGGCGACTGGGCGATGGTGCGTCGCAACGGCCAGCCGGTCTGCGGATTGACGCTGACCAACACTGAGGCGAGCCCGGACAATTTTCAGGTCTTCCTCAAGCCGAAATGCGACCCGGCCATCGCGCAGTTCAACCCGACGCAATGGCGGCTCGAACGCGGCCAGATCATCCTGATGTCGAAATCGGGCGAGACCTGGCAGTTCGAGGCCGACGACAATGCGCAGTGGCGGCGTGTCCCCGATACCGCCGATCCCCTGATCATGTTGCGCCAATAGGCGCCGGTCCGTTCCTGTAATTTTCTGCTCTCGGAATTTTTCCCGTGCCCGTGTCGATCGGGCACCGGCTGGATCGTCATCCCAATAGCGAGCTGATCGCGCGGCCAAACCGACCGCCTCTCGCCTCAACAGGAGTTTTGCATGCGCTTCATGTACATCGTCACCTCCAGCCAGCCCATGACCGGCCCGACCCCTGCGCTGATGGAGGCCATGCAGAAGATATCCGAGCGGGAGATCAAGGCCGGTCGAATGATCGACAACGGCGGCCTGATGCCGCTTGCGACCGGCGCGCGTGTGCGGATCGTCGACGGCGAACTCAGCGTCATCGATGGTCCCTTCATCGAGGCCAAGGAAGTGATCGGCGGCTACGCCATTTTCGAGCTGCGCGACAAGGCTGAAGCGCTGGCCATGGCCAAGGAATTCATGCAGCTGCACCTCGATCACATGCCGGGTTGGGACGGCACCTGCGAATTGCGGGCTTTCGCCACGCCGGGCGTGGACGGCGCCTGCCAGGTCGACGCGCGTTCAGGGGTAGCCGCCCACACCTGATGGACACCACCGCTCGTTCCGGTCGGCGGCGATGACGGCCGCCGACATCGATCAAATCATCCGCGCCACCTGGCGCGTCGTACAGCCACGGCTGATCGCGACGCTGTCGCGGATGCTACGCGACGTGCCGCTTGCGGAGGAGCTGACGCAGGACGCGCTGGTTGCGGCGCTGGAAGCCTGGCCCGTCATCGGTGTGCCCGACAATCCCGGTGCCTGGCTGATGACGACCGCCCGGCGGCGGGCGCTCGATGTCTTGCGCCGCGGCAAGATGCTCGCGGAGAAGCACGACATGCTGGCGCGGGACATGTTGCAGGAGCAGGAGATCGTGCCGGATTTCGACACCACCCTCGACGATGACATCGGTGACGAATGGCTGCGGCTGATCTTCACGGCCTGTCATCCGTTGCTGCCGCGGCAGGCCCGCGCGGCGCTGGCGTTGCGCATGATCTGCGGCCTGACCACCGACGAGATCGCGCGCGCCTTCCTGGTCACGGAGGCAACCATCTCTCAACGCATCGTTCGCGCCAAGCGCACGCTCTCGCAGTCGGGCCTCACCTACGAGACCCCAAGCGGCGAGGCGCTTTCCGAGCGTCTCGCCTCGGTGCTCGAGGTCGTCTATCTCATCTTTAACGAGGGCTACGCGGCCTCGCGCGGCGAGGAGTGGCTGCGGCCGCAGCTCTGCGACGAGGCTCTGCGCATGGGGCGGGTGCTGGTTGGGCTCGCGCCGCTCGAGCCCGAGGTGCACGGTCTCATGGCGCTGATGGAGCTGAATGCCGCGCGGAAGTGGGCGCGCACGAGCATCGATGGCGAGCCCATCCTGCTCATGGACCAGGATCGCAGGCTCTGGGACCGGCGCCAGATCGGCGACGGCCTTCGAGCGCTCGGTCGCGCGCGCGAGCTCGGCGGTGCCGGCGGGTTCTACACGCTACAGGCCATGATCGTCGCGTGTCACGCGACAGCGGAGACGGCCGCGGCCACCGACTGGCGGCGCATCGCGGAGCTCTACGGCCAGCTTGCGGCGCTGGTACGCTCGCCCGTGATCGAGCTCAACCGGGCGGTCGCGCTTGGCATGGCCGAAGGGCCGCAGGCCGGGCTCGATCTGGTGGACCTGATCATGGACGAGCCGGCGCTCAGGGCTTATCACCATCTCCAGGCCGTCCGCGGCGACCTCCTGCAGAAGCTCGGCCGCTTCGCCGAGGCGCGCGTATCGTTCGAGACCGCCGCCCGTCTTGCGACCAATGCGCGCGAGCGCGTGTTGATGGAACAACGTGCGGCAGCCATTGCCGACGGCACGGCTTGAGGCTCGCACTGCCGCAATTGCGCGCCTGCCGTGGTCAGGTCGATGGCTTCGGCGGGGGCGCGGTGCCTTGCGCCCATTTCTCCATCTTGCCGAGCACGCCCCATGCTGTGAGCGCCAGAGTGATCGGGAGAGCGAATTGGCTGAGCCCCGGCACCGCCGACGCGATCGTCCCGAACAGCCCGGCAAGGCCGCCCGCATCCGGGCTCGCCGTCACGGCCGAGAGCAGCGCGGTGATGAGCGAGCCGCCGATGCCGAGCGCGGTCTTCTTGCCGTTCAGGAGATTGCCGATGGTGTCGCCGAGAGCGCCGTTGACCTGGCCAAGGACGGGCTTGTTGCTGAGCAGGGCACTGAGCAGGTCGACCACCTGTTTGAGCTGGTCGGCGGGAACGGGATTCGTCGCCGCTGTCGTTCCGGGCGCTGTCTTGCCGAAGACGGAGAGGAGCCGTCCGAGGAGGTTGACCGTATCGTTGCCTGCCGGCGTTGTACCTCCAGCGGGTGTTCCTGCTGGCTGCACGACCTGTGCGAGGCTCTCCAGTCGGTTCAAGATCTGAGATAGCTGGAGAGACTGCCCTCCGGGCGTCGTCCCCATCGGTGGGGTCGCTATCGGCGTTGTCCCAATTGGCGTCGCGCCGCCCGACTGAAGTAGCTGCGCGAGATTTTCCAGCCGGCTCAGAATTTGAGACAGCTCGACAGATTGTCCTCCCGACATAGTGCCTGCCGACGTAGTGCCTCCCGATGTCGTACCTGCCCCTCCTGACTGCGCGGCCAGTGAGATGCCGTCCAGTCGCTTGAGGATCTGCGACAGATCGACATTTGGTTTTTGGACCGGTTGTGCCTCCGCGCGCGTGATGGCGGCGATCGTCGTTCCGTCGAGGATGCCGGTGTCCTGGAGGCCGTTCCGTTGCTGAAATTGCGAGACCGCCGCCTTCGTTTTCGGTCCGCTGATGCCGTCTTCATCGAGCGGCGGATTGGCGCCGAGCTTGTTGAGTGCCCGCTGCATGAGAAGGACCGACGACGCCGCGTCGTCATCGGGTTCGGAACGGCTGGCGATGATTGGGCTGCCGTCGAGGGTGATCGAGGAATCGAGTGACGTCATCGCGTGCAGGATCACCGCAGTGCCGAGCTGGGAATCGACGTGGTTCGGGTCGAACACGTGGTCGCGGACGAATTTGCCCGCCCTTGCCTCGGGTGGGCCGTATAATGTCGAGCCGCCATAGAGATAGGGCGAATTGCAGCCCTTGGCATGATAGCCGAAGCCGTTGAAGCCCTCGAGCCGATACAACATCCGCGCGATGCCCCAGTCCTTGGCGCCGATGAGATTCTCGATTCGGAACGCGTCCACCGCGCCGTCCACGAATGTGGCAAACGGACCGCGCCCCTTTGGAACGATGCTGGTCGCGCGATGAAGCGTCTCGCCGTTGCCGAGATAGGTGTCGAAATCGAAGTTGGACTCACGATAGTGGCAAAGCGCTGCAAAGTACCAGGGGACGCCGGTCAACCGCTCGACCTCCTGATAGGTCGCCTTGCCGTTGATCGCCTTGCGCGCGACTGCATTTGCGTCGGCAAGGCGTGAAGGCCGGATCTCGAGATTGGCCCAATTCCGTTCGTATTCGCTTTTGAGACCGTCGAATGACACCATTTTCCGCTCCCGCAAATTGATGAACTATCGCATCTTCGTGAAAGTCGAAATGAACCAGGCGCCGTGATCAGGGCGTACGTAACTCCAGCGTGATCTGCGCAAATGTGGCAGGTCGCCGGCCCGGCGCATGTGAAATGGCTTACAGCCCCGGTAGGAAAATAAGCGGTAGGGCTGCGGTCAAAGGCCGCAAGATGCGGATGCGTTTCGCGGGTGCATATCGGCCGTCGGAAGCCTTTGGCGGCAGAGCGACCACCTGTACGGGAACCGCCAGGACCGGCATCCGTTAGCGACGGAGACGGTCAGGCAAGGAGTTCTCTTTGGCCAAGCGCGTCCTCGCGATCGGCATCGAACCCGGGAATGTGGACTACAGCGCATTCCCGCAGCTCACGCCCGAGCTCGTGCGCGGCTATATCGAGGCGCAGCTGCTGCGCCTGCGTGATCTCGGCTACGAGGTCACGAGCTGCCTGATCGACCTCGACGCGACCGCGGAGGCCGGCGTCGCGGCGGCGCTGCGCGAGGCGAGCTTCGACTGCATCGTGATCGGTGCGGGCCTGCGTGAGCCGAAGGAGCGCCTGCTGCTGTTTGAGAAAGTGCTCAACCTCGTCCACCGCCTGGCACCGAATGCTGCGATCTGCTTCAACACCACGCCCGCCGATACTGCCAAGGCCGTTCAGCGCTGGATTGATCCTTAAGACGCAGTCGGCCGGCCCCATGCATCGCACGCGGCCTGGCCGCGCCGCCTTCGAGCCGGGCCTCGACGCCATCGCGTGACGCTCCCTGGGCGCGACGTTCGCAATTGTTCTGGCCTGCATCCGCCTCCGGCGCTATGACTCGCCTCACCACAGGGGAGGATGAGCATGTTTCGGGGTCTTCGCATTGGAAATCTCCGCATCGGAGCGCTTGGAATCGCGGCGTGTCTGACGGTTGCGATGGCGATGCCGGCCCATGAGGCGGTGGCTCAGGATGCCATCGGCGGCGCGATCATCGGCGGTGTCGGCGGGGCGATCCTCGGTGGCGCGCT
>NZ_LGHL01000350.1 GCF_001908205.1 Bradyrhizobium sp. NAS80.1
TGCTGGTTTCCGCTGCCGCTCGATGTCTGCTCCTCCCCAAAAGTGACCTACTTATTGCGCGGCAGCGAAATGACGCGAAGGGCCCAAGAGGAGACATGTCCTATCGGCTTTGTCTGTCGGACGATCTTCCAGTCAGATCTTGGCCTTCGACACGTAAAGCCCGGCGACGCATTTGTACCGCTCGATATGCCAGTCGTCAGACCGGTAGATTGAGTGAGCACTCTTCCATTGGGCTAGACCTGCTTGGCCGCCAGTTAAGCCGCCCTGAAAAGTGATACCGGCGTCCAAGTTCGAATTTGTAACGACTACCTCGGTGCAGTGTTGAACTGAAAAATGGCAAAGCACCGCAACAACCGTGACGAGCATATTGCAAATTTCCGAACATGGTTCATGAAAAGGTCAAAAGGCAACACGACCGGGCAAGCGACGACCGTCCTCCCCAGAACAAGGCTTCAGGGGACAATAGGCTCCAATCCTTTGCTCCGGATAGCGGCGGCTGCGGCGGGCGAGCGCAAGAATGCGATCAATTGCTCGGCGGCTTTACGCTCCTTGGCGTTGGCGCTGACGCCAATGCTGAGGGTGGTGTAGTTCTGCAACTCTTCCGGAATCAACCCTGCGAGGGCGACGCTCTCGACGTCGACGATGTTCGGCACGGTGATCACGGTCAACTCTGCTTCGCCGCGCGCGACGGCCTCGACGGGGCTCCGCCCTGTAACCGCTAAGAGCTTCGGCTTCACCTCGGTCTCGATTCCGAGGCGATCAAGCAGATGAAGGAAATAGCTTCCGCTCGCGCTGTCGCGCGAATAGGAGATTGTTTTCGCCGCGAGCAGCGTTCGCTTCAGGTCTTCGCTGGTGCCGACCGGAGGTTTCTTCGCGCCCGCGCTGACCGCAACCCCGGCGGCCGTGCGGGCAATATCTGAGCGCGAGCCGACGGCGATCTTGCCAGATTTGGAAAGATCATCGATCGCCGCGGGCAACAAGAGCGCCACATCAAACGTCTCACCCGCTTCGATCCGCCGCTTGAGCGCCGGGACGCCTTCAAGGGTGAGCCCAAGCGTATGGCCGGTCGCGCGTGTGAACACCGGCGCAAGATCAGTGAGCACGCCTTGCATGGTGGGCGTGCTCAGAACGGTGATTTCGGCGGCCCCGGCGGTGGTGGCGCCCATCACCACGACCAGAGCTGCAGCTACGATGCCAATGGCCCTCATCGCCACCTCCTGCTTCGAGCGGGTTCAGGCCGAAAGTTCAGGCCCGGAGCTGGAGTCGGCGCCAAAACAGGGGTATCCACAAGGTCGATTATTCGACAGGCCGGTAGCCATTTAGGTACGTCGACATGCGCTGGGACAGGGTCGGACGATTTCTCAAGCCCCGCGACCTCCACGTCTTCATGACGGTGGTCGAGGAGAACAGTATGGCCAAGGCCGCCGAGCGCCTGGCCATCTCACGGCCAGTGATCTCGCGCACCATCGCCAATCTCGAACACATGCTCGGAGTGACGCTGCTGGACCGCACCGCGCGCGGGATCGAGCCGACGATGTTCGGCAAGGCGTTGCTCAAACGCGGCACTGCGGTGTTCGACGAACTTCGGCAGAGCGTGGAGGAGATTGCGTTTCTCACCGATCCCCAGGCGGGCGAGCTGCGCATAGCGTGCACCGAGGTGTGGGCAGCCGGCCTCGTGCCGGCAGCGATCGAGCGGCTCTCAAAACGACTGCCGCGTCTGCGCGTTAGGCTGGAACAAGGCACGGCGTCGCATCAGTTCAACCTGCTACGGGAACGTCAATGCGAAATCGTTATTTCGCGACTGCTGACGGAGGCACCTGACTCCGACATCGAAATGCAACCACTGTTCTACGAGTCGCTCGTCGTCGTCGCCGGCCCGCAGAGCTCCTGGTCGCGCCGCCGCAAATTGACGCTTTCAGAACTCGTCGACGTGCCGTGGATCCTGTCGACGCTGGAAGCGGAATCCGGTTCGCCTTTCGTCGAAGCATTCCGATCTGCGAAACTGTCGATTCCCACCGCAACGATCTTCAGCAACTCCCTACACCTGCGCATCAGCCTGCTCGCCACCGGACGCTATCTCACATTAGTGCCGGGCTCGGCGCTGCGGTTCGGCCCCGGAGCCGATCTGCTGAAGGCACTACCCGTCGCATTGCCGCGGTGGCACCTGCCAACGGCAATCTTCACCTTGAAGGGTCGAATGCTGAGCCCGGTCGCGCAAGCGTTCGCCAATTGCGTTCGCGACGTCGCCAAACCACTTGCTTAAAGCAAGGCGGCACGGCCACATTAACGGCTTGCCGCGCGAACAGCCTAACGTCTGCTAATGGGGTCATTCGCGACGAACCCTACCGATCATGACCGACATCCGATGTCCGCTTCGTCCCGCTTGCGAGCGAAACCGCGTGGCACCGCAATATGTCGCGAAGGGCCAGACGCAGAACTGCGACCCGAGGCCGTCAACATGACAGCCTCGCGCTAGGCGTTTAGGACAGGTTTCTGGCGCTACCTGCCGGCCACGCTACTTTTCGACTTCGACGACGTACCTCTGTGCGACCTTGACTGCCTTCTCACGCTGGGGTGCAAGGTCCGTCCAGGCTTTCGACTTGTAGAATGCCACAGCCTCATCCAAGCTATCCCATTCGACGATTCCCACACTCTTGGGGGCTGGTCCGCCCTCTATTTGAACAACCCGTCCGGCCGCGGTGCGTAAAGCGCGACCATGGGCGGCATCTATTGCCTTGCGAGCGGCAGGCAGGTATGCGGCTAGGGCTGAGGCATCGAGGACTTCGCTCTCGCTGACAGAGTAGGCTTTCAGCTTAGCTCCTTGAGCGTGGAGACCCTGAACCGCGATAGCTCCAATTGCGACGCCCGCGAGCATTGCCATTGCGATTCCAAAATTAGATTTCATGGCAGTCCTCCAATTGTGCGAATTCGGTTGAAAAGAACGACAGCCAAGCGATGTCCCCTGTCGTATGTCGCGCTGCCAAATCGAAGGTTCAGGAAGGAGGGCCCGTTTCTCCACCGACTGCCAATACTCTTTGTGGGACGGAACTCAACGAGCTGGAATATGGACGCCACTACGGACAGACCGTGCGGATGACCGCTCTGGGTCACTTTCGACCGACGCTACGGGTTTCGCGTGCCGTTCGATGTCCGCCCCCGAAAGCGACCTAATTGCTGCGCAGCAACGAAATGACGCGAAGGGCCCAGGAGCCGACATCGGCTCGCCTATCCGATCACCTCGTCGGCAAGTGCAGGAGTCAGGCTAGGTCGACTGCGAGGCGCTTGAGATCGGCGAGCGAGCAGTGGCCCAGAGCGCCTTCGTGTGTGGCGCGCAAGACCACGCGGGGCGCCTGGCCCGCCTCGAGTGCTTCTTGCCAACGCGGAGCACAGAGGCACCAACGGTCGCCGGGTTTCAGGCCGCGAAAGCCGAATTCCGGCATCGGTGTCGAAAGATCGTTGCCGCGGGATTTGGAAAACTCGAGAAACGCGGCGGTCATGACGGCGCAGACCGTGTGGCTACCGATGTCCTCTCGCCCAGTGTCGCAGCAGCCGTCTCGAAAGAACCCCGTCATTGGGCTTATCGAGCAGACTTCGAGCCGCTCACCGAGCACGTTACGGGGTGTGCTCGGCCGACCGCCTCCACTACCGTTGCCGTCCCTCAGCATTGCCGTCTCCGCGTGCGGTGTTGTCGACCGACTACTGATCTTTGGTGAGTCGCACCTGCCGCTTCCGACCCGTGCCAAAAGCGGACATCGTCCCCGTTTACCTCTTCGGGTAGGCCGTGAAAATGTAATCTTTTGCCGCCACTATCGTATGGCACGCGTACCCGCAGTTGGCGCCGCTCCCATCGGGCGTGAACGTGTCGGACTCGGCGTGAGCGCTATTCCGACTTTCCGCGCGAGATCATCCCGTTTGCATCGATGCGCGTCATGAAAGCATCCCCTTTGCAACTGGCTCCGGCTCACCGATCTGCAGCCATTGACCATCCAGAATGAGACGAAGGGACGTCTGTCTCAGGCGGACGATCTATTTGGTACGGCGGCCGAACGATTCCGCGTCGGCCTCGGTGCCACATCCGGAAATGTTGGTCTCCCGATTAGGGCAACGGATGAGGCCGCCCCGCTTTTTCATTGCGCCCGCGCCATAAAATACGCGAGATCAAGAATCTCGGCATCCGAGATCGGCTGCGTCACCTCGGCCATTGAGGCGTCATACCCGGGCCGCGTATTGCTCTTGTATTCGCGCAGGGCCTTGACGAGGTAGTCCTCGCGCTGGGCAGCGAGCCGGGGGACGTTATCACGTCCCGAGAAATCCGGGTTATGACAGAAGCCACAGTGGTAGCTTTGGGCGAGTCCCCGGCCGCGTTCCATTCGCGCCGCATCGGGACTGTCTTGAGGTGGCTTCGGCGCGGGTAATTTGGCCATAAAATCAGAGAACTGACGTAAATCGTCGTCGGTCAAACCCTTGGCCGCATCGGTCATCGGCTCAACCCGACGCTGTTTCTCCCGGAATAGATAAAGCTGGATTAGGACAAAGGGCGCTGGCTCGGCGCCGAGCGAAGGGACCTCGACATTGTCCGACTGGCCGTTCTCGCCATGGCAGGTAAGACAGAGTCCTATGCGTTCTTGGAACGTTTCCGCGAGGCAAGGAACTGCCATCGCATGTATGAACGTCAGGGCGATCAGTAATGTACGCATGTCCCTGTTGTTCAGGTTGGTCCCGGCGAGGGTTCGGATGGACTCAAAAGAAATCGAACGCGGCGGCGGCGCCCTCGATCGCCAAACTGGGATTCGAGTTCAACGTGCGACGGTGCTGCTGTAAGTGACCCGATAGACTGCGCCGTTGAAGTCATCGGAAATCAGCATCGACCCGTCTTTGACGAACTCCACGTCGGCCGGGCGCCCAACATAGTTGTTATTCTCGATGAAGCCAGTGATGAACGGCTCGATCGACTTCACTGCACCGTCTTCGCTGAGTTCTGCCACAACAATATCCCCGCCGATCTTCTTGGTTCGATTCCAGGAGCCGTGGCGCGCGATGAAGATCGCGTTGCGATACTCAGACGGAAACATCTCCCCGGTGTAGAACCGCATCCCAAGCGCGGCCGTATGCGGGCCCAGCAATGCGATCGGCTTGGTAAACTCGTCGCACGAGTGACCCCACCCGAATTCCTGATCCGCAATGTTGCCCTGGTGGCAATACGGGTAGCCGAAGTTGTCCTTGCCGGGCTGGGTGAGCCGATTGAGCTTGTCTTCAGGGATGTCTTCCGACAGCCAGTCGCGGCTGTTTTCCGTGAAATAGAGCTGCTTGGTGATCGGGCTGAAGTCCATTCCGACAATCTGGCGGATGCCCCGCGCCACGACTTCCGCGCCGCTGCCGTCGAGGTTGATGCGGCGGATCTGTGCATGGGCAGGGGAGGGCATACAGATGTTGCACGGCGCGCCGACCTGGAAATAGAGCTTGTCGTCCGGCCCGATGGTGAGGAACTTCCAGCCATGAGCCTCATCTTTCGGCAGGTCGTCGTAGATGACGACCGGCTTTGGCGGGTTGTCGAGGTTGTCCTCGATCTTTTCGACCTTCGAAATTCTGGAGAGCTCCGCGATGTACAGTACGCTGTCCTTGAAGGCGAGGCCGTTTGGCCGATACAGCCCCGAGTAGATCGGCTTGACCTCGCGCTTTTCGCCCCTGTCGACGATGGCATAGACCTTGTCGAGCAAGCGGCTGCCGACGAACACCGTGCCCTTGTCCCCCTGCCGCAGCGTGCGCGCATTGCCTACGCCCGCCGCATAGAGCTCGATCTTGAAGCCCTTCGGCGCCTTCAGCTTCTCGATCGGCAGCTTGTCGGCGGCGGTCGGAATTGGCGGCGGTGCGATTGGCGCAAGCGGGACCCCAATCGCCGCTTCAGGCCGCCCTTGAGCCCAGGGCGGAGCGGCGGCAGGTCCAGTTGGGGCGGCTACGGCGGGGGCAGCGGGTTGAGGCGCCGGCTGCTGCGCAACTGCAGGCCAAGCGGCGAAGGTCGCGGCAATGGTTCCGGCGCGCAGCAGTCTGCGCCCGATCGAAGCGTTTAAGGTCATGATGGTCCTCCCTCATGCGGAAGCCCTTCTCGTCGCCATCGGCAAAACAGGCAGTCGAACCGGCAGCAAGGGGGCCCCTCCTAGCAATGCGGCGACGCGATTTCATTGCCATCCTTGGGGGGCATGACGGTCACGCCTCCGAAGGAAACGCGTCAGCCAATGCCCGCAAGCTAGCACTTTGCGAACGGACGGCCAGTGAGAAGTGGCACCCAACCTACCTCAGGACGCTAACCGATCTGATGTCCGAGATGGGTCTTGGCCGTGTAAAAACGGCTTTACAGGGCCGTCGGCCTTGAAGCCCAAACTGGGCCGGCCTCAGGCCGTGATCGCGGTGATCAGCGGCCTGATCCCGAGG
>NZ_LGHL01000351.1 GCF_001908205.1 Bradyrhizobium sp. NAS80.1
CGCAACGGGCTCAGCTCCAGCAACGGGCGGTTCTGATCCAACCGCCCGTTCGCACATTCTGGCAGATTTTCAGGACACAAGGGCGCAGGGAAGGCCGGGCGCCGGCTAGCACCCACGGTCCGCTGTGCGAAAAGCACACGCAGAAGAACTGCACAGCGACATACAGGTGAAGCCCAACACACGGCCTTCCCTGCGCAGGGGACTGCTTGGCTCAACCCCGTCCTGTCTGCGCTGCGATGGCGCTCGGGAGGCAAAATATCGATGCTTTCATCAGAGCTTCCTCCCCGTCCGTTGGGATCATTATCGATAGGACGATAATAACCAGCATGGCCATTCCCTTCCGCAGACGCCGTGGCCCTCCTGAAACTCCCGATCGGCTCCTTCGTCGAGGTTTTTTCCTGTCCTTTTCTAACGCCTTATTGGGGATGCTGCATAGCTTCGGCAAAAGCTGGTGCGGTCGCGGGGAGAACAACAGCCCTCGGGTGTGTGATGTCTTTTGGCTGGTCGCCGGCAGTCCAGCCAAAAAAGCCAACCTTTTCCGGCGCACGAGTCCGCGGTTGGCCATAATGCGAAAGATGCGCCTCTTAGAAGGGCGGCCTATCGGCGGCCCCGACCAAGATCGACGCGATTGAACCAAAGCCGCCTGGGGCGTCTCAATTCCCCGCGCAGAAGGGCAATAAGGTGCTAGCCTTTAGATCTGAAATAGACGGGCTGTCGAAACATAGCGAGCGAGCGCATCATGACCATCCGCAAAACCGTCACTCTCGTCGAGGAGATCAACAGCGAATACGGCGCGCCTGTCGTCCCCCCCACTTCGACGCGTCGCGATCGCCGCGGTCTTCGAAAACCCGCTCGCCGGAAAGGCGGCCGGCGCCGACCTCCAGTCTCTAATCGACTATTCGCTCCAACTTGGGGCTTCGCTCACCAAAGCGGCACTGGCGACCCTCGGCGCTAGCCCGGCGCAGCTGCGCGCTTACACCAAGGCGGCGCTGGTCGGCATCGGCGGCGACCTTGAGCATGGTGCCGCCATGATCCATCCAAGACTCGGCATGGCGATGCGCGGGGCGATCAGACGCGGTCGCGTCATCATCCCAGGCCACGCCAAGGTGGGCCCGCCGGGCACGACCGTGGATCTCATCTATGGTCCTCTCGACGAGGGTTGGGATCTCGATGCCTTCGATTCGACGCCGGTGCTGATCCATGACGCGCCGCGACCGCACGAGATTGTGCTTTGGATCGGCTACGCCACAGGTCCGCGCGTCAACGCCCGATGCAACGGTCCGGATCAGAAGGAGGTCGATCCACTCCTCGCATCCTTCTCCGACGGTTAGTGGATCGCCTCTTGTGCTGGGTGTCGCGCACCTCATAAGAACGTCAAACAACCCATAAGCGCGTCGCGAAAGTTCCAACCGGGCGGCTCGTGGGAGTGAAGTCCTGTAGCTCAACGGTCCGAGCCGGCCGCTCATAACAGTCTGGTTGGCGGTTCGAGTTCTGCCGGGCCCACCATTCGGATCCCTTGCTGGATGTAAACACACACACACACACACACACACACACACACACAAATCCGTTGGACTTGTCCGGCCAACTCTAAAGCATGTCGATTCTAAAGAATCGCGAGTCGATTTCTTGGAAATCCAACGAACCGAACGATCTACCTTCGTGACCGCGACTGCGACCTAAAATGGTTGGCGTTCTTCATTGGCTAAACGTGTTCCAGCTTTTCGAGCCTTCGCTTCGACCACTCGTCCAATCGGGCCAGTTCCTCGAACACCAGTGACCTTGCCCCCAAGTTTTATCCAGCCCTGAGTTCGCCCCGGTCGTTGGATTTGCCCAGTTGGGCGGTGGGAGCGACGGGAGCTGGCGCGGAGCCTTCGGCATAGCGCAGCGCCAGATCCCGTCGCGGATGGCAGGTGAAGGCGAACTCGGACGGCG
>NZ_LGHL01000352.1 GCF_001908205.1 Bradyrhizobium sp. NAS80.1
AGTTGGCCCTTCGCGTCATTTCGTTGCCGCGCAGTAAGCTGGTCGGTTTCGGAGAAGAGCAGACATCGAACGGTGGCCGAAACCCGCAGAGTCGGTCGAGAATGACCTTGGCTGTGTAAAAACGCAAAGGATTGAAACACGACTAGAATTACATTCTTCAGTTCGTCGGCTAAGTTGAAGGCGCTTGCGAGCTTGAGCGCTAGAACGGTCTCGGACGAATAACTTTTTCTATCGCGCTCAAGCGTCTTGGTGTTTTCACACAGCCAAGACCCAAAGCGGACACGACGGGCCACTATTTGCTGCCACCGCTCCGAGACACGCTATGTAAAAAAAATGTTATTTTTGGTCCCAAGCTTACGGCGGCCACCATGTCAGAAGTCCGACCCCAGCTTCTCATTACGCTAGTGCATGGAACGTGGCCACGCGGCTTCTTTCCGAGACTCTTCCGGTTCAAACAATGGGTACGCGGGCTATTGGGGCGACGCCAACCTTGGGAGCCACCCCCATTTTGGTTTGAGGAAGACAGTCCGTTTCTGACTCGTCTCAGCACCGAACTCCACGACATCCCGCACAAAATCACGCGCCTACTTTGGACCGGCGAAAACTCGATCCGTATAAGAGACGAGACCGCGCAAGTCCTCGCGAAACAGCTATCGGCTGAACACGCTGAACATCCGCAGGCTACTCAACTCATCATCGCCCACAGTCACGGAGGCAATATCGCACTCCGTGCCCTGCACCTTTTGCACCAGCCTGACGGCTCTCGGTTATGCGAGGCAGACGGGCCGCCCCCCCTTGTTGTAACGCTGGCTACTCCGTTTATTGAAGCTCACCATGCCGATTTCGGTGACGAACCTAGTTGGGTAAGAGCCGCTGTCTTCATAGCGCTTTGGACACCACCATGGGTTTTGGCGAAATCACTCTTCCCAATGGACGAGTTTGGCAAACCTTTGCTCATAGCCGGAGCGGTTACTCTTGTTTTCGGTGGGTTTAGTTGGTGGCATGGGTTCTCCAAAAGAGCTACTCGACGACGACAGAACCACGTCGAAGTGCTGCGAACCGCTACCCGATTGGGCGAAATACTGTCAGCCCAAGCTCAACGGCTGCTCATAATCAGAGCGATTGACGACGAAGCGTCCCTCGGATTGGCTTTTGGCACGATTGTTAATTCTTTCATAACAAGGGCGATAAGGTACATACGTTGGATTATATTCGGACCCATTTCAGCAATACTATTGTCGGTCTTTGTAATACGGTACTTCAAGCTATCATTCGAAGACGTAGACATGTTGAAAAAACAAGATTGGTATGAAGGAGCCATACAGGCAGCATGTTCTGCTTTAATCCTTTTTCTATTTGGTCTGCTCTCGGTAGCACGATCAGCACATGGCCGAGAACTCGCTCGAAGTCCCATGGAGTGTCAAATCAATACTCAGTCCGCACCCGACGCCAAGGGTCTATCAGAGATAATCACCTTGGTCCGGCACACATACGTTAAAGAGTTGCGCCATGGCATTTACGACCACGAGGACTGCGCTAAGACGATTTCAGTTTGGGTACGCTCGCGGCTTTGTGCTCTGCCTACGAGGTAGGAGACTGGGGTGATGCCCCTGGGCGGGGGGAATTTACGGGGGTTCTCCCAGACCGACTTTGGAAGCCAAGAAGTCTGCTTTTGGCCCTTCGCGACAGTTTACGCGGCGCGGGGACATGTCCGGAGTTGGAGGCAGACCGGAAGTCACCGGCTGCTGCTCAAACCGGCGCTCTTGACCCTAAGGCGACTTCGGTCTCACGACCGATTTCGGCTCCGCCACGATGGGAGTCCTCCGAATTTCGGATTAGCGTCCCCAGCGATCCTGCCACAATCTTTCGCCGATCGTGCAGCTAACGCGCGGCTCCTTGTCCGATGCAGGCCTGACCGGGCGCTCGGGAGCTCGGCCTGCGACCTCTCGGATCAACTTCGTGCGGATCGCCTCCTTGAAATTCTCGCGGTCCTTGATCGGCAGCACAAAGGCGCCCGGGCCGCCGATAACGCAATCCTCGTAGTACCAATCGAGGTTATCGATATCCATCGTCGAATAGGATGGCTCCTTTACCATGATCGGCAAGCCGTTGATGACGATGCCTTTGGCCAGCGCCTCATCGCGAGCGGGCGCGACCGGCGAGCCGTTATTGTTCGGCCCGTCGCCGGAAATGTCGATGACACGCCGTAATCCCCGGTGGGGGTCCCCATCAAACAGCGGTATCGCGAACGAAATCGCGCCTGAGATTGAGGTGCGCGATCCGCGGCGGACTGGTGTGTTCATGATTTCATCGGCCACGGCGTCAGCCGTCTCGGGACCGTCGATCACGCGCCAGGGAATAATGATCTTCTGATCGTTGGACGCGGACCATTCGAAATAAGTCACGGAAATCTTGCTGTTTGGACCAGTCCTCAGCGCCTGCAAAAATTCCTTGGACACGATCGCCTGGGCGTACCCCTCGCGCTGGACGGCGAGTTCGTCCAAATCCATCGAATAGGAGACGTCGACGGCGACAACGAGTTCGACATCGACCGACGGCGCAGTTTGCTTGTCCGCTATTTCCGGTCTTGGGCCTTGTGCGGCAGCGCTGATGTGATCGCCGCCGAGGATACCTGCAACAACCGCCGCTAAAATAGAGATACACCGCATTGTGGACCTCCATATCTCGAATGCGATGATGACATGCAACCTGCGCCGCGCAAGGTGGAGCATGGGACCTCACGTTCAAGTTAACGGGAGAGAAAGCCGCAAAAATCCGATGCACCGATGCCCGCTTGACTCCAAGCTCTGACTTAGTCCGAGGGCCGGGTTGTGGCTCTGAGCCGACGTGCAGCGAAAGCCCTTGGCATGTCCGCTATCGAAGAGATTGTGTTGCAAAACTCCGATTGAGGCGACTCGCGAACCGTGATTCCGTTGGTTTGAGGCGGCATTTGCGGGAGCAGCGGATGTTAGGTCGGCAGGAGAGCGGTCAGGGCCAGTTTTTTTTACTCCTTTAATCTCGACAAGGTGGTGCCGGCTGATCACTTGGTACGGCAAATCGACGGTTTGCTGGACCTGAGTTGGGTGCACA
>NZ_LGHL01000353.1 GCF_001908205.1 Bradyrhizobium sp. NAS80.1
TGCTCTATGCCGGCACCTTTGACCAAGTGTCGACGAAATACGTCTTCTCGCCGATCTCCTTGTTAGCCTCGCACATCGTCAATGGGATGGCCGATATGGCGGTGCAGCGGCCAAGCGGGATCGCCAGTGCGGCCCGGCTCTGGATGCCGAGGGCGGACGGCACGATGACGCTCGGCATCATGCTGCGCAATCAGGATGTCACCGCCTTTGTGCGCTGGCATACCGAGGGACTGGTGCGCGCGGTCTGCGTGGATGGCAGGAACGTGCCTCACCTACTGGTCGAGCGCACGGTTGACGGTAAGCAGGAGCTGCACTTCGAGCGGGCCGAGGACGGCTTGATCTTCGATGCCGTGGTCGAGCAGACGTTCGCTCCTGCGCGGTCCGTCATCACCGGGCTCGACGTCCACGAGGGTGCAACGGTCTGGGCGCTGGCGGACGGCTATGTCGAGGGACCGTTCACGGTGCACGCGGGCCAGATCACCCTGTCGTTCGCCGCCGCCAGTGTGCAGGTCGGCCGCTGGACCGCGCTGTACGTCAAAACTTTGCCGCTGCCCTCAGAGGTGGCGGAGCGCACGGTGCTGCGCCGGCCGAAACGGGTCCACACGGTGCGGCTGGATCTCATGGGGACAACGTCCGTGGCTGTTGGTGCGAATGATCAGCGCCCGCGCGAGGTGGCGCTGGCGCGGGTCGGCGACCCCATCGACGCGCCGCAGGCGCCGGTCAATGAAACGATCGCGATCACGGGCCTGACCGGCTTCAGCGACACCGGCCAGGTCGTGATCACACAGACCAAGCCGGGCGCCATCGCATGGCGCGGCATCACCATCGAAGCGAGGACGTGAGCTATGGAATTCGCGGCGGCGGCTATGGCGACAATCGGGGAGACACTTGGCACCGCCGGCGCCGCCAGCGCGGGCGCTTCGGCGGCCGGCGCGACAGCGACGGCCGGAGCGAGCCTGTTCTCCGCATCGAGTGCGTTCAGTATCTTATCGGGAGCCTCAACCGTTCTCTCGGTGTTGAATGCCAACAGGGCCGGTGAAGCCAAGGCCGCTGCTCTTAACGCTCAGGCCGATGATGCCGACACGCAAACCCAGATCGAGCAGATCCAGAGCACGGCGCGGCAGACCTCGCTGAAGAAGGCCCTGGTGCAGCAACTCGGCGAGCGTGACGTCGCAACGGCGGCGAGCGGTATTGACCTGTCCTTCGGCACGCCTGCGATTGCCCGCCGGCAGGACGTGACGGACAGCGAGCGCGCGCTCTCGATCGACCAGGACACCACCGACACGCGCATCGCGCGCCTGCGTGAGCGAGCGGCGAACTATCGCATCCAGGCGCAGCAGGCCTCCGCCGGCGGCCTCGGCACGGCGGCCGCGCTCGCTCTGGAAGGCGGCGCGAAACTCCTGAAGCGAGGTTGAGATGCCGAACAAGTTTGGCCGCGCTGTTGCGGCACCCGGCGCATTCAATCCGCAAGGGCTGTTGCCTGAGGGCTTGCTGCCGGTCTCGCGGCCAGATGGCTCGTTCGAAGCCGAGATGGCAGCGGCGACCGGCAAGCTCGCTAATTCCTTCGGCGCGATGGCCGATGACGCAGCCAAAGCCGAGGGCGAAGCCGCCGGCAAGGTGGCCGGGCTCGATCCGCACTACCGGCCGGACGGTTCGCTCACGATCCGCGGCAAAGCGTTCAATGACGCCGCCACCAAGACCTACGAGAACAACCTCGACGCAATGCTGCGCAACGACATGCAGGCGACGTTCGAGGCCAACCGCAACAGCCCGGGCGGGCTGAAGAAGGCGTTCGACAATCTCTACCGGAGCTACACAGGGCCTGACGGCCATGTGTTCGATGGCATCCGCGGCGACTTCAATGCGCAGTTTGCGCGGCTGCGACTGCCTTACGAAAACAAGGCGCTGTCGAATTTCGAGAGCGACACGCACGATCAGCAGCGCGCCTCACTCGCGGACAATCTGACCGCGACACAGACCAATGCGGCCCGCATGGCGGCGGCCGATCCCAACAACCCTGTCACCGCCAAGAACATCGGCATCGAGCTCGATCGCGGCGACAGGCTGATCGATGCGCAGGTCGAGAGCGAGGCGATCACGGCTGAGGCCGGCGCCAAGCTCAAGATCAAGATGCGCAACGACGTCATGCAGAGCGCGGCGCTCGCCCAGGCCGCGACGTTGAAGACGCCGGAGGCCATCGCAGCCTATCGCGAGAATACGCGCAAGAAGTTTGCTAGCGGCGACTTCAAGGGCCTGACGGCGGACGGCTATGCGTCGCTCGATGCCAGCCTGCAAGCGCTGGAAAAATCCGTCCGCACGCAGGGCAATGCCGAGGTGACGCAGCTAGGCAAGAACATCGAGGACTATGTCGATCGTGCCGCCAGCGGGCTAGCGACCCCGCCGGACGAATGGACGCGCTTTGCAACCAGCCCGGCGGCGCAGTCGCCCAAGGGGCAGCAGCTCCTCAATGTCGGCGAGGCGAAGGTGAAGATCGCAACCGCGATGAGCAGCATGTCGGTCGACGACGCCGGCCGCCTGGTTGCCGGGCTTCGCACGGAGGCCAACAAGGGCGGCGCCAACGCGCCGACGGCCGAGATCATTCAGTTTGCCGAGGGCCAGCTCGACAAGCAGCGCAAGGCGATCAACACGGACCAGCTCGGCTATGCCGCGCAGAAACGGTTGATCCCGGCCGTCGCGCCGATCGACTTCACCTCCGGCGACGCTATCACGATTGCCGCGCAGTTCCGCGATCGCTCGGCGCAGGCCCGCGCGGTCGCCTCCTCGCTGTCCCGGGCGCCGCAGTTCCTGCGGCCGGAAGAAACCGACCGGCTCAAGGAGATCGTCGACAAGGGCGGCCCGCAGGCGCTGGCGCTTGCCGGCGCCATCGTCAAGGGCGCCGACAGCGACGCCCCGGCGATCCTGCGCGAGATCTCGCCCGACGCGCCCCTGCTCGCCCAGGCCGGCAATATCATCGCCAACGGCGGCTCAGTCGCGGCCGCGCGCGATGCCTTCAATGCCGCCAAGATCAAGCAGGAGACCGGCAAGGATCTGCCCGCGGTTGCACCATCGCTCGCCGGCAAGGCGGTGCGCGACACCTTCGGCTCGGCCTTCGCGCTGCAGGGCGATGACGGTGGCCGTATCCGCGCGACCGCGGATGCGATCACCAAGAGCCGTCTGTTCTCCGGCAGTATCGATCCGAAGAGCAGCGAGGCCGACACCATCTACCGCCGCGCGCTGCAGGAGGCCGCCGGCGCCAGCTTCGTCGGCGGTGTGCAATATGGCGGCGTGACCGACTACAAGCCGGGCTACTGGACGAGCTACAAGGTGCCGGTGCCGTCAGGCATGCGGGCCGATCGCTTCCGCGACGTTGTCCGCTCGCTGCGCGACGATGACCTTGCCGCCCTGCCCGTGCCACCGCAGGCGCCTGACGGCAAAGCATATTCCGCACGCGACGTCGCCGGCGCCATCCCGATCGCGGTGCGCGGCGGATACCGCTTCGCGCTCGGCGATCCCTCGTCGAACGATCCGCAGTATATCCGCGGCGCCGATGGCGCCCCCTTCGTGCTGCCCTTCGCGGCGCTCAATACCGTGGCGCCGCGCGTGTCCGGCAGTCTCCTTGGTGGCAACTGATGTTCCTGTCAGATCCGCGCGAGAGCGATATCACCTTCGCCGAGCCGGGCGGCAGCGCGCCGTTCACTTTTGCGCTGCGCGACGCCACGACCGGCAACGCGCTCTCGATCGATGCGACCGGCGACGTCGTCGATGCCGACATCATCGCCAAGCGCGCGGCTGATCTCCGCACCAGCATTGTTGCGGCCGAGCGACAGACGCGCCTGGTCGACACCATCAACGCGCGGCAGAGCGCGCTGGCCGAGGCCGCTGACCATCGTATCCGCATCGTACGCGAGCAGACCGGCATCCAGCTCGAAAACCCCTTCGACGGCGGTTATGACCGCGAAGCGCGGCAGCGTGTCAGCGACGCGCGGGCGCGCGGCGAGGCATTTGACCCCACGGAAGGTGATCAGGTTCGGTTTGGCAACGCGCGCGTTGCGATCTTCAACGAGCAGGTTAACCAGGCAGCCGAGCGCTTTCCGGAGAAGGCGGCCGCGCTGAGCTTCGGCCAGTCGCTCGACGACCAGGCCAAGGCCATCTCGCAATCCGCAGCCTATGACGGCACGCATGCGCCGGCGGCCGGCGTTGACGGTTTTGCAGCGTCCATCATCGGCGGCCTGTGGGGATCGCGGCGAGATCCGCTCTTCCTCGGCACGCTGTTCGCCGGGCCCGGCGTCGAGACCGCCGGCGCGACGATCGCAAAGATCGGCTGGGGTGCGATCAAGCAGGGCCTGTTCAATGCCGGGGCGCAGGCTGTCGCGCAGCCGACCGTGCAGGGCTGGCGCGCTGAGATCGGCGAGCGCAGCGGGCTTGCGCCGGCGCTGGAAAACGTCGGCATGGCATTTCTGTTCGGTGCCATCCCCGGCGCCGGCATCGAAGGCGTGCGCGCGCTCTCGGCTGGCCAGAAAGCATCGATCGCGCGCATCGCCGGCGGTGCGGCGACACCGGAGGACGTGCATACGGCCGCCGGCGCCCTCGGCGTCAAGCTGGATGCCGCGACCGAGGCCGAGCTGCGCACGGCCGCCGGCGATGCCGCCAACCAGGCGCGTGCGGTCGGCGAACCGCCAGCGGCGATCCGCGCCCAGCAGCATGATGAGATCGCAGCGCAGGCGGTGCGCTACGCCGACGATCCCGAGAACAACCCGCCGCCGGAGATCCCGATTACGGCGCCGGCGCGCGCGGCCGATCGCGTGCGCGTGCTCGACGAACGGCTGCCGGCGACGCTCGGCGAGACGCAAACCGTCGACGGCAAGCCTGTCACCTTCGAGCAATTCCGGCCCGGAGATCTCGCGACCGACGCGGCAGCGTTCCAGTACAAGGGCGGCGGTGACGCCGCCGGCGTCACGGATCGCCTCAAGAGCGTGACGCAATGGGACCCGATCGCCTCCGGCAAGACGCTTGTGTTCGAGCGAACCAACGGCGAGCGCGTGATCGCGGACGGGCATCAGCGTCTCGGTCTTGCGAAGCGGCTCACGGAAAAGGACGGTAGCATTCGGCTCGACGGCTATCTGTTCCGCGAGGCGGATGGCTGGACGCCTGAAGACGTGCGCGCGATCGCCGCCAAGAAGAACATGCAGGAAGGTTCTGGCGATGCGATCGATGCCGCCCGCGTGCTGCGCGACCGGCCGGATCTGCTCGACGGCTCGCTGCCGATCTCCTCGCCGATGATGAAGAACGCGATCGCTCTCGCCCGGTTGTCCGATGAAGCCTTCGGCATGGCGATCAACGGCGTGGTGCCGCCCAACTACGCCGCCGCGGTCGGCAGCATGGTGCACGACAAGCTGCAGCACGCCGCGGTGATCGCGGATCTCGTCCGGTTCGCGCCGGAGACCGAGCGCGAGGCGCGCATGCTGATCGGCGAAATCAAGTCGGCCGGTTTCCGCGCTGAAGAGCAGATCAACCTGTTCGGCGCGGCGGTCGCCTCGCGCACCCTGATGGGCGAGCGCGTGCGCGTGCTCGACGCGGCGATGACGGCGCTGACCCGAGACAAGCGCCTGTTCGGCACACTGGCCGAGAAGGCGGATGCGATCGAAGCGGCCGGCAACCAGCTCGCCCGCGGCACCAACGACGCCCGCGCCCGCGACGCCTCCACCCTGCAGGACATGCTGGCCCGCCTCGCCCGCCGGACCGGACCGGTGTCGGACGCCCTCAACCGGGCGGCCGCCCAGGTCGCACAGGGAACGGCCAAGACCGGAAAGGCGGCCGAGGCGTTTCTCGACGACGTCCGCACCCTGCTCGATCGAGACGGCCTCAACGGCCTGCTTGCCTCACCCGAACTTAAACCGGCCGCCGTCGTGGAGCCCGGCAGGCCAGAGGCGCTGGCGGCAGCCGAAGCAGCCTTCAGCGCTCGGACGGAGAGCGCCTCTCCACGGCCTCCGCAGAGTCAGGAAACGGCCATTGCCGCAGCGCCCGACTTCCTGTCCGGCCAGCGCGGCCTCTCGCTCGAAGATCTCTATGGCCGCGCCGTGGCGCTGCAGACCCAGTTAACGGCGGCGGCGGAACGGCTGGCCGGAGCAATCGGCGCGCGTTTCGTCGATCCCGGGCCAAAGAAATTCGCGACAGCGGCAGAAAAGATCGCGCGCAAGGGCTACCGAGACGCCTCGCAGATGACGGACATCGCCCGCGGCGGCTTCATTGTCACCACGCCGGAGCAGGCCGCGCGCGTGGTGGCCGGGTTGTCGCGAGAGTTCGAGGTGCTGGACGAAGGCTGGAAGGTCAACGCGGTCGGCTATACCGACCGCAAGGTGCTGGTGCGCGACGCCGCCGGCACAGTCGGCGAGATCCAGATCATTCCGGCGCCGATGTACGAAGCGAAGAAAGGCGGCGGCCAGGCGCTCTACACGCAGTCGCGCAGCATGTCGCCCGGCATCGAGCGCGATGCGATCGACGCGCAGCAGGGGAAGCTTTATTCGGCGGCTTCGGCGCGGCTCGATCCGGCCTGGTCGGGGATCTTCGAGACGTCAAGCGAGCCGAACCTCGGCTCGAATGCGCGGCGCCAGGCGGCTTCCGCCATCACGCCGGAGGTCTCAGCGACGTCGAGCTCGTCGACCTTCGACCAGCCCTCACCGGGCGCGAGCACTGCAAATGCCCACTTGCCCGGCGACAACACCGCCGGCCGGAAGTCCCAATTGCAGAATGTGAGTGCCATAGAAAACAATCTAGGTGCTTCGGCGGCTGCCGGCAAGCCGGAGGATCTGCAGGCCGGGCTATTCGACAGCCTTGCCGTCTCCACCCGCGACGACGGCCGCGACGTCCGGTTCATAAGCCGGGCCGATGCCCTTGCCGAGGCCGACAAGCCCGCCGAGTATGCCGATCTGGTCGCAAGCTGTAAGGCCGCCTGATGCCCTCCTTTCGAGACTGCCTGAACTCCGCCGTCGCTCAGGGCGCGATCTCCAAAGAGGAGGCCGCGCAGCTCAACGATCGCTTCCAGACCGAATTCGCCCAGGCGCGCATGTCGCTGGGTGATGACGCCGCAGCCGCGGCCGCCAAGGCCCGGCTTGAAGCGGATCTGCGCGCCGAAGCGATCGAGCGGCGCCGGCGCGTGCTGCTGCAGGATGCCGCGCAAGACCGCCTCGCCGAGTATGTCTCCGGCTATCGCGGCCTCGACGGCAAGGCGGACGTGTTCGACGCCGTGCTCAATCTGATCGAGAACCACGGCTTCGCCGGGACGTCCTCGATGGCCGGCCGGCAAAAGGCGATTGTTTCGCTGGTGCACGGTCAGCTCGCCGACGTGCTGTCCGCCTTCCGCAAATCGACGTTGACTGGCCGGCGCTTCAACCGGCCGCTGCTGACCGATGTCGTGCGCGAAGCGTTGGGCGACGCAACGGGCAAGCCGGAGGCGAAGGCGATGGCCGGCGCCGTGCAGGATGTGTTCGAGACCTTGCGCCAGCGCTTCAACGCCGCCGGCGGCGCGATCGGCAAGATTGAAGGCGGCTATCTGCCGCAATTCCACGACGCGCGGGCGCTGCTCAACGCCGGCAAGCAGGCTTGGAAGGATTTCATCCGGCCGCTGCTCGACGTTGAGCGCATGCGAGATCCGCTGACGGGCGAGAAGTTGACGCCGGCGCGGCTGGAACAATCGCTCGACGCCGCTTTCGATACCGTCACCACGGACGGTTGGGCCGATCGCACGGCGCAGCGGACGCCACAGGGCCGTGCCGGGATGCTCGCCGCGCAGCGGGCCGATCACCGCTTCCTGCACTTCAAAGATGCCGATGGTTGGCTGAAGTACAATGAGCAGTTTGGCAAGGGCGATCCACTGAAAGCGATCTTCGAGCACGTCAACGGTATGGCGCGCGACATCGCCGCGATGGAGCAG
>NZ_LGHL01000354.1 GCF_001908205.1 Bradyrhizobium sp. NAS80.1
CATGCGCAGCCGCTCGTTCTCTCGCTGCAAACGCGCGATCTCTGCCGCGTGGTCCGCCGACGGCAGCGTCGCCTGCGTTGTGGAGCGCCGCGTCGCCGCCGTCGGCTCCAGCCGGGCCGCTCGCTGCTCCACCCACCGCCGCAGCACGGAATCGCGCAGACCAAGCTCCTTGGCCACAGATCCGATCGAGAGCCCGCTCGACGCTATGAGATCAACCGCTTGCCGCTTGTAGTCGTCCGCAAACCACCGACGTTGACGTCCTTCCATCCGACACCTCCTGGCTCTTCGAGCCTACTACAGGTGTCCATCAATTCGGAGGAGGTTCAACTTCTATCGCCAAGCACTTTGGCCTTACCAGCCTAATGGTTCACATAGTGACACAATGCGAGAACTCTTGGCGCTCATGGGGTAAACAACTATGCTTGACGCAAAACTGAAGACCGTCCTTTCTTTGCTCTCGCCGGTCACACGCTGGCTAGACGTCCCGCCATCCGGCCGACTGCTCCGGACGCCAGCTACGTGAAGCTGGACGCCAATGAGAATCCATTCCCGTTACCCGCTATTGTTATGCGAGACGCAGTCGCAGCGCTTGAACGGCAGTACCTATACCCAGAGAGTGACAACATCAGCTTGAGGGAAGCAGCGGCCGCTGCCTACGGCGGTGCGACGGATCAGGTAATCGCCGGCAACGGTTCGTCTGAACTCCTTGGACTGATTTTCAGAGCTTTCCTCCTCCCTGGCGACCGCGTAGCGATGGTGTCGCCAGGATTTTCATTCAATCGCAAGCTTGCGATGTTGCAAGCTGCTCGCTTTCTTGAAATCGGATGTTCTGAACCTCAGACCCTGCCCATCGAGCAATTGCTTTCCGGCGCCGCCGCAGACGCCAAGTTCATTATGCTCGCTAATCCGAATAATCCGACCGGACTCTTCGTTCCGATCGATGAAATCTGTTGGCACGCAATGATCGTCTGGTCGTCTTGGACGAGGCTTACGTCGACTTTGCACCCGACAATGGTTTGCGGCTCCTTAGCCAACATTCGACTCTTTTGATTCTACGAGCGTTGTCGAAGAGTTATGCCGCTGCGGGCATTCGCGTCGGGTTCGGATTCGGTCATCCCGAGCTCATTGGGACGCTTCGCAACCTGCAGAACGTCTTCAATATGAATGTGATCGGCCAGGCCGTCGGCATCAGTGTCCTCGCACATCGCGCCGCCCATGAACATAACCGTCGACAGATCAGAGACGAGAGGGAGAGAATTGCAGGCGAACTCTCTCAACTCGGGTTTCGCGTAACGCCTTCCCAAGCGAGCTTCGTGCTAGCCCGTATGCCGGAGGGGCACGATGGAAGATGGTGGCAAGCAGCGTTGGAGCAGAAGAAGATACTTGTCGCTTTCCTCCCCGATAAGGGACTTGAATCTTGCATTCGCGTTAGCGTCGGTACAGAGCCTCAAATGGCTGCATTTCTCGCAGCCATTCGCGATATATCTGCGCGCCTAAAGATGCGCGCTTTCTGATGCGGACCCATTGCGAACGACGCTGCCGCGAAGATGTAAGATGACGCAGAGGGATGTATATCACGCCATGAACCATGAACAGCGATAACCCTCTGCGGTGAGCTGCTACTTCAGCCGCCCCGAAGAAGACCCTACGAGCGGTCGGCCTAAAGCACGCAGGACCTATCGACCCCTCGATGGCTTGACGCGAACAGGACTCCCAATGTCCTACAATCGGAGCGTATCAAGCGAAAAATGGCATTCATCCAAATCTGACATGCGGCATCTTCGACCATCTTGATGATGATGGGCGCGATGTTGCGCAACATTACGCCGATCGCCTCAGATTGGCGGAGGCATGCGATGCTCTTGGATTCTATGCCTATCACGTGGCAGAGCACCACTGCACGCCTCACGGGAGAGGACCTTCGCCGAATTTGTTCTTGGCGGGACATCGCTAGTCCGGCGGACCGGACCAGGAGCCGAGAAACAGGATCACGCTTCCTTCGCCTGACCCCAGTCGAACGACGTGCCATCGACCCAGACGCAGTGGAGGATCACGGCGATCTTCCGGGCGATGGCGACTTTTGCCTTTCTCATGCCAATCCGCTTGGCAAGCTTCATTCCCCAGGCCTTGAGAGAAGACCATTTCTTCGTCCGGTGAAAGCAGAACGGTCGCCGCCTCGAAAAGATAAGTCCGGAGAAGACGGTCACCCCATCGGGATATCTTGCCATTGCTGTCGGTCCCGCCAGATTGGCTGCGCCGCGGGGTGAGACCCAGATAGGCGCCGACGCTGGATCCCGATCGGAAGCGCGATGGGTCATCGATCGTATGACGGAACGTCAAGGCAGTCACAACGCCGACGCCCGGAACTGTCATCAGCCGCCGCGCCGTTTCATCTGACTTAGCCAATTGGCGAATTTCGTTATCGAATTTGCTTTGTTGTTTGCAGACCTGCTCGTGGATCGACAAAAGTGGCGCGATCACACTGAGGAGCTGGTGATCTTCGCCCAATAGCTCGCGGACCTGATTGCGAAACTGCAAGCCGATTGCACGTGGAAACAGCAAGCCGTATTCTTTGATCAGACTGCGGACCTGGTTCTCGATATCTCGACGAATGGCCACGAGCCGGGGTCTCGCGACGAGCATCGCGCGAATCTTCTGACTTTTTTTTTCGCTCTTGACTTTGACTTCTCGATACCAGCCAACCCGCACCAGTTCAGCTAGACCTCGCGCGTCATTTTGATCGCTCTTGTTCATGCGTACGGACAGAGCCGCGTGGGCATGCCGCGCGTCGATGCAAACCACTGGATGGTCAACCCTACGAAGTTCATGCCACAGCCAACTCGCCATCGCCCCGGTCTCAAAACCAATGCGCTCCGCATGTGGCGCCCGCTTGCGGAGCAGCGCGGTGAGCGCTCCCGGGTCGGACTTCGCCTTCCCCTCGAACAAGACCTGACCTACTTCGTTGACAACGCGAACCGAGGTTTCTTTTTGCGAGACGTCCAGCCCAACATACTGCTTCATAGCCCCCCCCTCCGGTTTAAAAGATTGCGGGAAGGCCTGAAGATAGCGGATCTTTCGTGCCGCGAGCGCCGACCGCAATTACGTCATCGTCTGCAATATTGGCTCTGACGCAATTCTGGTGCAGCTCACTCATTCGGCACCTATCAGTCTGGCTTGAAGCAGATCGATTTTTCCGCGGCCGTACATTTGGCGTCTTACGAGCTTGAGGCGAGTAATCTGACCTTCAGTCTGTCCGTTGGACCAGGGCGACGTGATTGCCGCTCGAACCGCTGCTTCATCGTTCGTTACGCCGCGGGCGAATGAGGCGACGAGGCTGGCGCGAACGCGCTCGATCCAGGATGACAACTCAGCGGCGGCTCTGCGCCGGATCATCCCGTGGAATTCGGCTACGATCTCTCGAGCTTCGACAAGGGTGGGAACGCCAGCTTCG
>NZ_LGHL01000355.1 GCF_001908205.1 Bradyrhizobium sp. NAS80.1
CCATGCGGAATGTCCACCGCCGTCCACGACGTTGATCGGCACCGACGTGCGCTGATGCTGATTGCCCGAATGGTCGAACACCACGAGGTTCACGCAGGTGTCCGAGTGTACATAGACGATGTGCGCATCGAGCGGCGTGCTGCTGTCGTAGATCGACATACGGCTGTCGGGCTCTCGCATGCGATAGTAGACCACGCGGCCGACCGTCGGCGGGATGGTCTTCGGCGGATTAGCCGCCAGCGCCGAGCCAGCGGTGGCCGGGTTGTTTCCTGCTTCCATGTTGGTCTCACTGTTGGGAGTTGATGTGGAACGCTGACGCAACGCTTACTTTTTCGGCGGCTTGTAGTTCGGGTCGAGCCGCGGATCTGTGAAGATCTGACGCGGCTTCACCTCTTCCTTGGCTGCTGCCTCGCGCTCGCGCGCGGCCTGCACCAGATGCTGCACGCGCTTGTCCCTCGGCGGCTTGTAGGGCGCGATCCTCACGGGCTCGCCGATGTCCTCGACCATGTCACCGGCGCCGTCGTAGGTTTCGAGCACGCTGTCTTCAAGCGCGAGCGTCATCGACTGCGGGATGACCTGATTGCTCTCGATCGACCTCGGGCTATCGATCCCGGCCACCAGCACCACCAGCTCAGAGATCTGGTGGTCGAGCGCCGCGACCATGACGACGAGCTCGTCGCGCTGCATGTCGCCGACGCGCTTGCCGCCGAAGATGATGTCGTTCGGGTTCATGCCGTCCATCATCCCCCCCGGACCATGTCGTTAAAATCCTTCACGCCCGCCGGCGGCTGCGCGCGGCTGCAGTCGCGGCCCGATGCGCGCACCTCGTCGATGCGGTCAGTGATCTTGTCCTCGGCCTGCGCCGTGCCGTCATTGTCGGTGCCGAAGATCACGGGATCGAAGCTCGGTTCGTCCTCGACGCGCAGGGCGAGCATCAGGTCGAACGAGCCGCATGCCCAGATCCGGGGCTCGGGCACTTCCATGGCGTAGGTGAGGGCGTTCTCGATGCCTTCGAACGGCATGAACGGATGCACCACGCCGTGGCTTTCGAATTCGGCGCGCGCCTGGTCGAGGGAGAGACCGCCTTCGCCCTTGGTCAGGCGGATCGCCGAGCCACGGGCATCGCCGCGGATCAGCTTCGGTTCGGAAACGTCGGCCTTGCCGCTTCCGTCGCTGCGCAGGAACGTGCAATGCACGGCCGTGATGTCGCCGGCGAGGTTGCGCATCGCCGCGACCATGCAAGGGAATTCACCGCCGCTCTGGATCTTCGTCCATGGCGTCGTCTTCTTGTCCCACTTGGTCGACTTCCAGTGTTCGAGCCGCGGAATGAAGCGCAGATCTTCCTCGCGGTTCTTGATCAGGATGTAGGGAATGCGGCGCGAGGCCAGATAGGTCTCGGCGACGCTGCCGGCGATCGGCAGCGTCCTGTTCCAGATCTTGAGCGCGGCCTGCCGGCGCTGCGCCAGCGCCTCGCTCTGCGCTTGCGTCACCTGCGTCACGTGGGCCTTGGCCGTCGACTTCAGCGCCTTCAGCTCGTCCGCCGACAGCGTCTTGATGCCGAGGAAATCGCGCGCCCAGGCGAACGCGAAGGCGCGGTTGCCGGGCTGATTGTGCACATAGGCGATGAGGTCGACGACGTCGCCGGAGGCCGGCGGCCCGTTCGGCGAATATTCGTTGAAGCCGCCGGCGGCGGCGCCGGCCGTCCAGATCACGAACGAGCCCGGCGACTTGTCCATCCGCGTCGGGTTGAGCGGCGCAAACACCGGCATGGTGATCGTGTAGCGCGGGAACAGGGTATGCAGCAGCTTGGTCAGGTCGCGCTGCAGCAGTCCGCGGATCTCGCGCGCGTCGATCTTGGTCATCCGTGATGCTCCGCATCGACGATATGAGCATGCCAGTTTGCCAGCAGCGCGCCGGCCGTGATGGTGTGATGTTTGGCTTTGGTCCAGTCGCCGGCCAAGGCAGCATGGGCGGCCTTGCCGCCGAGGTAGCCAAGCGTCCAGAACCAGTCCCACGCCGTCTTCTTTGCGTCGTGCTCGGCGCCCCAGCGATAAATCTGATGCTTCGCTTCGTGGACAGCGGCGTTGAGAAACGGCTCATGCAGAGGAGTGTCGAGGATCTCGCGCAGCCGCTCGACTTCATTGAGGAGCGCGATACCATTGTCGTGTGACAGCTTGCCACCATCGTCGACGTGGAGCCGTAGCA
>NZ_LGHL01000356.1 GCF_001908205.1 Bradyrhizobium sp. NAS80.1
GCTGCCGCCACCGCCAGTTCCGCCGCCACCGGCGGCCCCGCCGGCATTGCTCTCGTCCAGCAAAAAACGCGGGCCGCCCCAGCGCGGCTGCAGCGACGAGATGTGGAAGGCGGAGTTACTTGCGCTTGCGAGCAGGCTTGGCATCGGGCTTGCGCTCGCGCTTCGGTCGGATCGATTTTGCATGACTTCCCTCTCTCTGCGGTGGCTGCTCGCTTCGCCCCTCGGCGATCCAGGCGAGCAGCATGAAAACCATCTGCGCCTGTCCCTCGCGCTGATCGGCATAGGCGAGGCGCTGCTCGGCGCTCGCCGCGGTCGGCGGCAGCGTGAACGGCCGACGCAACGCCGCATCGCACAGGGCCTCTAGCAGCTCTTCGCCATCGTCCGTCGCGAAGATCCGCGACGCGATCTGGCGCACGCGCTGCGTCGCCTCGACCTGCGCGCGCGCCAGCGCCGGCATGTCCTTCGGATCTGACTGGCCGAACAGGCCTTCGAGCACGTCCTTGGGGTTACCGAGAAAGCTGCCGAGCGGCTGCGCGTCGCGCGTGCCGAAACGGCTTGGATTGATCGCGACCATCAGGCTGCCCGTTGCTGCTGGGATTGAGCGGCAGCGATCTGCGCTGCGGCGGCGGCAAACTTCTTCTCAAGCTCCTTGCGCTCAGTCGGCGAGACGACGAGGTTCGCCGGGATCTGATCCTCGGCAATCGCCTGCAGCGCGTCGTCGACCTTGACGATGAGCTCGGCCGCCATCGGCGTGCCCTTCACCGCAACACAGAGCTGGATGAAGTCGACGATGCGAGAATGCGCGGCGGCCTTGATCGCCTGGGTGATCGGCGACAACACATCGAGCTTGACGAGCAGCGTGTCGATGTTGATGTCGGGCACGCCCTTGACCTGCTTGCGGGCGAGGATCTCGATCACGCGGCGCACGATGACGGGATGCACCTCGTTGACGATGCGCGCCCACGCGCCCATGTAGTTCTGCGAGATGCGCTTCATGCGCGCCATGATCTCGGTTGCCGAGACCGGTGTCGCGCCCTTCTCCGGCAAGCGATCGTCGCCGAGCATCGACTGCACCTGCAGCCGCAGCTCCTGCGTCACGAGATTGCCGAGGTCGACCTTGCCGCCGCCGGCGTCCATACGCACGACGTCGGGGCCGAGCACGCCGCCTGTCGCCTGCATAGGCCAGAACTCGCCGGGCGCCAGCCGCGCCGTGTCGGGGTTGAAGGCGCCGCCCGGCCGATAACCGTAGATGCCGAGCATCTGGATCGCCGCGGCCTTCAGCGTCAGCTCGACGGCCTTGTTCAGCGTCTTGATCGTTGGCAGGGCCAAGAGGATCGGACCGCGGCCATAGGCTTCGCCCGGCACGCGATGATAGCGAGGCACGGCCATCGGCTGCGTCTTGTACTCGGCCGTTTTGATTGGCCGTTCGCTGTCGGTGAGGTACGCGACGAAGTCCCAGCGGCGCCGTTTGGGATCGTAGACGAAGTCCTGGTCGATCTGGACTTCGGCCTCCGGGTCGGCCTTGAGCTTGTCCATGAAAGCTTGTGGATAGTCGCCGTCCGGAAACGCGTCGTGGATCGCGCGATAGGAGAGCTGACTGCGCCAGAAGATCCCGACGACCTTGCCATAGGCATCGACGATGATCGCCAGCTCGTCGAACGGCACGCAGACGAAGCGCACCGGGGTTTCGTCGTCGCCCTCGACCGGAAACAGCGAGCCGGTACCGACGAGCAGATCGATGCACATCTCCGACGTCGAAGTATCGAACTCGCCAGTCTGGAAAAACGCGTTGACGACTTCCGAGATCGCCTGCAGCTGCCGCTTCAGCGCGGTAAGATCGTCCGCCGACATCGCGAGCTTGGAGATAGCGCCGGGCGCGAGCTTGAAGAAATCAGGCGGGAAGAGATCGGAGTGAAGCTGCCCGGCGGCGCGGAACGAGCTTTCGATCGCGGTCGCATCGAACAGCCGCTCGATCTTGTTGACTGCCTTGCCCTCGCGCGAGGCTGGCCGCCGGAACGGGATCGCGAATTCATAAGCGTCGTCGTAGAACTTCTGCCAGAGCGTGCGATCTGACCACGCCTTGGCGGCGCGCTTCTTGTGCGCCTTGAGATCGAACGCCGGCGCGTCGGCTTTCTTTGCGAGCGGGCTCTTGACGCGCGCCATGTTCAGCCGTTCGGACCGAGCGTCGACGAAACGCCGGCATCGCCGGTGGAGGCGATCAGGAGCCGCCGCCCGCGCGGCGTGCGCCCGGCGGCGCCTGCCTGCTGGTCGGCGAGCGCGGCCTGCTGCTGCTCAGTCTGCTTCTGGCGCGCCAGCGAGATCTGCTGTTCCTGCTTGGCCTCGGCTGCCGCCTTATCTTGGGCGGAGGTGTCCGGCCCCGTGAACAGCGTCTTGACGCCCTGGACGAATGCATTCATGTGGC
>NZ_LGHL01000357.1 GCF_001908205.1 Bradyrhizobium sp. NAS80.1
GCTTCCCATTGGCTTTGAGGACGATCCAGATGGCGGATGTGGCGCCTTTCACCTCATCGCGAGAATTTTGCGACCGCTCAGATTTTGAGTTTTTCAACACAATCGGCCAGAAGCTGACCTATCCATCTTGCACATTTGGCATTGTTCACTAGGCTGGCAGGGTCCCCCATCGCGTTCATGCTGCGACTTTGGGACGGCGAACGGGCAACCGCATCCAGGGGCGGTCGCGACATGAAAGAGCCTCGGCAAGACGCGGAAGAGCCGTTGCATGACCGCGCGTTGCTATTGCACGGACAAAAGCGCAACAAGGTGCTGACCCTGAAAGAGGTCCAGAGATACGGACGCGACAGCTTTTCTGATCCTGATTACATCCGGCTCTACGGCATGACTCCGCCGCAGTGGTACGCACGCGGCGTCCGATTACTCGGCCGAACTGCGGTCGAGTGCACGCGCGATCCGCTTGCCGATTGCATTGGGCGTGACGTCGCCACCGTTGCAGAGTCGCTACCGACCGGAACCCAGTGCCTGGTGGTCGATCCGTTCGCAGGCTCCTGCAATACGCTCTATTGGATCTTGCGACACGTCCGGCTGTCGCGCGGGATCGCTTTTGAGTTCGACTCCAAGGTCTATGAACTCACCAGACGAAACATAGGGGTGCTGGACCGAACGATCGACCTGATGCATGGCGATTACGAGTCCATGTTGGACCCGCATCATCTGCCACGCACTGACGCGATGATCATCTTTGTGGCTCCCCCTTGGGGAACTGCACTCGATGAGGCCGAGGGACTCGATCTGCGCCGCACCGAGCCGCCCATCACCGAGATCATCGCGCGAGTGGGGCAAACCTATCCTGATCGCCAGGTCCTGTTTGTAATTCAGGTCTACGAGAAGGTGAATGCGGGTTCGTTGACCGAACTGCACGCCAAGCTCGATTGGTCGCTGCTGAAGATCTACGACCTCAATGTTGCCGGGCGAAATCACGGAATTCTGCTGGGAACCAAGGGGTGGACACCGTGACGAGTACGTCGAAGGCGGTTTGACGGTACGCAAGAGGTGCCAGGTCCGCTATGGGTCTAGGCTGTGTGAAAACGCCGAGGCGCTTGATGGCGATAGAATAAGTTATTCGTCCACTTCCCTCTTACCGCCCGAACTCGCAAGCGCGCTCAACTTAAAGCACGAAATGAAG
>NZ_LGHL01000358.1 GCF_001908205.1 Bradyrhizobium sp. NAS80.1
CGCAAAGGTTCAGGTCCCGGCACTCTATGTCGTTGGCGATCGAGACGGGGTTTACAGATCGCCGAGTTGGAGCCATCTCGTCCCTAGCCTGAAACAGTTCGTGCCCTTGCTTCGCGAGACAATAGTCTTGAAAGGTTGCGGTCATTGGACTCAGCAAGAGCGCGCCAAAGACGTAAGCAATGCGCTCCTGGAATTCCTGATGGGGCATCCGCGACCAAAAGGAGAGGCGGCCAACCGCGGCAAGCGCGCCTGAGAAAAGTAGCCAGTAATGGCCCTCGCAGCTGGCTGCTCGCCGCGCAAAGCTTGGCGCAGGAGTTTGCGTGATGAGTGACTTCCAGCCCCTCCCGGCCGTGATCAACGCCGCCATCGAGGCGCACGGCGGAGCCACGGTTTGGTCGCGATTGGTCGCGGTTGAGGCAACTGTGTCAGCCTCTGGTTTCCTCTTTACAGCGAAGCGGCGACCGGTGCTGCGAGGCGTTCGGGTCACCGCCTCGGCGGCCGACGTGCGTTTCGCCTTCCATGACTATCCGCGTGCAGGCGAAACGAGCGAGCTGATCGGCGACGAGCAAGTTCGCGTGGTCAGGCAGGACGGGTCCGTCCTGGCCTGGCGCGAACGACCGCGGTCCGCATTTGGCGGCCTGCGCCGCCACCTCTTTTGGGATCACCTGGATTTCGTCTATTTCGGTGGCTACGCAATGTGGAACTATTTGACGACGCCGTTCCTCTTCCTCCGAGAAGGATTCGCCTTCGAGGAACGGCCGCCGCTGCGAACGGCCGAAGGCCCCTGGCAGAGAATTCGGGTGACGTTTCCAGCTGTCATTCCGACGCATAGCCGCGTCCAGGATTTCTACTTCGACGGCAAGCATCGCTTGCGCCGGCTCGACTATACCGCCGACGTCGTCGGGCGTTGGGCGCACGTGGCTCATATGTGCGATGAGTATCGGGACTATGACGGTTTGCAGGTGCCGACTCGAAGAACGGTCCGGCCGCTTCCATTTGGGACTCGTCCCCTGCCGCTCCCAGTCCTCGTGGCCATCCAAGTCCACCACTTGCGCGCACAACGCGCCGAATGATGTACGTGCCGGATCGCCGATCCCTCTGCCACGGGCCTCCGCGCATTTCCCGACAGCAATGATCCGTCCTGAACTCGATGTCGCTCCAAAAGCCGCCAATTCGTAATGACCGCTTTCAGGCGTCAGGCAATGCGAATTGCTGCAACTGCTCAAGGCAGAAATTGGCCCTTCGCGACATATTGCGCCGCCGCGCGAGCGTGGTCGCTAACGGGGGTGGACTCAACCGGTCGGTGCAACACTCTAATCTTTTAGCAGAGATGGAGTGTGGGCATGAAGCAGCGACGTCGCATCTACTATTCTGCGGTTCAGCGGTCTGAGATCTGGGATCGCTGGCAGGCTGGCGAGTCCATGAGGTCCATCGGACGTCGGTTTGACCGGGCATCGTC
>NZ_LGHL01000359.1 GCF_001908205.1 Bradyrhizobium sp. NAS80.1
GAGGCGCGCGCTGTCGAGGCGGCCGGACTCGATGCGGTCGTGGCCACCGGCTTCGAGGCTGGCGGGCATCGCCCCTCATTCCTGCAAGAGGCCGAAGAATGCCTTACGGGCACGCTGGCACTCGTGCCGCAAGTAGTCGATTCCGTGCGCATCCCCGTGATCGCGGCGGGTGGCATTGCCGATGCGCGGGGTGTTGCGGCGGCGCTGGCGCTTGGGGCGGATGCCGTGCAGATCGGGACAGCCTTCCTCGCCTGTGACGAGTCCGGTGCGCCGGCGGTCCACAAGGAAGCCATGCTTGCCACCGGTCCCCGCGACACCGCGCTCAGTCGCGTGTTCAGCGGCCGCCTGGCGCGCAGCTTACGAAATCGTTTCATGGACGAAATGGCCCCGCACGTCGCCGATCTGCCGCCTTTTCCTGTTCGCAACTGGCTCAGCGGTACACTGCGCAAGGCGGCGATCGAGCAGGGGCGGAGCGACCTGATCTCGATGCAGGCCGGGCAGGGCGCGCCCCTGATCCACCGGCGCGACGCAACGGAGCTTATGGATGACTTGATCCGCGAGACGGCCCGGTTGCTCGCGCGGATGTCCTCCGCCGAAACGGCCTATGGGGCGGCGCCGGCCGACGTCTAGCGGGGCACGATAGCGTCAGTCTGCGCGATGCGTGGTCGCCCGCCGACGCTGCCTCGCGAAGCGCCATGTCCGACACATTCAAACCTCCACCTTTTATCGCCGATCAGCTGCTGGATCCGCAAAGGCGTCCACGTCAGATGATTACCGAACATCCACAGCCCGCCGAGATCGATATAAGCCATGATCGGCAGCACCAGGCCGAACACCTCCTGCTGCAGCGCCGGATCACTGCAGGTCCCTCTGATACGGATGGGCGCCGGGCGCCGGAAAAACGACGTCATTCTGTCCCCACACGATGAGCGTTGGCGGCTGATGCTTGCGAAAATAGTCGTGCTCACTCGGGGTAGAGGCCCGGATTGCTGCGGTAGTCATAGAGAAGATCGAGCATGATCTCCTTGTTGCCCGGGTGGTTTACCAGAGCCTTCTGGAGCACCCAGCTATCGGGACTGATCTTCGAGACATCCTTGACTCCGTGCGTATGGCTCCACTCGAGCGCCCCGTGCGAAATGGCCGCTTCGCGAATCTTCTGGAAGTTCTCCGGGCAGCGATCACTCCACAGCGCCTTCGCCGGCGCCCAGAAACTGTCCGGCAAGCTCTCGTCGTGCGCGTTCGCGTTCTGGACGATCAGGAACGAGACCTTTTCGGGTCGCCGGGAGGCGGAATCCGACCGGCCCACCGAAGTCATTCATGTAGCGTATGTTTTGAGTCCGAGTTTGTCCGTGAACTTCTCCACAATGTGGGCCGGGTGGTCGAAGGTGTAAGAAAAACTCCTTGCTCGACGGTGCCGAGCTGTAGTCGAAGCCCGCATAGTCCGGCGCGACGAGATGAAACTGATCGGCAAGCTGATCGATCAGCTCGCGAAACATGAATGAAGATGCAGGAAAGCCGTGGAGGAGCAGGATCGTGGGATGATTGGCGTTGCCAGCCTCCCGATAGACGATCTTAAGCCCAGGAAAGTCGGCGGTGCGGTCGTGCGTCATACATATCCCCTTGCCCGCGCTCTGCAGGACATGTGTCGTGTTCGTCCGCCCGCCTCGATCGAAGGCATTCAAAATTCATGGGACTTGCCCGCTCCCATGTTGGGATCGTCTTCCGCCACCTGGTCTACAGGCAAGCTTTGACCTTTGTTCTTGAAGTTCAGGAGACGACCTGGGTCGCCGTTATCAGCGGTGACGGCGTTGGTATCGGCGCCGCAGCGGTACTTCGCGCCGCGCAAGTCTCGGATCATGATCGTCTGCCGGCAGCGCTCAGCGATCAATGAGGCCGTCGCATCGATCGAGCGTGAATCCCCGGACGGAGAAGGTGCTGACGCTCAACGGGTCTTCTGGCTTCGCCGAGTAGGTTGAAGCCACTCGTACCGGTTTGAGTGAGCATTCTTGATCATCGATGTTCTCGGCAGTACCGTCGGCGGACATGTTCTCCGGCAGTTTCAAGCCGTCTCCAACGCGTCGAGCAGCGATGGTCTGAATTTCACAACTGTGAAAGTGAAGAGACAGAAGCAAAAGTTGTAGATCGCGTCCCTAGCGTAGCTCATAGTCAAAAAGAATTCACGATTGCGTTCGCTGTCGAAGGCGATCCAACGATTGGTTCAGCACAAGACGGACGACCGTTTCGGACGGTGAGAGATGATACACAGAAAACTCTGTCGCTCTGCTGGCGACGACGCCTACTCCCATGATCCTAATTTGTCGGTGGGCACTTGCCGCTGATCAGATTGCGCGACGCGATCACGCTGTTCTCGTTGGAGGTGGTGAGAATCGAAGCTCCAATCGGAGCGGTGCCCAGATAAATAAACAAGAAAATAAATCGAATGTTGGAGGAAACGTTGCACACGTGGTCGAAGGGATCAGGTAGCCTTTATCGTTGCGATCGGAAATCGCATTCGCATGTCCATTCCGGTTCGGCAAGCTATGTAGATGGAGTGCGATGACGCGGCTTCGCTGCTCGCCGTTCGCGACGTCAGCGTCTCGTTTGGCGGCATCACCGCCCTGAATGGCATTTCGTTCGACATGCACGAGGGCCAAATCCTGGGCCTGATCGGACCGAACGGTGCCGGAAAGACCACGCTTTTCAATTGTCTCAGTCGGCTCTATCAGCCGAGCGCCGGCGACATTCTGCTGGAAGAAGAGTATTCTAACCCGTCGGCCGCACCGCATTGCCGAGATCGGCATCGGTCGCACATTCCAGAACGTTGCCCTGTTCCCGACCCTTTCAGTGTTCGATAACGTCAGGATCGGCGCTCACGTTCGTAGTAAAGGCGACATCATCAGCGACGCGCTGAGGATGCCTTGGGTTCGTCGCGGCGAGGCGGTGCTCAACAAACGTGTTCACGAGATCATCGGATATCTCGACCTTGATGCCGTCGCTCATCTCGCGGTTTCCGGCCTGCCGTTTGGCACACAGAAACGCGTCGAGTTGGCACGCGCATTGGCTGCCGATCCGAAGATTCTCCTACTCGACGAGCCAGCTGGCGGCCTCAATCATGAGGAGGTCTACGTGCTCGGTGAGCTCGTGCGCCGGATTCGCAACGAGCGCAATATGACCATCCTGCTGGTCGAACATCATATGGGGTTAGTGATGTCGATCGCTGATCACATGGTCGCGCTGAATTTTGGCCGCAAGCTGGCGGAGGGAACGCCGGCCCAGGTCCAATCGAACCCGGATGTCATCAAGGCCTATCTCGGGAGCAAGGATCAGTGATGGTAATGCTCAATGTGAGAGATCTGCGAGCCCACTACGGACAAGTCCAGGCGCTTTACGGTCTCGATCTCGCCCTCGAGGAAGGCAGCCTGACAACGCTGCTTGGTGCCAATGGCGCCGGCAAGACCACGACCCTGCGCGCGATCTGTAACATGGTGCGATCGACTGTTCGATCGAATTTGATGGAAGACCGCTGAGCAATCGCTCGACCGAAAACATCGTCCGTCCAGGTATCGCTCATGTGCCGCAGGGCAGGGGCACCTTTATGAGCATGACGGTGGAGGAAAACCTCCACCTCGGTGCGATCATCCGCCAGGACAAGAGCGGTGTGGCTTCGGACATCGAGCGCATGTACGCCTATTTTCCCGTACTTAAGGTGCGGCACACTCAGCAGGCTGGTACGCTCTCTGGCGGCGAACAGCAGATGCTGGCGGTCGCTCGCGCGTTGATGCTGCGTCCGCGGCTAATGCTGCTGGATGAGCCATCGTTTGGTCTTGCGCCAATGATCGTGCGTGAGCTGTTCAAGATACTCGGAAAGATCAACCGTGAGGACAAGGTCACCATTCTGGTGGCTGAGCAGAACGCTCAGCTCGCATTGGAGCTCGCCGACCAAGCCTACGTGATCGAAACTGGACGGATCGTGATGTCGGGGCGAGCGGCCGATATCGCGAGCAATGACGACGTCCGCAGATCGTATCTGGGCTATTGAGGAACGGGGTCGTGGATCTTCTCACCAATCAAATCCTCGCCGGGATTGCTACC
>NZ_LGHL01000036.1 GCF_001908205.1 Bradyrhizobium sp. NAS80.1
GATAACAGGGAATTCCACTGCCGCGCATCGCGAAGGCGCGCGACATACCACATGCTCGCAGCTGGCACCGCGAACAGATTTCAGTACAGCGGGATTTGAAGTCGCCCCCCCGTCTGCTGATCGGCTGGGTAATTAGGAAGTATGGCGAAAAAAGCTTCGAAATGTGATTTGTACCTACGTATATGCGGCCCGACGACGGCATCGGTTGCGACGTCGAAGACGTGCGATGATCGCATGCGCGGTATGCGTGATTGCCTTTCCGGCTCTTGAGCCTCAAGACGCCGTTTTCGCTCTCCATGAAGCTCGGCACTGGTCACGCCATCGACCAACTCGGTCGTCAGGCATCGGTGACGTGTCCTGGGAGCCAACCGTTGCATCGCGAACATTGGGATCGCTACGCGGCTTGCCTGCCGGCTCGGGGCATCCATTACGCCAGCACGCGCAACCACGTCCAAGCGAGGTAGCGCGACATGGACTATGACCGGCGCGATGAAAGCTGGATCTAGTCACGTGAATTTAAAGTTCACCACATAAAGTCTGCTGGGCTTTGAGGCAGAAGCGTTTGACGGAAGCCAAAATCTGGTCTGCGGACTTGGTCCATTTGAAGGGCTTTGGATTTCTGTTGTGCAGGTCGATGAAGGTGCGGATGTCGGCCTCGAGCTGCCTGACGAAGGTGTGAACACCCCGCTGGATCTGTTTTCTGGTGAGTTCAGCGAACCAGCGCTCGACCTGATTGATCCAGGATGCGGAAGTCGGCGTGAAGTGGACATGATAGTGCGGCCGACGGGCGAGCCACGCTTTGATCTTGGGGGTCTTGTGGGTGGCGTTGTCCATGACGATGTGGACAGCGATCCCTCAGGGATTTGATCGTCAATCTCTTTGAGGAACTTCAAGAACTCGACAGCCCGATGGCGCTTGTAGCATTTGCCAATGACAAACCCCGAGGCGACATCGAGTGCAGCAAACAGCGTGGTTGTACCATGCCGCACGTCGCTGTAAGACCGGTTGCTCGCGATCAGGGGCCTGTATCTGACGCTTCTCATCGACACTGAGGACAACGGCTCGGTTCGGTGGCGACAGATAAAGCCCGACAATATCGTGCACCTTGTCGACGAACAGCGGATCGCTCGACAGTTTGAATGTCTCGCTGCGGTGCGGACGCCGTCCACATTCGGCGGATTGTGGTGTGGGGAAAGCCAGCTTCCGCAGCCATCGAGCGGATCGACCCGTGCGTCGCGTCGGGCGGCGTTGTACGCAACGTCCGCTCGATTACCTCAGCAACCTGATCGTCGTTGATGGTTCGAGGGCGGCCGGGGCCTCGTGGTCGTGTCCCCAGTGATGGTGTAGCTCGGTAGAGCAAAGCCGTCCGCACGCGCGCCCCGCCGTAGCGGGCGGGCGGCGTTGCGGTGGTCACCGGCAGTTCGCCGGTAGGATCGGGTTGCAACACGCTAACGCAACCGAGGAACTACCGATGACCGACGACAAGATGAACCTGCGCACGCTGGTGGAGAAGACCCCTGATGCCGATCTCTTGCGCGAGACGATCGGCTTTGCCGCCCAGCGGCTGATGGAGCTGGAAGTGGAGGGCCAGACCGGGGCAGCCTATGGGGAGAAGAACCCCAAGCGTCTGGCTCAGCGCAACGGCTACCGCGACCGGATCTGGGAGACCGGTGCCGGGTCGGTCGAGCTTCGCATCCCCAAGCTGCGCAAAGGCTCCGACATCCCTGGCTTCCTGGAGCCGCGGCGCATGGCCGAGAAGGCACTCACCGCCGTGGTGCAGGAAGCCTACGTGCAGGGCGTCTCGACCCGTTCGGTGGATGATCTGGTGCAGGCCATGGGCATGACCGGCATCTCCAAGAGCCAGGTGAGCCGGCTCTGCGGCGAGATCGACGAAAAGGTGAAGGCCTTCCTCGCCCGTCCGATCGAGGGCGACTGGCCGTATCTGTGGATCGACGCCACCTATGTGAAGGTCCGCCAGCAGGGGCGCATCGTCTCAGTCGCGGTGATCGTCGCGGTCGGCGTCAACAGCGATGGCCGGCGCGAGGTTCTCGGAAGGGATATTGGGCCGTCCGAGGCCGAGACGTTCTGGACGGCGTTCCTGCGCAAGCTCGCCCGCCGTGGCCTGCGCTGCGATCCTTCAAAAAATCGGCGGCGCCACTTGCCAACGATGTGTTCGTGGAGGCCGAGTTCGGCAGCCACAGACTTGCTTGGCAACAATCCGTCCGCACATAGCAGGATCGCGCGGCATCGCTCAGATAGCGGCCGGGCAACACGATGACGACGAACTTGCCTCTCCAAGTATGCCCGCTCCCGCGGACTCAACACCAACGGCGCGATCGGCCGGCCTC
Organism: Bradyrhizobium sp. NAS80.1; assembly: GCF_001908205.1. Taxonomy (GTDB): domain Bacteria; phylum Pseudomonadota; class Alphaproteobacteria; order Rhizobiales; family Xanthobacteraceae; genus Bradyrhizobium. The sequence continues at coordinate 2,349 of NZ_LGHL01000036.1, forward strand.
TCGTACCTGCATTCGCCACAAGCGCTCTCCTCCGCAGGGTCCCAGCGCTCTTTTATGTGACGAACTTGCATTCCAGATGACTAGCGCGCAAAGGCATTTCGTCGCCGCTTCTGCGGCGGATCGTCAGTCCTGAACCGCGCGATCAATCGCCAGAGCTGAACTTCGCTTCTGTCTGCCAGGCGCATGGCGCACTCTTTCGCAGCACGGTCGTCCGTGCAGTCGAGTTTCACCGCGGCCATCAACTGACCGTGCTCGTCCAGAACGTGGAGTCGATATTCGGGCACCATTATCCCCGCTGACGACAACATTCTACCTGCTCGTCCCGCGGCAAACCGGAGATTTTGGTAGCTTACGAACTACCTCTCTTGGGCCACTATTGGGCTACAGGCCGAGCGACGATCGAACGTCCACTTGCGCATCGCAGATCGCCGTCCAGTGACTCGAAAGTACTCACCGCTGTTGCGCCATCCATCTCCATGCATCGCGGACCTGAATTTCCAGATCAGATCGCTCTGGTTTCCAGCCGAGCAAGGCCCGCGCCCGTCGGAGAGCGCCGATCAAGACCACGGGATCGCCGGAACGCCTTGGCACAGTTGGACGTGCATTGATTTTCACGTGACGCGCTCGGTGGTCGCGTCGGCTTCCAAGACCGAGCCACGCTCATTGGCCAAACTGACCGAGGAGCGCGATAACAGCTGCTACAACGAGGCTTCGGCGGCTCCTCTAAGCCGTCTAACGTAAGCGAACGCGCCGATGCGCTCATGCTCTGTGGGACGCATTGTCGGACAGAGAAGGCCACGGCCCAAACGAGCCCTCCAGCAGCGCTGCACCGTTGCCGGCCTCCCAAGCTTCGTCGGCACGTCCAAGACAAAGACGCTGCATAACGAGATGCCCAAACATCGCATGTATATCTTCCGAGAGTTGCATGTCATTCACATTGACCAAGACCACATACTGGGCAATCTGCTTGAGCACTCCGCCGCTATATCCACAAAGACCTAGTGTAACCGCGCCACGATCATTGGCGTATCGAACAGCACGCAAAACGTTCTCCGAATTCCCGCTTCCCGAAATCGCAATGACCAAGTCGCCATCGTTCAGGACGTTCTTCAGCTGCTCGACGAATACATCCTCGAAAGAAACATCGTTCGCGTACGCAAACGCCAGGCCCACATTGTCGACCAGCGACCGACCACGAAAAGGACGCTTGGTAGAGAGATAGATGCTCTTATTCCAGTCCGTGATGAAATGTAGCGCCGTAAGTGAGCTGCCACCATTTCCAAGCGTGATTATCTGCTTCCCATCTTCCTGCGCCTGCGCGACCAAGGCTACTGCATTATCGAAACTCTGGTGGTCCAATGAGGCCAGAACGGCCTCCAGCTTTCTGAAATAGGCTCGAGCGGTACCGCTGAACTGATTGATTGAGTGAGCTTCGATATCGGTTGATCGGGCACTGCTGCTAAACTGTTTCATTGAGTGAGCTCCGATGTTGGTTGATAATGAACGATGCGGCTTCCGGCGAAATCAAACTTCACAGGAATGTGCTGCAGCTCCCCCAGGGCCACCTTGATTGCGTCGTGGCGATCGGGAGGCGCGAAGAACATGAGAAAACCTCCCGCACCTGCTCCGAGTAGCTTGCCGCCCTTGGCGCCCGCTTGTAATGCTCTTCGGTACCAGCCATCGATCGCATCGTTCGTGATTTCTTCAGCGAGACTCTTTTTTAAGAGCCAGTTCTCATGGAGGATTTCGCCGAAAGCATCGAGGTTCCATCGCTGCAGTTCGTCACGAAGTTGATACGTGAGTTCGACCATCCGTCTGAGCGCTTTCCGCTTTTCCGCTGCTCTTTCGATGCCCGCCGACTGCCGGACGAGAATGTCTGATGCACTACGCGTGATGCCGGTGTAAAACATGAGAACCTGCTTCTCAATCGACACTATAAAATCACGCGGACAAATGAGCGGCGTGACCGAGACGCTCTCATCCGGATGAAATTCGATAAGATTCAACCCCCCGAAAGCGGCGGCATACTGATCTTGCTTTCCAATGGGAGCGCCACAAAGTTCGATCTCAATGAGACAGCTATCTGCGCCGAGCTTTGCCTTCGAGACATACTGACCCCGAAACGCATTTAGTGCGTGCAGAAGGCCAACTGTAAACGTGCTGGAGGACCCAAGCCCTGTTCCTTTGGATGGAATATCCGCAATAGTTGTTATCTCAACACCTCCACGGATCCCAAGATATCCCATCGTCGCCCTTACTATCGGATGCTGGATCTGCTCAACGCTATCCACCTCTTCCGTTCTGGAATAAGCAACTCGAGTACCGCTATCGAACTTGCGGTTCACATTCACATAGACGTACTTGTCGATAGCAACGCTTAGGACGGCGCCGCCTTCCTGACGATAGAACGCAGGGAGATCGCTACCACCTCCCACAAAGCTGACTCGAAGCGGCGTCTGACTAATGATCATTCACTGCCTCAATCGGCTCAATCGCCTGCAATCGGACACGATGTTTTGCGCTCGCACGCGACGCCAACACGATCGGGGCCTCGTCTTTTTGGCGCGAACTGTAAATACTCGCAGCGGCCTCCCGATCCATACCTCGCCGCAAGTATTCTCGCATTACTCGGGACCTCCTCTGCTCCTCATCGATGTCAACGAAGAACGTGTGCGAACGACCGCCCAACACCGCATCGGACAGCGAAAGAGCGACAGTCCCCTCCACGACCAGGACGGTTTCCGGAGAAATGGTTATCTGCTCCGATCTTGGATGCGATGTGCGGCTTAGCTTTTCGTAAAAGGGCAGATCGCACGTCTCGCGAGAACGAACTCCCGCCATACGGCTTAGAACTCTCCTGATCTCGTCCACATTGTAGCGCCCCATCACCGTTGGTTCGCGAACTGCGCCGGACCGTATCCAGCGATCAAGAGCAACGACTTGCGTCTCAAGGCCACGCCCGCGAAGAGCCTCCGCGATGGCGCTGGAAAGAAAACTCTTTCCGCTCCGGGAAAGGCCCCCTACAAAACAAACATCACCTGGCTTCACATGCGCGGTCAGATCAGATGCTGAGCGAATCAAGGGCGGATGAACGGCGAGAATGAACTCAGCAGCCTCAGACAAGTCTGAAACGGTATAGTCAGGCATGACCTGATACTTGCCATCCAGCCCGCCCGCGCCCGTCTCGACTAGGATCGATCTGATGCCAGACCGCTTTGCGAGAGCGACATCTGTGGAAGAATCGCCGATGACCCAGGACTGACTCCGGTCGATATTGAAAGCCTCGACCGCCTCATCAACCAACCCGGTGGAAGGCTTGCGGCATTCGCAGCGGATCTTCAGCTCTTCCACCTCACCGGCAAAGCCGCGATCTGGATGATGCGGACAGAAATAGATCGCATCAACGAAAGCTCCGCATCGGCCAAGCTCGGTCTCCATCTTGTTGTGGATCACCTGAAGGTCTCGTACGGAGCAATTACCTCTCGCCACAACGGGTTGGTTCGTGACGACAATCGTCCGGTATTCGGCTCGGTTGAAACAAGCGATCGCGGCCGCAGCTCCCTCAATCAGCTGGAGGCGCTCGGGACGATCGACGTGCCCATAGTCGACATTGATGCACCCGTCCCTGTCCAAAAACACCGCTTTCTGCAGAGATGAGAGTGACGATCGAGCTATGCGGCCCGATTCAAAGTCGGCGCAGACCTTGTCAAGTCTCTCAGGGGTTCCGGCATCCTTTATGTACTCAGGGCTGTTGTAGCTTCTAATCTCCATGCCGACCCGAAGCATCTCGGGAAAGAGGTCCTTGCCGAAATCGAGCGGAGTGACTGCGGTGCGCCACGGGGATAAGGCTTGCTTTCGAATGTAATAGAGAGCCGCGCTGACTCTGTTTGGGTAATAGCAACCGGGATCGTGTGGATATGGATGGAACGCGGTCACCATGCCGTCTTCTGACGTTTCGATCAGATCGGAATCATGCGGGTGATCATTCGGGTGAGTGAAAACTGTTGCCGCTGCTGCCTTATGTTTTTCATGGAAGCACCTAAAGCGGGTGAGGTCGACGTCGAGCATCGTGTCGCCATAGATCGTAAGGAAATCGTCGCCGAGCACGTCCAAGGTGGACAGAACTGCTCCAGCAGTCCCGCGAGGTGCACCGTCATTTACGCAACGAACGTCAATCCCCCAATTCTCACGCTGATTGCAAAACTCCACGATTTGCTCGGCTGCGTGGTTCACCAGGATCAAGATGCTTTCGATACCGTGCTGCTTAGCGAGGATGATTTGATGCTCAAGGAGCGGCCTGCCACCTACGTTGACCAGTGACTTTGGCAAATCACCTGTCCGGCTCCTGAGCCGTGTTCCTCGACCACCTGCAAGTACAACCGCCTGCATCACAGGTGTCCTTCCTGTCCCACGATCTCCACGACAGCTTTGCGAACGGCGTCAGCCGAACCAAGCTGGGGCCGCCAACCGAGCGCACGGATCTTTGCTATGTCATAGGAAAATCGGGGAACATCCCCTGTCCAGCCGCGATCTTCAACCCCGTACTCGATCCCGGCGCCCGGTGCGACAGCCTCGACGGTCGTTTCCGCTATAAAGCTAACGGTTACCCCTTTGTCCTCGGGACCGATATTGTAGTAGCCAAGCCGCTCCGATGCGTTTTCACGCAGGTAGACAAGCGCGTCAATCAAGTCATTGACGTGAAGATATGCCTTCCGCTGTCGTCCCGATCCCAAGACATTCAGCTTGTTTGGCGTGCTCCTTAGCTTTCTCACGAAATCCAGAACGACGCCGTGGGTCGCCGGGACACCGATCACGTTCGGAAAGCGAAAAATCAACGCCCGATCTAACCAGTTCTCGACGGCCGCGCTGATTAGCGCCTCCGATGCGAGCTTCATCGCGCCGTAATTGGAAATGGGTAGCAGCGGCCCGACGTCCTCGCTGATCGGAGCCTCTCCCAAATTGCCGTATACAGCCGAACTGGAAGCGAAAGCCAGAAACGGAATCCCCACCTCCTTCATCGAGTCCAACACGTTGAACGTCGATAGGAAGGTATCGCGCAGATCAACAGAGGCATCGGCGATTCCCGCCGGAATGTCCGAATTTGCTGCCATGTGCCACACTTCGGAAATCAGAATTCGGCTGTGGCAATTCAAAAAGCGGCTTCTCACTGCATTTGCGTCTGAGAGATCCACCTTCTCAAAAATGAATCTCTCATTCGTAAGGAGCCCACTCAGGTTTTCCCGAGAACCTCGTGATAGGTTATCAAAGCCGACGACCGGATATCCGCGATCAATAAAGAGTCTTGCGAGCTTGCTTCCTACAAAGCCCGCGACCCCTGATATAAATATAGCGTGCGGTTGACCCAATCGGATTGCCCCTTCCTCTTGTGCGCGAGCCCTCTCAGCTCTTCCGAATGATGCAACGGCAACGCGGGATGGATCGGTGCGGGGTGGCCGCCGTTTCATCTTCGGGCTGGTTAGCCCACCTGCTTCGGGTTGCGGTACAATGGCCTTGGGGCAAAGGCGACTCTCCAGCAGGGCCGTTAAGGTCATGCGCTCCCTCGTGCGTCTTTGAATCATTGCATGGTTTTCTCCGAACCGCGATCCCTCCTCCGGGGTAACCCCATCTTGCTGGTCCGAACTTGACCACAGAGCGCCCGCCTGTGCGTCGGCTTCCACCGATGACATGCAGAATACGGCTGCGACGCCAACGACGATCCCATTCTCGCCGGGATTCAAGGCCGGGCTCAGGATTATAATGGTCTCCAGCTTCAAGGCAGCGCGGATCCATAGGGTGAGCAATCTGCGCGCGATCCGGGTCGGCTGGCGTGTCCTGAAACAACTTCCGCCGGCGCTTCATGCCGAAGCCGCATGCAACAGACTACCAGATTGACACGACTCACCTTCGTCGGACCGGCGGCGGCGCCCACGACGAAGGCTGGCTTGGTTGAGAATCCACGAAGCCGTAACGAGCGATTACCCTTTAGCTCGATCGAGGCTCATATCAGAAGCTATGCCGAGAACGGGTTGCGTCGGTAGGTTAGGCTCAAGGATCCGCGAAACTCGCATCTTCAGGCCACAGCTTGCGTCGCCGGTAACGGCGGTTTGGCGGCGATTGTCTAGCCCTGCGGTCATAGAGGCCCGGACTCCTTTTTCTTCACCGATCCTCGGAAGACACGGGATTATCGGTGTTGGGGAGAATACGTCGTGAACCGGATGAATCCCCGAACGGGGCTCCGCTATCGCGACGATCCTACAACTATGGCTTGGGAGTTGACGAATGAAGCCAACGCGCGTGCCGCAACCCGATTAATTGCGCGGCGTTGGACCGGGCACTCGGTTCAACCTCGACCTTCGTATGCTAACTTTCAGTGGTAGACGAAGTCGACGTTGATCATCGCTCGGTCTGTGCAGCTCGATACGAGCTGTAAAATGAATAGTGGCCTCGAGCCCGTGTTCCCTAACATTGTCGCCACCAAGTTCTGGTCACCGATGTCGCCGACTGCATCATCGGAAGCTTTACCGGCACGGCGATGAGCGGGCGTGGTGGCAGAAACAGGGGATCGCCCCCTTGGCACCGCGGCACCCCTTTGGGCTGGGACGCATGCGGTCGAGCCAGCCGCTGAAGCTGGTCAGATGGACAATTCAACGTTTGGCAATCAATCCGGCGGCGGAGATCGGCTTCAAAATAAAGAAACGAACCCAATTCTACCGGAAACCTCTGTCGCCGGGTGCGCCAGCCCAAGGATGAGTCGGATTGGATGGAGAGACATCAGGGCCTCTAGGGCGCCACTGACACCGGTGGCACCGGGAGGGCGCGCCGCGCTCTGCCTTGTGACGCGGTGGCCTCCTGAGTCGGAACTGTACCAGCCCTACCGGATCCGGCAGTTCAGGCGTTCGCCGGACCAAGTTTTAGCAAGTGCTTGCAATAACCGCGTTTGTCCATAGGCGATGGCTGTGACGGCCAAGCCGACAAAAATCGCAAATGCCCGCCCAAAGTTCCCGGTGATCAGATAGCGGAAGAAAGATTGTGCGATCGTCAGCACATACCGCCGCTCCGAACCCAGCCCGTCACGCGAACCGGTCACCCCGGTCAGCACGGATTTGGCGGTTCCTTCCATGCGACAGCGGCGGACGAAATAGCGCCACGTCGTTCGTTGGGCCGGCACGACATGCTGGATACGCGCCTGCGGGCAATAGAGCCAAATACCGCCCGGAAACTGGCGTGAGGCGCGAATGCAGAATTCGGTTTCGTCGCAGGCCTCGGACACCGCTTTGCCTCCGCGCGGCCCGCCAAGTCTCGTCGAGCCTCCACCCCACCCGGCGGTAAACCCGCCAGTTCGACGAATCACGTCGGCGCGCACCGCCATATTGGCCCCAAGCAGGTTGCGAACTTGTCCGTTGTGGACTGGCATCCCGGTGTAGGTGCAACCGACGATCCAGTTGAATTCAGCGGGGAACCAGCCGGGCGGTGGCCGGAGCCACAACGGATCGATATGTCCGCCGGCACCGAGAACGCGCGGATCTTGGAAAGTCTCGACGAGATGCGCAAGCCAATTGCGATCGGCGATTGCATCATCGTCGAGAAAGACAACGATCGGGGCGGTCGCCAATTCGGCACCGGACGTGCGAGCGCCTGACAGCCTCGCCGCCTTATTCACGACGACCTCAATCCCCTCCATCTCGCGCCTGGCACGCTCTAGCAGTGCCTCGCTTTCCTGGTCGATGACGACGAAGATTTCTCGCGCCGGATAAGTCTGCTCGCGCACCGACGCGACAGCTGCATTCAGTTCGCTCCAACGATGAAGCGTATACGCGCAGATCACGACGGATACATCGCTGGGCTTTCTGTCGCCGATTTCAGAACGTTCCAATGCGTCCCCCAAATTCCTTAAGCTGCCGGCTTCGTCACAGGATTATGACCAAGAGCTGACACTCATCTCGCCAGCTGACGTTCCGGCGGGGCCGAGTGCAATGGCCCCGATGGATTACCCCTCTGGCTTCGTACGGCCCGCCTCCGATCGGGCATAGTGGTATTCGAGAATATCGATTGGCCGATTCCAGTCGCTTCAATAGGACGCCGCATTATCAGTGAATGATCCCGACCCAATGTTTGGCTCTGCGGATTCACAGGTCTCCGCTGTCGTGATCGGTGGGAGCTGAACGGCCTCGGGGGGTGCCGCAGCCTGGCCGCGGGCGAATGCCTATCTGGGTGATCGACCGCAAGCGCTCGAACCCGGCGCTGTGGTCGACCTACGCCCCATCCCGTCGATGGACGCGCGAGGCCTGCCTCGCTGCAGGCATTGAATGTTACGACGCGACGCCGCGGTATGGCGGCGCGGTGACGTTTTGCCAGATCGATGCGCTCGATCGGTCGAAGCTTGCGCAGACCCCGGTCGGCCGCATTCGTGCGGAGCGTTCGGGTGTGCCACACCCACAATCACCAGTCCGGCCTGGGGGTCATCGACCTGTTCGGCCATGTCAGGACGTTGCGGGAGGTCACAGCCTCCTATGGTCAGCTTGCATCCAGCCTACTAGCCGCGCGTAGCAGACGAACAATTGCTGCACCAAGGGGACACCGTCACTGTGCAAAGAACGCCCCACGATGGGCACTCAAGAAATATGGATACTGACCCGAGGCGGCTGCCGCGAATCCGGCCACGGCCGCCACAGCCTGATCGACCGCACCGCTGCACTTCTTCCGCCGATCATCTCGCGGTAAAACCCAGTGCCAGTGCTTGGCCCGCGGCAACGCACCAAGACCTCCCAAGACACCCTCGCAGAGGGCCTGCGTAGGTCACGGGTTTGCTTTGCGCCTGGCGCCACCGCTTTTTCATGGTAACTAGTTTTTTCATGGTAACTAGTCATGTGATGAGTAAGCGCCAGGATGCACACTGGTATGCTCGCAGTCAAATGGCGCCATGATGTGCCGGGCCCTGCGTCCAGTTGCGCTGCAGCCGACAGGACGACCGAGATCAGAGCATACGCGATCGTCTCGTAGGCGAACTGTGACTCGAACATTACCCCAGACCGTGCTTCCCATATAGAAGAGGCAGGCAATGCTGGCCAATCGTTCCGAGCCACTTCTGCGGCTCACGAGCTTCAACGGACACCGCGCGTACCGAGGCGGCCTTCCTCTTCGAGACGGGTGGCGACCCGCAGCGCCGGCGCCACCACCATCCCAGCACCGGGTGAATGAATAGCACGGGCCAGAGATACACCGGCATCAGCAGTAGCTTGCGCAGCGGATGCGCGATGCCGCGACCTCATATTGGAGCGCATGCCGATGACGATCCCCGAGCGCGCGCATGCCCGGCACAATTGAAACGAGATCCGCATCTTCCTTCGCATGTCCCGCCATCATGCGGCACTGGGCGCCGGCATCTTCGGGATCGTGGTGAGGCTTCGATGGCGACGGCAGCCTGACCTGTGCGGGAGACGATCATGTGACCGCCCGGGCGCGGCCGGCGATTTCGAGATACGTGGACTCGATCGCCGCGACTACCGACTGGATGGCGTAACGATCCCGCACCGTCGATGCGGTCGCATGCCCGATTCGCTTGCGAAGCCCGGGGTCCTGAACCACCCGGCTGAGGGCCATCCCCAACCCTAACCGGTCTCTAGGTTCCACGAGAAGACCGTCTATGCCATCGCGAATCATCTCGGGTGCGGCGCCGACGCGCGTCGCGACGACCGCCAGTCCGCACGCCATTGCCTCGAGGAGCGCGTTCGACATGCCCTCGCCGTGCGACGGCAACACGAAAATGTCCGACGCCCGGTAGTAATCGCGGATGTCCTTGGTCCAATCGCGAAGGATCACGCGCTCGCTCTCCTCAACCGGTCCAATGGGATCGTCGACCGCTAGTGCGTGACTTCCGACAAGGACGAGCACGGCATCCTGTAGCTGGGACGTCACCGTCCAGGTGTCGAGCAAGTCTGACACGCCTTTGTGCCGAGCGAACCGCCCCGCGTAGAGCACGATAACGCGGTCAGCCGGCAGTCCCAGTGCCAGGCGTGCGGCGACTTGATCTTTCTCAGTGCGCTCAAGAAAGCGGGCCGTGTCCAGGCCGTTGGGGAGCCGCACAATCCGGTTCCGTGGAACACCCAACTCGAGAAGACCAGCCGCGATTTGGTCGGATGTTGCCTGGACGCGGGTTGCACGGCGCAGGCCCGCGGATCTCGTCAGCCAGGCAACCGGTCTGATCGGTCTCAGTTCCCTTTCTCGGCCGCCCCCCCCCCAACTTGACATAGATTGGCCGGCGAAGCAGTCCGGCAACGAGCGAAACGACATCGGCCTGCACACCGGCGTAGTGGACGTGCACAAGATCGAACCGGCGAACACGAAAAACCAGAAAGACTGCCAGTACGGGAAGGTAACTCCAAGTCCAGGCCTTCGACCATCGGCGTAGCCAAGAGAGGCGGCGAACGAAAACCCCGCTGACCCATCCCGAGGAGACGCCCGCGCAAGACGGGCAGACAACCGTCACATGGTGACCCCGACGGACCAACTCCTCCGCCTGCAGCCGGGCCTGGTGTTCGGCCCCTGAACTCGGACCCGGGTGATAGCCTATCGTGCAGAAGAGGATTCGAAGCCGATTGTGGGCCGCAGGATGAGCCGACGAACCTGCTCCTCCGGTGACCAAAGTCTTTCTCACTGTCGAGATTCCCATCCTTGACCTTCCTCACGTTCCGTCGACGGTGGGCAAGCCAGCGCTCGCGGCCATCGATACGATCGCGAATATCAGCCGCCTGGCCCGCGAATTAAAGCAATCGATTGCCCAAGCCGGGCGCGGCACCGTCCCGAGCAGAGCCGGCGCGAAAATATTGGTTGACTGCACCTGGATTACCGTCGCCTCGCCGCTCACGCAGAGCCGGAGCATGTCCTGGTGGTAATCGACCGAGTAATAGCTGTCGAGAAACTGCCTGGACTCGGCGAACGCCCCATCGCGGTCTCGTTGACGTTGATATTATGGTAGATGGTGGCCTCGAATTCGGGCCCTCAGTTCGTGCCCCAATTCGCGTGAGTAGCCGCGGATCATCGCGAGCGATGTCTTTACGTCTTCAGCCGACCTAAAGGTGTCAACCAGCGGCGCCCCAGATAGGAATAGGCTGCTGAATAGGACGCGGCAGCATGTGAGGTTGCGGAAGCGCCAATATTGTTCATCGTAATCGACGTCCGCGCGGGACGACGTGAGCGCAGCATCTCGATCTCCTCCTCCATGCGCATCCCGCTGGAGGTCGATCCCAATATGAGCAAACTCCTTCTCGAAGGCACCTCAGCCCGGCTCGGGTTTGCCCTGACAGGCTACGAAAACGCGATCAAAGCATTGCGTTCCTCCGCGTCAGGCCGACAACACGATATCCTCAATCTCGCTCCCGTCCCGCATCTTGGCCACGATTTCAAATTTGTTCGCCTCGCTAAGCCGGAAGATCGTGCCGTGATTGGTGCCGTCCGGGTGCGTTCGGTTCACAATCAGGAACGAACCGGCACCCGCTAGGCGATCCTTAAGATTGTCCACGGCGCGGCATAACTGCGCCGCGTCGAAATAGCCATGATTAAGCAGATTTGCCACGCGGATTGCGTTGAACCGGCCGCGTAGATGCTCCGGGTTCGGCGCCAGTATGTCATCCTCAGCAAAACTCAGCCGGGCGTCGTCGCGCGCATGCGGGTTCACCAGCAGAACATCCTTCCCCCTTCGCCTCCCATTGGTCAACAGCAATAGCGCGCTTGCAAACGCATTGAGCGCGGCGATCACGAAACCGGTCCCCCTGAAGAAATCTCGCGGCCCATCCAAGTACCATCGCACCGGACGATTGCCGACAATGTGCTGAAGCACCTTGCCATCGCGGTCGAGAAGAACCTCATATTGCGGCATTAGGCGCACGAGGCTCCCGCGCATGCACAAGTCCGTCGCCAAGATTTCCGCGTCGATGCCAACGCGCGTTAAGGCATCCGCCCATTCGAGCGAGGAAACCCCCGAGGATACGCCTACGTCCATAATCTGGCGTGGCTTACGGTCAAGTTTCCGCCACTCGCCGATGACCAGCATATTGAGATCATCGAGGCGATGGTGGTCGGTGGTCTTAAAGGTGCCGTTACGCAGGCGAATGGAGGTAAAGAATGCCGCCTCCTGGCTTTGCGTAAACGTATCACCTGCTGTCAAAAAACTCCTTGCATTCAAAGTCACGCTATCCCCCAGTTCTAATTCAAGAAAACTCTCTCATCAGAGTTCGAACTCTGAGCAGTTTTCAGGGTGCTCATCGACGTCGGCTGGCAGGCGACAGGACCGTTATGCCCCGCGACGACCAGGCACGCAGCCCGGCAGGAAATGCCGTGACAGCACTCCCCAGACGCCAAGCACGTAGTCTCCAAGACTGATCACGTTCCTTCGATCTTTCCAACGATCAAGGGTCTACGCGCAGATGACTACCGATACATGCTCGAAAGTTTTCCGACGTTGATTTCAGAATGCTCAAAAACTCTACCCCGAGATTGTACCGGGGTTGGTGCGACGTTGGAAACTTGCCACCCAGTTGACGTCCGGATAAGGCGCAATCACACAGGTGGCTCGGCACCGGTCCCCGGAGAGGGCAACATGTCGTCAGGCGCGCCTGGCTCCCTCCCCTCCGGATAACCGGGTAGTCGATGGACGAACATGTCGCGAGACCCTCTAAAACATTTGGCCGGCACACCCATCATGACGCTCGCTTCAGAGACGTCGTAAATTACCAACGAGTTTGGGACAATGACAGCATCGTCGCCGACCAAGAGTTTGCCGACAAGAACCGCATTTGCGAGGATCAGGACGCGGTCGCCAATTCGCGGTGTCCCTCGCTGTGTCCCGCGACCTGACTCAGCAATGGTCACTCCGTGCCCGATGCTGCAATGCGTACCAACAATAGCATCCTTACTGATGAAGATATGTCTTCGGCCAAGGTACAAGCCGGGGCCAATGCAGGCCTCACAGCTTATCGAAATGCCGGTCAGGACCTCGATGGCTTTTTGCCAAATTTCCAAGACGTACAGACATGGACGTTTGATGACAGGGGGCAGTGCTGCATTATACACACCAGACGCAATTCGGTGCTCCAGGAGTGCCCATAGGCCTTGATTGGTGAACAGCAGATTCAACAGTGATGCACCAGGACGATACTGTCTGTAGCGGCCGATATCACTGCGATAACGCTGCATCCATGTCATGTCGCGGCGGCGGTCGGCTCGCGGGCGCGGCGCGGTTTCATCAATACTGCCGCCCGATGCCTGCATAGGTGTTCTCATGACATTTGTCCTCCTATCGCCGGATGATGGGTACTCGGTTTGAGGGGGGATCATGTCGCGAGACCCTGCCTGGCTAAAACATTTGGCCGGCACACCCATCATGACGCTCGACGCAGAGACATCGTAAATGACCAACGAGTTTGGGCCAACGACAGCGTCGTCGGCAACTGACAGCTTGCCGATAACAACCGCCTTCGCGCCGATCACGACGCGGTCGCCAAGTCGCGGTGTCCCTCTCTGCGTCCCGCGACCTGATTCAGCGATAGTCGCTCCGTTCAAGATGGTGCAATGTGCACCGATAATAGCATCCTTGCCGATGAAGATGTGTTGGGGGCCCATGTAGCAACCGGGGCCAATGAAGGCCTCACGGCTGATCGAGATGCCGGTCAGGATCTCGACGGCTTTTTGCCAAATCTCCAGGGCGTATAGACATGGACGTTTGATGACAGGGGGCAATGCTGCATTATGCACACCAGATGCAATTCGGTGCTCCAGAAGTGCCCATAGGCCTTGATGGGCGACCAGCAGATTCAGCAGTGATGCACCAGGACGATACTGTCTGTACCGGCCGACATCACTGCGATAAAGCTGCAACCAGGTCATGCGGCGGACGGCTCGCGGGCGCGGCGCGGTTTCGTCAGTGCTGACGCCGGACGCCTGCATGGTTCTTCTCATGACATTTGTTCCCCTATCGACCGTTTTTCACCTGCTCCGTCCCACATCGTCAGCAACTTTACGGCCCAGGTGCGCGGCATTGCTAAGCACCTGCCATGTCTCTCCGTCATCGTGGTGCACGTCAAACTGCTCGACCTCGTCCTTGGGATATTGACCATCATCCTGAGGCGAGACGAGCCGCCATACCAGCCAGCCGGCGCAATCCGAGTCAGCAGCCATTGTGTCTAGCCACATCTTATAAGCCTTCGCCTGATCGGGATGCGATCGGGCATAGCCAAATTCCTCAAGAACCACGGGCTTCTGGTACAGCGGCGCCATCCGACACTTACTGGTTATCTCGTTGTTGAATTGATCAGGGGTGATGGCGAGGTATTTGGGGTAGCCGTGCCATGTAACAAAATCGATTCCAGGCGCATCGAAGATTGGGTAATCGTCGCCCGCGCCCACGATGTGATTCCGGTCAAGCGACTTGACATAGGCCGCCATCTGGGCCTCCCACTGCCGGCGCAGGCCGATTGGGGCGTGGGCCTCATTCATCAATTCCCAGGCGAATATTGTCGGATCGTCACGGTACGCAATCTCGGTTAGCGGATTGATTCGCTCGACGACGAACTTCACCCACCGCTGGTAATCCGCCATGACACGGGCGTCGGTGAAAAACGCAGGATTAGTGGTATCCCACGGTGCCCCCTGGTGAGTTGGTAGATCGTACCAGCTGCTCATCTGATAGGAGCCGCCGGTGAATGACCAGAAATCGAGAAACGTGAGGATCAGCCTGAGGCGGCGCTTGGCCGCCTCGGCAATCAGGAGATCAATTTTTCGCATGCTGCTGGCATTGATCGCCATGCCGTGCGCGGATGGATCCCAGTACAGGAAGTAGTGGCCGTGGACATTGAGAGCGCTGCTATTGGCTCCATCATTGTGAAATTTCCAGATTGTCAGTGCGACTTCACCATCAGGCGATCCGATTGCCGTGCCGAGAAAAGTGCGGACCACGTTGGCGCCCATCGCCACCGCATCATCGAGCACCTGCGTAACTTCCGCGTCGGATCCCCACGACAGATAATGATTGTTCACGCCAGTAACGTAGAATGGCTTCCCGTCGAGAACGAATTGCGTGCGCTCTGTTTTCACGAACGCACTCGCGACGGCGGGCTTAGCGGCGAAGAGTGCAACTATGCTCAGCGACGTAAGAGCAGCGACGATGATGCTGTGTGTCTTTTGCAATCTGGTTCTCTGTCTCGGCATCATTTTATTCCGATACAGATCTTTGCGCTCGGGCTTGCCGAATTTGGGCAGCGAACGCGCACTCGATGTCATAGTGCCTTTTGCGTTCTGCACGTGAGCGAGCCTGGGCGACTTTCATTGTCCTGTTCCTATAGTAGGAAGCCCGTTGGAAACCGGAGCAGCCAGCGGTCCGGCAGACATTATGCTTCTGCCGCTACTGCTTGAGCCGTCGGGCACGATGAGCTTATCTGCCATACCGTGCAGCAAGCTCTTGCTCGCAGAGACCGGGCCTGTTGCTCTCAGCGGCGGAACGGAACGCAAGTACCGCAACACTGGTGGGAGCAGGAACGCGACCTGCACCGTGACCGCCACGAGCCAGCCTATGGTGAGCCAATCCACTCCACCTGCCACGCCCCCCCGCTGCCGCCAGGCATATTTCCAGGCAGGCGCCCGCACCCAACCATAGGGCCGCTGTCATCATGCTCCCGCGCATTCGCATCAGCAGGATGTAATGCTGCTTCACGGCGGCACCCAGCAGCCCCAACCCGAGCAACCGCACCGCTGACCCCGCCAGTGGGGGATACGCTGGATTGAACAGACCCAGGATGTGGTCGGCAAACAGTGCCAGGAGCCCCGCCATCACCACACTGAATCCCAAGGACAGTACGAAAGAGAAGCGAAGCCGTTGCGGCTGCAGGGCGGGATCAACAGCGCCAACTGCGAACAGTATTGTGGTGAGAGAGACGGGCACCAGCTGCCCTACGAAGAAGATCATCCAACCGGTATAAAAAGCAGCGTTGACTGCCGGCCCCACGCACACACTGACCACAAGTGGCATAATGAAAAATGGAGCAGCCACGGCGAGGTTGAGCGCGTGGTGACGCATGACGACCGATATTCGTCTCGAGAGTGCGCGGAAGTTCGGTGAAGTCAAAATCAGGATACGTCTTATCGATGCATGGCAACAGACAACAGCCAGCGAGGTGCCCAGGCTCGCGATCCAGGTCAACATGATCGCCGTCCCGTTCTGCATCATCGCCACGGCAATGAGCAACAACCCAAGTTTGAGCACGGCCAAGAGTGTATTGCGATAGAACTGCCACTCGCCGTGCAGCAGCCCCATAAGCGCGCCGTCGACCACGAAGCAGAAGCCAGTCAGAGCACAGCCGAGTACGAAGAGAACAGTGTTCGGAAGCGTCATCCATGCGTAATGGAAAAACAGACCGCCGATCGGTAATGCGAGTATCAGTGTGGCTCCCGTCCCGGCCAACACGGCGGCCGCGATCATGGCGGCGGCGCGATCTCCCTGACCGAGCGCTTCACCTATCAGCATGGTTCCGAAACCGGCCTCGCCCAGCGTGGCAACAAACGTCATTGTGGAGATAAGTGCCGACTGAACTCCGACCGCCGCGGGTGGAAAGCTTCGAGCCGCCAACCACCAATAGACGAACCCGAGCACTGCGGTGGATGCGTTGCCCAGCGAGATAAAGGCCGAGTTTCGCAGAACGACGGAGTTGCTGCGGATCTGCTGCGTGACCGTGGCAATGAGCCCGCTCATTCGGACATCCCGACACACAGCACCGCCCTCGCTATCGCCCAATGCCGCTCAAACTTCACCGTCGCAAAACTCGAGTTGGTTGCGCTCAGAAGCGATGCGGGACGCAATCCCACCCGTCGCGGATCTATCCAACCGCCGGCTCCAAGAATATCGGGGCCTTTGCATCGTGCCACGGGAATATCAAGCTCGGGCAACCGTGCGTTATACACACCAGACGCTATTCGGTGCTCCAGGAGCGCCCATAAGCCTTGCTCAGTGAACAGCAGATTCAATGACGATGCGCCTGGGCCGTCGTGTTTATAGCGTGCGATATCGGTGCGATAAAGTTGCAGCCAAAGGGACTTGGCGCGCCGCGCGTGCGGCTACCGGCGAAGACTATGGACATGGCGTTCCTCGCCGCCAATGACCGGAGGGTAAAACTGGGCGAGCAGGAGGATGCGCATTCTAGTCCATCTCGGACACAGTGCTGATGGGCGGCAATGACGCCGAGACCTTGCGGAGCAGCTCGACGGTGTTGTCCGGACCGGCGCGAAAGAGCATCGCCTCCGCCTTGCGGCCCTCCGGTAGCCCGACACGCTTCAGCACGGTTTCGCCCGGCGCCACGGCAATGTCGCGCCACACGCCGACGAGGGTGCCATCTACGGTCACGCGCAGGGTGACGACCTCGGGCCTTCGCTCTTGGTTCCTGATCCCCACCTCATATCCGGTGCTGCCAGGCCGGACAGGCAGCATCCAGAACTGCGTGTACGCGAACGGGTAGAAGGCGGTGGCGTTGCGCAGCGAGGCGCTCAACGTCACCGTCATCGCCGCAAGTGTCGCAGCCACCAACACACCGTGGCGCGGTCGGAGAGCCAGCCCAGACCAGGGACGCGGGATCGCCGCACGAGGATGCGGCGCTACGAGCGCGCCGGCCAGCGAGATCGCGCTGAGCAAGACGAACCAGCCGAGTGTTGTCAGTGCGCCTACCGCATTGAGCAACAGTCCGCCGAGCACGCAGACGGCCATGCTCAGCCCGGCCATTAGGGCGTATCGCCCGGGCGCAGCCATCCGGCCTGGGAACAGGCGTAGCAGGGCGGCGCCAGGCAGCACCAGCACGAGTGGGGCGGCGAGAATGAGCCGCCATAGCGGATGCACGTCCAGGAGCAGTCCAACCGCCGCAGCAAAGACGGCGAGGAGCACAATCAGGAGGCGCCGGTCACCGCGCATATTGCAACGCCCGCACGTCGTAGATCCGTATCCAGCCGTCGTCGAACACCCGGTTTACGCGTTCGTCGCCGTCCCATCTCTGCAGAGCTGTCGGATCGAGCGGGGTCAAGCCGAGGCCGTCCGGCTCGCCGGCCTGGAAGAACAGGCCCAACAGCGCCGGCTGCGTGGAGAGGCGCATATCAACGAGCAAATAGTCGATCCGCCGGTCCCTGATCGCATCGCGGAGCCCCTCCCAGATCACAGGGGAGATGAAGAGGCCGGCGGTCATCTTGGCGTCGGGAAGCGTGACGATGTGCTGGCGGCCATACGTCAGCAGCAAGGCGCTATTCTCGAGATCCGTTACGAAGTTCTGGTTGGGACCGAGCCAGCGCGCGGTCCACGCGGCCGCATCGATCCCCATCGGATCGACCGACAAGGCGTCGCCCTCCACCCGGTACTGCGTGCGCACCGCTGCAGGACCCCAGCCATTGATCATGCCGCCGACGGCAACAAGCGCGAGCGCGAAACCGGCAACTATCCCACGAGTCCACTGCGCCCGGGCGCGCCAGAAGCGGGCGACTCCGAAGGCTGCTACCAAGCCGACACCGATGAAGGCGAAGGCGCTCATGCGGTTACCGACTTGCCAGCCGGCAGGGGTCAGGCGCAGCAGCACCGAGAGCGGCCACAGCAGGGCGAGCAGGCTCACCAGCAACAGGCGGGGATTGTCGCAGCGGCGCCGCAGTAGATCCTGCAGGGCGTACCAGCCGGTGCGCCCAGAGGCGGGGCCCCGTCCCGCCGCGCAAGCGGTGAGAAAGCCGAACGAGAGCAGCACGCAAAGCACGAGGACCGAGCCGAGTCCGCCTATACTGAGCCAGACCGGAACCGAAGTGACGCCATCTTCGGCGTGGTATAATTCGCGATGCGGTACGTGGCCCTGCAGCATCTGGGCGAATTCCTGCGCCCCCTCCGTGATCACGGGGCCCAGATAGCCCGAGGTTGGATTGCCGATGAACGTCACCCAGCCCAGGGCGGTCGCGACTGCGCCGGCAGCCGCGAGCATCGGGCTCGGCAGGCGGAGAGTCAGGGCCATGGCGGCGAGCGCACACAGCACTGCTACGGTGAAGTAGTTGGTGACGTGGTGCGTTATGGCGAGCGCCGCGAGCAGCGGCAGGGCCAACACCATCGTGCGCGGCAGCGTCGTGCCCCGTGCCGCCGTCTCCGCCTCCATCATCAGGATGACTGCCATGAACGCGACGCCCAGCGACTCATAGGCGAACTGCGCGTCGAACATCACATAGGTTGTGCTGCCCATGTACCCGAGGCTGCCGATACCGGCCAGACGGGCCGATCCTGTAATCCGCTCGAAAAACGTGAACAGCGCCGTGATGAAAACGGCGCGGCAGAGCGCGATCACTACGTTGCCAGCGGCGAAGACGGTAAGCCCGGTCAGGTGGATCAGCGCCGTCGTCACCAGTTCGAGGCCCGGATAGAACGGGGAGACGAACAGCAGATCGTTGCGCACGAACAAGCGATGGGTCGTCAGAATGTCGTCCGCCGATCGCCAATGCTGGAATTCATCGAACTGCACAAAGCCGGTCGGATCGAAGAGCGCCTTTAGCGCGAAAGTAGCCTCTGCCAGGACCAGCAGGAGCCAAATCCGCTCGCTGCGGGCCACCTGCGGCGCGGCGATACGGACGGAAATCGGGAAGTACAGCAAAGCCACGCCGAGCCAGAATACCTGATCGGCATGAGGGGCCGTCCCCGGCATCAGGCGCGCCAGCATAACGCACAACGAGGCGTGCAGCGACAGACCGAGCAGCCAGTCGAGGCTTACGTGCGGCGGATCGGGCGGGCAACCGATCGGTTCTGGCGCGATAAAGCGCACGACGGCAGTGAACGGTGCAACCGCGCAGCGCCAAAGCTGTTGGGCGCTCGGACGGCGATCACTCGGTGCGGGACTAGCGCAGCCCATGAGCGACCACGTCTTCATAGGTCTGCCGCAGCCGACGCGCGCAAAAACGTGGGGTCACCACGGGTGTGCAAGCTGCGATAATTTGGCGCTTTCAAACCGCGATTTGCCAACGACAAAGATCGGCATGTTGAGGCCAGCTAGGCTGCGGACAACGCCTAGACTGTTCAAATCCGCCCCGACAATCACCGCTGCCGGACTTCTGCTCATTCTGATCTCCGAAGTCAGATCCAAGACATGAACGCGAGCGGGACGGCGGCGGTATGCGGTAGTGCAAAACGCTCTGGTAAATGGCCGCCAACCGTTCGGCGCAATCCTCCCAGCTCGGTAGCGCCATCGGGCGCCGCATCGGACCTTTGGCCAATTGCGCCAGGGCGGCGGCTGCAATCTGCCGAGGCGTGGCTTGCAGCGGAATGGCCTCGACCGCATCATGTTCGACCAATTCGCGAAGGCCGCTCCCATCCGCAACCAAGACCCGGCGCCCGAGCGTCAACGCCTCCATCACGCCCACCGGATGGGCCTCATAATCACTGAGCAGGACCACGAGGGCAGCGCGCGCCAGCACCGTCGCCACACCCATCCGATCAGTGGGCGGAATGCCCCCGATCTCGACGCGCTCCTGCAGCCGAAGGCGGGCGGCGCGGCGAATAAGCTCCAGCTTATACGGACCTTCGCCGAGGATGCGCAGCCGCGCGTGTGGGAGCGTTTCCAGAATAGTTGGGAAGGCGTCAAGAATCCGGTGATGTCCCTTATAGCGTTCCAGTCGGCCAATCGAGACGATCAGCGGCTCCGGGTTCAGCGCGACTCCACTCACACTGGGCATCTGGCCACCATTGGATATCACCGCGCACTGTCGCAGCTTCATGCGTTGGCAGAAGAACTCGGCCTCAAATTGTGAAACCCCGATGCATTGCGCCGCCCGACGGATCAAGGGCGCCAGCAGGTGGTGCTGTGGTAAGCGGACCAAGTTGCGCAGCGGCGATGAGTGGCCACCGCTGTGGAAGGTCACCACGTAGGGCATCCGCCGGCTCAACGCCGCGGCCATGGCCAGTGGCGGGACGAAAGTATGATAGCCTTGAACGTGCATGACATCGGCCGCGCTAGCGCGGATGCGGTGGTAGATGGCAGGAGCGACATAGTAGTCGCGCTGTTTCGGCCATGCCGAGACCCGATGGACTTGCACGCCTTGCATCTGTTCTGTCGGGAGCAAATGGCCACTGCGATCGGTCGTCAGCACGGTGACGGCGTGGCCCATAGCGACTAGCCGGCGACTGACCTCATAGACATGGGTCTCGATGCCGCCCATTTCAGGCAGAAACCTCGGTGTGACCATCAGAATGTTCATCACCGTGTCCATCTTCCGGCGAGAGGTACGTACATCGAGTCCGTCATCTCCAATCTTCAAGAGATCATCTCGGTCGTCTCGGGGGCCGCCGAAGACGCCACAGGGGGCAAGACTCGGGCGCCATCCGTTTTTGCTGTTGCAGCAGCAAATCGGCGCAAGCTTTGTGGATCGGCCATACCGAACGAATTCTCAGCGGAGCGTGGATGGGACCACCGTTCGCGCAGGATTGTGCGCAACACTTGCATGCCGTCAGGAATTGCCCTCAAGTTACTGGCGCCGTGGATACGCAGCGCTTCGAAGCTGGGCACCTCGGCGATGCGCAACTTGGCCTTGAGTGCCTGCAATTCGATGAATGTCTCGACCTCGAATCCGTCACAAGCCGGGTCAATCACGCTCAGATGGCGGCGCCAGAAGGCGAAATAGCCGTAGCACAGGTCGCTGAACGAGCCACCGTACAGCACGTTGACGATCTGCGTCAGCCCCCAATTGCCCACGCTTCGGAACCATGACATGTCGGCCGTTCCGGCGCCTTGGATGAACCGTGAGCCTTTTGCGAAATCGGCGCCTGCCATCAGGGCGGCGACCAGTAGCGGGATTTCGCAAGGATGCATCGAGCAGTCAGCATCGAGGGCAACGATAATGTCGCTATGCGCCGCGCGGAATCCAGCGCGCAAAGCCGCGCCCTTCCCCTTGCGCGGCTCCATCACGATGCTGAGGCGGCGCTCTCGCGCAAATGCCTCGGCAACTCGGACCGTTTCGTCGGTCGAGCGACCGTCGACTAGGATGACCTCATCGATCCAGCCGGGGATGTTAGGGAGAAGGAGACGCAGGTTGTCCGCCTCGTTTAGTGTTGGAATGACGACGGAAACCGAGGCAATCGGCAGGGCGGTGGACAAGGCGCGGGGATCAACTAGTTGAGGCAAAGTCATGACGTGTCTCCGTTTCTGGAGCGAGCGACTTGCGGGATGGAGGCTGAGGACTAAGCTTGTCTAATCGCTGCTTCGCGAGGCCATGTATCCGCGGCGACTATTAGTCGTGCTGCCCACTGCGATCGGGTGCAGCGGCATCACGCGCACCACGTCGCCGGGATCGAGCCGCGTGGTAACGTCGGCGGACAGAACGTCCGAGCCACGCACGGGGGAGATGTCCCTCATTCATCAGCGAGGCGAACGCGTTGGTCCAGACTTGGCGCGTGTTGATGCTTTCCTGCAACGGTGTGGGCCGACCCTGGTCGATGTTAGTAACCCGCTGCGCGGCATCGATGGCCGACTGAAAGCCGTGGGCGCGATCGGCCTGGGTTGCAAGTATCGGATCTCGGCGTGCGGTCTCCGTCGCCACCAGATCGCGCACGCCCTGCTCACCGGCAAGGCGGACAAGCTGGTCTGGTATCGTGGCTGGTTACCGTCCAGTTCAGCGCGAAGCGCGGTGTCTTGGCGCGATTGAGAAGTGGGCTTTAGAAGCCTCCTGCGCCTGTCACGGCGCTTTCGGTTCCGAAACTGGAATCAAGCTTCGCGCGTGAAGCTCGGTCGAAATATGGCTCCCCATAATTTCAAGCAGGACCTGAACGCGTCCGGCACCGTTAAGCCGCTGCAAGATCCCAAGTTGACCAGCAAAAGGACCGGCCATGAGCCGCACATGATCACCCGGTGTTAAATCCCGACAAAATAGCACTTCTCCGACGGATGAGCTTGAGGCAATCAGGGTTTCAACGATGCCAGACTGCACAGGTGCCGGTCGGTCGTCTTGCATGATCAATGTGGTGACCCCGCGGGTACCGTTGACGGCGCGCCATCTAGTGCGTGTCAGGTCGAACGCAACAAAGAGATATTGTGGAAAGAACGGCGCCATAACCGTATCATATCGGCGGGCGTGCCGAATTGTCTTGGTTACCAACGGCAAAAAGGTGCGAAATCCCTGATTCCTGAGGTGCAGTTGCGCCGCCGGCTCACGATGCGGAAGAGTGTAAACCACGTACCAACGCTCAGATCGCTGTTGGGGAGGAACAAACATATTTCTCTTTTCAATCGCATTCATTAGTTGCGCATTCATTGGTTGGCGGACAGCCGCGCAGCGATAGCTACCGCACTCCGGGTGAACCCCGCCGGAGTGTGCGACGCCAGATCAGTAACATTCAGGGCACTTGGCGGGAATGTCTAAAGCGGGGTAACTACGATGGTGAGCTGCGGCAGTGTGATCTTCCCCCGAAAAAATGGACAGGGTTAAGCTGCTTTTAGCTCCATCTCGATTGGGTTGATATAGCCGATCGCCGAGTGACGACGGTGCGATTGTAGAAGCCTTCGAGGTAAGAAAAGATATCACGGAGGTAAGCAAAGATATCACGCGCGGCTTCTGCTCGGGTTGCATTATGCGTGTGATAGACCTGCTCGGTTTTGAGTGTGTGGAAGAAGCTCTCCATCGGGGCGTTGTCATAGCGGTCGGCCTTGCGGCTCATCGACGCTTTGAAACCGGCGGATTGCAACAGCTTGCGATACTCGGCCGAGGCATATTGGACGCCGCGATCCGAATGCTCGATCAGGCCGGCACCAGGTCGCTGCGCCGAGATCGCCATCCGTAAGGCTGCCAAGGGCAGCTCGGCGCGTAAATGATCCGCCATCGCCCAGCCGACAATCCTGCGGCTGTACAGATCCATGACGGCGGCCAGATAGAGCCAGCCCTGATCCGTCTCGATGTAGGTAATATCGGCGAGCCAGATCCGGTTCGGAGCAGTGGCGATGAAGTTGCGGCTGGCTCTTACGGATACCATAACGCCGTTCAGAGAGTTGGCATGATGCCGAACTCCAGTCGCCGCTACCCTTTCCATATCGAAGTCTTCGGCAGCAACCTGGATCGGAGCATCAAAGGACTTTTCTGGCCCTTGGCTGACAATTTCCATCACTCAAGCCAAGGCCGAATATCAGTCTCGCCGCCTACTTGCGGGCGTCGATAGTCAGAACACTGATGACGTAGCGTTATGCATCGGCAACTTGGCTTGCCGGGTGATTGGCTGGCTACTCGTCGCTGCGCCGGTTATCACAGTGCGCCGCGCCCCGCTTCGCGGTGGTCAGGCGGTGTTGCCGGCGTCCACCGTCAGCACGGTGCCGGTGGGGTTCCGGCCGCCTTCGCCCAGGAGATACTCGACCATGGAAGCGACGTCGTCGGCCTCGGGCAGACGGCGCAACGTGCCCCGGCCTGCGATACGCCGGCGCCCTTCCTCGTCCAAGGACCTGGTCAGTTCGGTAGAGACCGCACAGCCACCGACGAACACTAGTCTCGCAAACGAACTCTCAGAAAACCGACCGGGCAGAGAGAGAGAGAAAATCCGCCAGAGCGCGATAAACTGACCCAAAGAGGGCCGATGAGGCGAATGCTGTCAGCAAAGCCGCTAAAATGAGGCCATGCGTTCGCCCTGAATGCCGCTGCGTTTTCGCCCAACAGCAAGGAGCCCCCACGCATCAATTCCCTTGGCGGGATCACTTCGGACCGACCCTCTGGTCCGCGACCGCGGAGCCAGCCTCCTGTTGCTTGGCGCTGCGCCCGGCCGGCAAGCTCTTGCCCGACTGCGGAGTCACGACGGGCGAGCCGGCCTGCTCGCTTGACTCGCTTTCGCCTGCGATGATGTTGACGAGGTCGCCCGGCTGCAACACCGTCATCCCAGTGGACTCGATGCTGACCGGTCCAGCGTCCGTCTGCCGCACGACCTGGTAGGTCACCCGGTTCGCTTCCTTCGCAAACTGGGCGCGGGTCGCCGGCAGCATGCGCAGGACGCTTTCGCTGCTGTTGAACTCGCGCTCATTGTCCGCAACTTGGCGCTCGATGGTTTCAATCTCGACCTCGAGATCATTCTTGAGGTCGGCCTGAACGCGCAACGCGTCGGCCTGCATGGTGACGAGGCGCTGTTTCGCCTGGGCGAATTGGTTAAGAGCCTCGCGCCGGCGCTGCTCGGCATCGGTCAGCTCGGTCTGGACCTGATTGAGCACAGTCATGCTGAGAACGTTGCGATCGACGAGCGCACGCGTGCTGTTGACGCGCTCCTGGCGCAATTTGACGAGCTCATCGAGCGACTCCATGCGCCCATAGACAGCTACGTCCTGCCTGGCCGCTTCGAGCCCGGCCTGCATCGCGCCTTCGCGGTTCTTGCGGGCCGCGGCTACCGCCTTGCGCCGGTCACTCTGCTCGTTGATGAGATTGGCAGCCTCGGTCGCCCCGACCAATTCCAGCAGCCGGGGCGGGATCTTGGGCTCCGTTCCGTCGCGCTCGGCGGTCAGCACCGCCGCGCGTGCCAGCAATTTCAGCATGGCATCGACCGCCCCGCTCCGCCTCTGGATGTCCTTCACGGCTTCGATCTTTTGCCACCCCCCCCATGTCGCTCAGGCCCTGGTCGAGGCCACCGGCCAGCGCGATGGCGTGCAGGATCGTCAGGCCAGGCGAAAACGGGTATGCACCGGGCGTTTTCACAGGCCCGATAACGTAAATCGGTGAGCGTGATGTAATCGTCGCGGTAACGAAGCCAGCGTGGCCGATCAGCTTATCGAAGGTCTCCGTGAGATCGTTGGCGACAACTTCTGCGGTGCGGTGCGCCACGATCACGCGCCCAATTACCGGCACGGTAACCGACCAATCCGATGCGACCACGTATTCGCCAGAGAACTCGGCGCGCAGGGAGAAGCTGGGTCCTTGGCGATTGCGGCCCGCCGAAAACTTGTCCGCCGTCAGCGGTTCAAAGAACGAAAGCTTCAGCTTGTCTCCAACTGCTATGGCCGCCGCTGTGGGCGGGGGTGGCCCCTCCGGTGCGTCCGGCACCGTGCTGGCGACCTTTGTGCTAGCGAAGTTGGAGCGCTCTTCGGCTGTGGGGACGGCGCTCGTTTCGAGCAGCGCTACGGCCGGCGCATCCGCTCCCGACGTGGCGGCGCGAGAGGATTCGGCCGTGGGTTGAGTCAGTTGGTCTTGCAGGGTGCCGACAGCGGTATACACCCTTTGCGCCAGGGCATCGGAGACACCCTCGATCGGCTCCCAGTTTCGGGCCGCTGCCGCCCCGAGCGCGGCAAGACCGCAGAGCCCTAAGACAAGCAGGACGGGCTTCATTTCCCTTTGGGGCGCCACTAACCGAGAGGTGATGGAGGGGGATTTGTCTTGTGAATCCATTGTAGTAGCTTTCACTTTCGGTGGTCGCTATCCTTTCCCGGCGAGGCCGTGCAAGCGTGGAATGACAACCATGAAAACTTCGCTAGCGTATCGTGGCCCGTGAGGGTCAGAAGCACAACAATCCTTTGGGGGTAGTGGACCGCTTACGGTACAAGGTCGACGAACCTCGCCTTGGGCGTCACAAAACTCGTGCGAAGGCGCGGGATCTGACACTTCCGCAGAGAAAAGGATACCGGCGCGAAGGCAACAAACTGCCTCGAGGCCCCGATTAATCCCGCCGTGGGAGCAGATTGCCGCGCTAGCCTTTCGATGGCTCTTCAGAGACTGGCGATCGAGGGCAACCATCTAGGCCTCCGAGATTAGATTCCGCGGATTCCGGGTAACCCTTTAGAGGTATTCCTATCGAACCGCTCCGGACAGGCTTGGCTGCGACGTGGCGCGATTACGCGTGCATGAAGTCACCGGGCAGCGTTGCTTTCACGCAGGGTAAGGCTGCAGCGCGGCAACAAACGGGCGGGCGCATGGCGTCGTCCCGTGATGGAAGTGAGTCCCGATCGCACTCGGATCGGGGTAAACGTGAACCAGAGGCTGAGACGTCGGCGATTGTCGCGGAAACCGAAATGCAGGTCGCCGAGCCGCGCGCTTCCCTCGTGGCGGCAAGTCACGAGATAGATTTCACCGCGTTCGTAAAGGGCGTCAAGCAGCGCGGGGACGCTGAATGCTCGGTCGACACCGTTCGCGATCAGAGTATCTACAATGAGATCGGCAACCCGAAAAGTCATGCGACTCGATCTCGGTTGAAGGTCATCATCATCACGCCGCAAGCTTGACGGTGTGCGAGAAATCCCAATACAATTTCCGCGCTCGCGCGTAGAACGGTCCGGGCGTGAGCGGCCGATCGTCAATCCGGATCACCGGCGCAACCTTCGCGAAATTGCCGCTCGAGAAGATCTCATCCGCGGCAAGGAAATCGGCATAGCGCAGCGTGGCCTCCAACACGGTGACGCCATCACCACGCAACAGTTCGATCACCCGCTGCCTGGTGATGCCGTTGAGGAAGGTGCCGTTTGGCGCTGGCGTGTAGACTACACCGTCCTTCGCCATGAACACGTTGGCATTGCCGAACTCCGCGACGTTGCCGAGCATGTCCAGCATCAGGCAGTTCTGGAAGCCGCGCGCGGCGGCTTCGATCAATGCGCGCGAACAGTTCGGATAGAGACAGGAGGCCTTGGCCGCGACCGGCGCGCATTCGGCGGTCGGCCTGCGGAACGGCGACAGCGTGATCGCGTTGCCGACCGGCTTCGGCAGTGGCGCTTCATAGATGCAAAGGCACCAGTCCATCGTGTCCGGATCGAACAGCACGCCGCCGCCCACCCCGTTCTGCGGCCAATACATCGGCCGGATGTAGAGCTCGGCATTGGCCGGGAAGCGCTTGATGCCTTCAAGCGCCAGACCGATCCAAGTGTCGAGATCGACGATTGGCTTGAGCCCGAAGCTGATCGCGGATTGATTGACGCGAGCGCAATGTCGGTCGAGGTCGGGCGTAACCCCCTCGAAGGCGCGTGCGCCATCGAACACCGTCGAGCCGAGCCAGAGCCCATGGGTGCGTGGCCCCATGATCGGCACATTGCCCTCGTGCCACCGGCCCTGGAAGAATGTCCATGTCCGCGAATGGCTGACTGACTTGTTGTTGGGAATCATGACGGCCCTCCATATTCAGCAACTGAGTCGCAGTCCGTAACCAGTTCGGTATCCGACAGATCAGCAAGCCATATTGACGTAGGTGACGTGCTCGTGGCGCTGCGCGACCTTGGTCAGCATCGGCGCGCAGTTGCGGAAAGCAGGTTCCACGTACCAGCTGGAGACATTGCAGCGGATCGATGTCGCGCCGCCATCGTCCCGCGCGCTGTAAATGAGCTGCAGAGCGCCGACCTGCGTTCCCCCATGGTCGAGCATGTAGCCGAAGCGCGGGAAACCCTCGGGCACCTCGCGCTCGGACAGGCGACGGAGCCCGTCCATCCAGAAGTCGCGCGAGCGCTCCGCAAAGCCGCGCGTCAGAAGATCGGCGACGGCGTCAAGATCGGCTATTTCTATCTCGCGGCATCGGATCATGATCCGAACTCCGTCACCGGGTCCGATTCCGCTTCCTCGTCAGCAGTCGCGACGCCGCCGCGGTCAGCGAGGAACTGACCGCGAAGCGTAGACCGCACCCGCTTCGGCGAGAACCGTGGTCCGAATCCGGCGCCGGCCGACGCTTGCAGTTGGCGCCAATGGCCTCGAGCGCTCGGCTCGTTGCGACGCCATGTACAGCAGCCAGTTGCGGTAGATGCGCCTGGCCGGCTGATGCCAGACGTTTCTCAGATCCTTCGCCAGCCGATCGGCCGGAAAATCGGTGAAAAGCTCCGGACGTCTGTCCGAAAGGGCTTTGCGGCGGTAGGCGGTCAGCATCTCTTCCGCCTCCTTGTCGAAATAGCCTTTCGGTATCGTCGGACAGACTTCGTTCTCTCCCCGGAGGAAACGACCCATGTCCCTTCTGTATTCGCCCAACAGGGTCTGGGCCTCGTATTCCGGATGGCCCTGGAAATGAACGAAAAGGCTGTTCTTCTGCTGCTTGACGAAGCAGTCGACGCCCGCCTCCGCAGAACTGGAGAGAACGGAATATCCGCAGCTCGCAAGAGCCCCCTCCTGGACCTCATTCCACCGGGCGTGCGGCGTTCTGAAGCTCGCCGGAACGGCATGCATCAGGTCATGATCTCTCGTCTTCGCTTGAGCGAAGACACCGATGCATTTGGCAGGCAGCTTTTGGCGCGCCACGCCGTCCATGTGCAGAACGGCCCCATGGACGGCCAGACAGGAATACACCGACGACACGGTATTCTCGCAGGCCCAGTCGATGATCTGGACGAAGGTGGCCCAATATGACTCTTCCGTCAGGGTCGCAGCTCTCGGTTCGGCGCCGGTCACGATCACTCCGTCCAGGCACTCGTTCACGAGATCGTCGGTGCCGCGGTAGTATCGACGCACATAATCGCGCCCCCACTCCGAGCGGGGCGTGGTCTCCATCGTATAAAAATGCAGCCTGACGAAGAGCCTTCCGGCCGCCGCGTCGAGCAGATCGAACAGCTGGCGCTCGGTCGGCATCAGAGCGGAATCCGACATGTTGTTGATCAGCCCGATGTCGAGGCACTCCTCCCGCCTTCCCGGTGACGCCTTTGCGGCGGCGCTTCCGTTCCGCGCTCTCGCGAAGAGATGGTGGTCGTGCGAGTCGGTGTCGATTAGGACAGGCATCGGAATGCCTTCATGGTTGACCTGCATTCAATCTGCAGCACAGAGCGCTTGATCGAGGTCGGAGATGATGTCATCGATGTGTTCGATGCCGACGCTCAGCCTGATCATCTCGGGTCGCACGCCGGCCTTTTCCTGTTCTTCAGGCGACATTTGCCGGTGCGTGGTAGATGCGGGGTGACAGGCCAGCGATTTCGCGTCGCCGATGTTGACCAGCCGCTTGAACAATTTCAGTGCATCGTAGAACCGCTTGCCGGCCTCGAATCCTCCGGCCACGCCGAAGGTCAGCAGCGAACATGCGCGGCCGCCCAGATATTTCTGCGTCAGCGCGTGATAGGGGCTGTCCTGGAAGCCTGCGTAGTTCACCCACCCGACGCGTCGGTCGTTGCGCAGAAACTGCGCGACCTTCTCGGCATTCTCGACGTGCCGATCGATCCGCAGCGCGACCGTCTCGATGCCCTGGAGCAGCAGAAAGGCGTTCAGCGGCGCGAGGATGGATCCGGTGGTCCTCTGGGACACGGCGCGGCAGCGCGCGATGTAGGCGGCCGCCCCGTAGCGCTCGGTGAAGACCAGCCCGTGGTAGGATTTCTCCGGCTCGTTCATCATTGGAAAGCGGCGGCGATGCTCCGCCCAAGGGAACCTGCCGCTGTCGATGATGATTCCGCCAAGCGTAGTGCCGTGCCCGCCCATAAACTTCGTCAGCGACTCCACCACGATGTCCGCGCCGTAGTCGATCGGTCTGAGCAGGATCGGGGTGGGCACCGTGTTGTCGACGATCAGCGGCACGCCGTGCCTGTGGGCGACCTCGGCCATCGCTTCGATGTCGCAGACGTTTCCGGCCGGATTTCCGACGCTCTCGCAGAATACCGCCCGCGTATCGCCGTCGATCAGCCTTTCGATGCTCGCCGATCGGTCGTCTTCCGAGAACCGGACCGTGATGCCCTGCCTCGGCAGGATGTGCGCGAACAGCGTATGCGTGGTGCCGTAGAGTTGCGGGACCGAGACGATGTTGGAGCCCATCTCCGCAAGGTTGATCACTGCATAGTTCGTCGCGGCCTGGCCGCACGCCACGCTGAGCGCCTCTATGCCTCCTTCAAGGGCGGCGACGCGCCTCTCGAGCACCGCGTTGGTCGGATTGCCGATCCGCGTGTAGCGGAAGCCGTCCACTTCAAGATTGAAGAGCGCGGCTCCATGGTCGGCGCTGTCGAAGGCGTACGAGGCCGTCTGGTAGATCGGCACGGCGACGGCCTTGGTGGTCGGCTCGACTTCGTAGCCGCCGTGGACAGCGAGAGTCTCATTTCTCATGGACGCTGGCCTTTCGGGCCTTCGGTCCCGGGCGACTGCGGGATTTCCTTGGCGCATCGGATTGCCTCGAATGCAGACGATGTTCTAGCGGTCGCTCCTCGGCGGGAAGCCGAGCAGGTCCCGCACCGCGGCCGGCCATCTGGCGACGTTTTTGCCGTGAGTATGGAACATGGCGACGGCGAGACGGTCCATTCCGAAGGCCACGCAGGCCGTATGGGCCGGCTCGCCAGCCTCGTCCACGATGCCCCAGGCGGTGCCGAAATGATCGCGGTGGTAGTTGAAGCTCATGCAGGCGGTCGGTCGCTCCTCAGAGCGCAGAGGCACCAGCAGTTCGAACTTGAGCGACTGCTGCTTCTGACTCACCGCCATCATCTGGCCGACCCGACCGAAGAAAGGATCGCTGGCGTAGTCGACCGTGAAGGTCAGCCCGAGATCGCGGGCGATCTCTTGTGCCCGCACGATCCAGCGCTCCCGGAACGCCGAGACGTGCTCGGGACTGCCGATGCAGACAAATTCGCGCATCCTGAAGGACTGCAGCCGGTCGAGATGGCGCGAGGGCTCGCGACGGAAGCACTCGGCGCCAACGTCGAATCGCCAGCCACCCGCCGGAACGGGACCGCGGCTCGCCGCGATCGGATAGACCGGATAACAGGCGGCCGGCGACAACACGAGGTCGGCCGGTGAAAGCGACACGGTCCAGTCGCCGCCTGCATCGAAACGGCTGACCGCCGCATCGATCTCGCTTTCCGTGCCGTGGAGGCCGCAGACGCAGCCAAGGAGGTTCGGAAAGCTCTTCAGATATCCCGAGCGCTCAAGCTGCGCGCGGTTCATGACCGGAGGGAAGCGCATCACCTCCGTATCAGCT
Organism: Bradyrhizobium sp. NAS80.1; assembly: GCF_001908205.1. Taxonomy (GTDB): domain Bacteria; phylum Pseudomonadota; class Alphaproteobacteria; order Rhizobiales; family Xanthobacteraceae; genus Bradyrhizobium. The sequence continues at coordinate 34,183 of NZ_LGHL01000036.1, forward strand.
TCACGATGCCGCGTGATCAACAGCGCAAGTCGCTCCACGATATCTTCATAGAGCGCGGTGCGGCCATAGACCCCCGGAGAGCCCATCTCGTGAAACAGGACATCGGCAAGATGATCCAGTGGATCGGCCGGAGACGGAGCGGGTTCCGCCCGTGCAGTAAACATCGCCACGTTCATATGATGCCTCATTCCTTCGAGGAGCGGAATCAATCGCGCAAGGACGCCGGCACGGCGCTCATCAACGTGGCGGGACCCATGCTGGCAAGGATCCGGTCGTTGTTGATCATGATCGGGGCCGAAAGCACGTCGCGGAGGTGACGGCCAACGCTGACCTCGGTGTCATTGCGGTAGCCTGACAGACCGCAGGCACGCATCGCGTGCATGACGGCCGCAACCGCGAGTTCGGAGGCCTCCACCTTGAGAAGATTGATCGAGGACTGGAAGTCGATGGACGACAGCGCGCGCTCGTCCCCTTCGCGGGCCCCGAAGGACTCGATGTTCGCGGCGATGATGGCGCGCAGTTTCGTCAGAGTCATCCTGGCGGTGGTGAGATGCGCCGCGCCCGGAGGCATGTTGCCACCTGACCCGCGGGCAGCCTTGCGGACGAAAAGCTGCGCCCGATCCACCGCCGCCGCTGCGATGCCCGCCCAGACCGACGACCAGCACAGGTGAGCGACAGGCGTCATTGTCTGCGCATGGATCTTTTCGTACCCAACTGGAAATATCTGGTCCGCGGAGCCTTTGAAGTTCAGCTTGAAGCCGGCGCTGCAGGTCCCGCGCATGCCAAGCGTCTCCCATGCGAGCGTTGGCTCCAGCGTGTAGTCGTCCCGGGTGATGGCCAGCAGCACCTGATCGGATCCGGCCGCGTCATCGGCGCGGCGCGCGATGGTGACAATGCCGTCCGCCTCCGCGCCGTAGGAAATGACTGTCGCATCCCGAACCAGCGAGATCTCAACGCCGGTGCGCTCCACCGCGGCCGAGCTGAAGCGTATGTTTCCGCCGTTCTGGCCTTCCGTCGTCGACGACGCCAGCAGCAGCTGTTCGCCCGCCACACGACGCATGAATCGTTCGTGCCAATCGCTGCCCGCGCCGTGGCGGACCAGACACGCCACCTTGGTCTGATGCATCGCGAAGATCATCCCGACCGAGGCGCAGGCGCGGCCGAGCGCGTAGCACATGTCGGCCACCTCCGAAATCGACGCGCCGTCGCCGCCGAACTCGATCGGGATCTGGGCGCCCAGAAGCCTCTCCTTGCGCGCCGCGTCGATAGCCTTCTGCGGGAAACGGGCCTCGCGGTCGACCGCTTCGGCCTCCGCCGCCGCAGTCTCTGCAACTGCAGCCAGCCTCTGCCGGAACGAGGAGTGGTCGGGAGAGACTCGTACTCGGCTGATTTCCGGTGCAAAACTGCGGAGCTGGACTTCCTGCACGTTCATGGCCAAAGCCTCCCCTCTGATGCTTGGACGACGCGAACCACGTCGAGATGAATTCCACTCGAATTCGTGGTGGGACTCTAACCGACCTCACTCGCCGAGTCGGCGGCGCAGAAGTAGATATCGAAGAGTGTGCGCTCCCAACCGAGGTACCCCCGAAGAAGAGCTACTGAGCTGAGCTGTAGTTGGGTATCGTCGCGTCGATGATGATCTGCCACACACGGTATAGGTGCAGTCGAATGCAAGACTTTACCGCCAGCGTTCAGGACCGGGTCCTTTCCGTCGTCAGGAGCATTCTCGAAGAGAACGCGATCAACGTGGATGTCAACCCGGAGTCGCGACTGGTCGACACCGGGCTGGACTCGATGGGTATGGTCGCGCTGATGCTCAAGGTCGAAGCCGAGTTCGAGCTCACCCTTCCCCAACCCGAGATTACGCCCGAGAATTTCCAATCGGTGAAGGCGATGGAGATGATGATCCTCAACCAGCTTGGACCCAGCGCGGGATGAAGCCAGAGAATCGCATCGAGAATAGTTGCAAGATCTCGCTGGCCGCGAGTTTGGCTACCCGGGAGCAGGTCTGCGCGGAAATCGATCCAACTCATCTACATGATCAAGTCATAAAGAGAGCCGCAACCCAGCGAGCGACCAGAGACGAAGCGCAGCGCAGACCCTCCGCCGCCAAGACCTGGCTGAAGGCCGTTGCACTGACCTCGCGGATCGAGACCGAGCCGCATCGGCTGTTCGCCGACGTCGTGGAAGAATGGGCGCAGCGGCAACCCGGGCGCCCCGCGCTGCTCTCGGACGGTCAATCCTTCACCTACGAGGAGCTCGCCACCCGGATCAACCGGTATGCCCGCTGGGCGCTCAGCCTCGGCATCCGTACCGGCACCACCGTCTGCCTGCTGATGCCGAACCAGCCGGACTATCTGGCGTCTTGGCTCGGCATAAGCAGGGTTGGCGGCACGGTGGCGCTGATCAACACCAGGCTGATCGGCCGGTCTCTGGCTCACTGCATCAACGTTGCGCGCCCCGATCACATCGTCCTTGCTGCCGACTGCGTGAACGTGTTCGAGACCGCTCGTCCGCACCTGGACTGTGTGCCGCAAATCTGGAGCCTCGGTGGCGGCGCCGGTGCCGATCTAGATGAGGCGCTCGACGCCGCGGATACGCGGCCGCTGTCCACCGCAGAACGCGGTGACGTCACGATCGACGGACGCGCGCTCCTCATCTACACCTCGGGCACGACGGGGCTGCCGAAGGCGGCGAACGTAAGTCATCGCCGCATTCTCAGCTGGGGCGGATGGTTTGCCGGGCTGACGGACGCGTCCGTGGACGACCGCCTTTACGATTGCCTGCCACTCCATCATTCCGTAGGTGGAGTCGTCGCGCCCTGCAGCATGCTTTGCGCGGGCGGTTCAGTCGTGATCGCCGAGAAGTTCTCCGCCGGGAGTTTCTGGAGCGACATCGTGCGTTTCGACTGTACGGTCTTCCAATATATCGGCGAACTCTGCCGCTACCTCCTGAAGGCGCCGACGTCCGGGCAAGAGGCTGGACATGCGCTGCGGATGGCCGTCGGCAACGGACTGCGCGGCGACATCTGGGAGGCGTTCGCCGAGCGGTTCGCCATTCCGCAGATCCTCGAATTCTACGCCGCGACGGAAGGCAATTTTTCGCTGTTCAATGTCGAAGGAAAACCCGGCACGATCGGCCGGATCCCTTCGTGGCTGGCGCATCGCTTTCCGGCCTCGATCGTGAAGATCGATGCTGACAGCGGCAGACCGCTGCGGGGCGACGACGGGCGCTGCATCGCCTGCGCCTCCCGCGAGGCCGGCGAGGCGATCGGGCGCATCGGTACCGCCGGCCGCGGCGGCGGTCCTTTCGAGGGCTACACGGAGTCGGCGGAGTCCGAGAAGAAGATTTTGCGCGACGTCTTTGCAGAAGGCGATGCCTGGTTCCGCACTGGCGATCTGATGCTGCGCGACAAGGAGGGCTACTTCCATTTCGTCGACAGGGTCGGCGACACCTTCCGCTGGAAGGGAGAGAACGTCGCGACCAGCGAGGTCAACGACGCGATACGGGACTGCCGCGGCGTAGTCGACGCGTCGACCTACGGGGTCGCCGTCCCCGGCGAGGACGGCCGCGCTGGCATGACGGCTTTGGTGGTGGACCAGGATTTCGATTTCGGGTTCTTCACGGAACACCTGTCGCACCGGCTCCCGGTCTACGCGCACCCGGTCTTCGTCAGGTTTTGCGGGGCGCTCGAGGCCACCGAGACCTTCAAGCAGAAGAAGCAGCAGCTGATCCGCGAGGGATTCGCTCCATCGGTTGTGAGCGACCCGCTGTTTCTGCGCGATCCAGCAGCCGGCGACTATCGTCCGATCGATGAGTCCGTCTACGCGTGCATCGTGGAAGGTGGATTTAGGTTTTAGCGGCTTGAAAAGCCGCTCTTCTGAGAGGTGAGGTGTTCAATGTCGGTAAGATCGAGGATTTTCTCGGCGATGCAGCAGATCGCCGACGATCAGAAGATCACGCTTCCGCGACTCCAGGACGATTTGACGTTGCACGAGACCGGGTTTGATTCGTTGGCCTTCGCGATCCTCGTCGCGCGCCTGGAAGACGATCTCGGCATCGATCCGTTCACCAGCGCGGAGGACGCCGCCTTCCCGTCGACAATCGGTGAGTTCGTCAGAGCCTACGAGAATGTCCCCGCCTGAGATCTTTGCGCTGCGCCAATATCTCGGCCCGGAGCTGAAGGGCCGCACGATCTCCGATGCCCGACACAGCGTATCGCTGACCGACATTATCCGGCACAGCTACCTGATCGGCAGATCCCGAGAGCTGTCCGGCCGCTCGGTGCTGCTTGCAGCGTCGGGACAGCTGCTGACTGCGCTAGCGATGCTTGAGCTCGACGGTGTCGCCCACCGCATGCTTCTGTGCCCGCCCGACCTCGATCCCGATCGAATGCAGGGCCTGCTTGAGGATGCCGAGATCGACGCCATCGTCACCGATCGGCCGCTGCACCGATGCGATGATGGCAGGTACCTGGTCGTCGGCATCGACCTGCCCGAACGGGCGGCCGTCGGATGGAAAACCGAACGCGTGACCGAGTGGCTGATGCTGACCTCTGGGACGTCCGGGCTTCCAAAGATCGTCGCACATACGCTCGATGGGCTGGCCGGCGCGATCATCGCCGAGGGGCCTGCGCGCAACCAAAACGCGATCTGGGCGACGTTCTATGACATCCGTCGCTACGGTGGCCTGCAGATCTTCCTGCGCGCCATCATCGGCTGTGGATCGATGGTGCTGTCGGAGCCCGGGGAAGCGGTCGCGGACTACCTGGCACGGCTGCAGGCCGCGCGCGTCACCCACATCTCCGGGACGCCGTCGCACTGGCGCAAGCTCCTTATGAGCGGGGCGGCTGCGAACTTCTCGCCGCGCTATGTCCGCCTGTCGGGCGAAATCGCCGACCAGGCGGTGCTCGACGGCCTGGCCCGGGCATATCCGCACGCGTCGATCGGCCATGCGTATGCTTCGACCGAGGCCGGCGTCGGTTTCGCGGTCGACGACGGGCGCGAGGGTTTTCCCGTCGACCTGATCGGGCCGAACCGCGACGGCGTCGAGATGAAGGTCGTCGAGGGCTCGCTGCGGATCCGCTCCTGCCGCGCTGCGCGCGCCTATATCGGCGCTGACGCGCCAGCGCTCGCCGATGCTGAGGGCTTCGTCGATACTGGCGACATGGTCGAACTGCGCGGCGAGCGCTATCACTTCGTCGGTCGCCGCGGCGGCATTATCAACATCGGCGGGCTGAAGGTCCATCCCGAGGAGGTCGAGGCCGTCATCAATCGACACGAGTCCGTGCGGATGTCGCGCGCGCGTTCGCGCCGGAGCCCGATCACCGGCGCCATTGTGGTCGCCGACGTCGTCCTCGCGGACGGCGCCGATGCGGGCCGTCGCGAGGCCATCCGCGCGGAGATCCTGGACCGCTGCAAGGGCTGCCTGGCGGCATACAAGGTGCCCGCGGTGATCCGTTTCGTCGAGCGGCTCGACGTAACGGAGGCCGGGAAGCTGGCGCGCGCCGATGCGTAACGTCCTCGTCACCGGCGGTAGCCGCGGCATCGGGCTTGCGATTGCGCGCAGGCTCGCTGCATCCGGCGACTACAACGTAATCGCAGTCGCGCGCCGCGAGAGCGAGGATTTGGGGCGAGCAATCCGTGGGACGGGAGCGGACCGGCTTCACTTCAGGGCGCTCGATCTCGACCGGACCGAAGAGATTTCCACCTTCGTGAAGGAGCTGCGCGGCGCCTTCGGCGAGATTTACGGCCTGGTCAACAACGCAGGGATCGGCACCGAGGGCCTGCTGGCCACCATGCGCAATTCCGAGATCGAGGCGTTGATCCGCCTGAATGTGCTGTCGCCGATCGTTCTGACCAAATACGTGGTGCGCCATATGATGGCCAGCGGCGCCGGACGCATCGTCAACATCTCCTCCATCATCGCCTCGACCGGCTACAACGGCCTGTCCGTCTATGCCGCGTCCAAGGCCGCGGCCGCCGGCTTCACCCGTTCGCTGGCCCGAGAAGTCGGCAAGCTTGGCATCACCGTGAACGCAATCGCGCCAGGCTTTGTCGACACCGAATTGACCCGGTCCCTGGATGATGACGGCCGTCGGCGCATCGCCGGCCGCAGCGCGTTGCGCCGCCTGCCTGAGGCCGAAGACATCGCTTCTATGGTCGAATATCTCTTGGGCGAAGGCGGTCGGAACATCACCGGCACCGTGCTGACGGTAGACGCGGGCAACACCGCCTGACCGTCGACGCGGCAGGCACGCGCCGCAACCCTTACATCGATCACGTTCATGCGCCGCCCTGCTGATCGATGCCGTCAGCCGGCGTCTAGTTGGGGCGCGGAGCGACGCTCGCCGGCGGCGGAGAACATCTGCTTGAGCGTGTTGGCGGAGTGGATGGCGAAACCGAACCCAAACGGATTGGCCTGGCGCAAGAAGCCGATCTTCTTCACAGGGCCCTCGACATGCCATTTTACGTAAATGGGGCCGTGTCGAAGCCGGGTGAGTACCCTTATCGGCCGTCCATTACCGCACGCCAACTCGTCGCTGTGGCAGGCGGCTACGACTTCATGCGTATCAGAATGAGTAACCCGTCTCTCGGGTCAGCAGACTTGAGAAGCGAGTACGGATCACAGGCGCGCATGTGGCGCATCAAGACTGAGCTGGAAGAGCATCAAGACTGAGCTGGAAGAAGGGTCGCAGAATCACCCAACGCATGCTGACGGACGCGCCCATGGCTCGTGCCGAGCTTCTGAAGGATCAGGAGCGGTCCAAGCGTTATGGGTGAGGCGTACGACTACTCAACTCGAATTCTCATGAGCGTCGAATTGCGATGCCAAAAGTGCACCCGCCAACGACCTTCATGTATAGGCATGTGTCCCCAACGGAGGTAGCTCATAAGGGACCAAATCTCCGCGCCCAGAGATTCAGGTGGTTAGAATGTTGTCGCCGCCGGGGACAAGCGATGCCCCATTATCGTGTCTATGTTCTGGACGAACACGGCGGCTTCCCAGCATGTTCTGCCGGACTCTCTCAACCGGCGACGCGCGGCAAATGGCCCAACGTTCAAATCTTGCTAGCGCTAGCGAGCAAAGCCATCGGAGCGCAGCGACCGTCGACTATTTGCCCAACCGGCCTGCAGCCTTTCCGTTGATGCAGCTGTGGATCAGTTGGTCGTCGATGCGACCTATCTCGAAGGCGGGGCTATGCTCATTCAGGTCGACATTGAAGGCCCACATGGCTTTCAATACGCGATCCTGAACAGCGGAGATGTCTCCCATCGCTGCGGCTTTGCGCATCACGCGCTGCGTGTCCAATAGCTCCGCCCGGTTCTCTTCGTACATCTCGCGGGGCATTCCCCGTTGCGGCCACTGGTCAAGCGGGATGTCTGGTGTATCGATGGGGCCTTCCAACCGGATAACCTCCGCCGCCATGCGCTCCATCTCGTCGCGGCCACCGAATCGCACGCGCTCGTCCCAAGCCAGCGCGTCGGCGTAGACGAATTCGGCCGTGCGCTTGATTTCAGTGTCACTGAGGCTGGTGCGCTTGATCGCTGGTGCCTCGGTTGTCGCAAGACGCGACTTCGCCTGTGCGATGATGCGGTCAAACTCCGCCAGCACTGGCTTGGCGCGCACGTTGGCGTCACGGACATCCTTGGTGCCCAATGAGCGCTTGGGGTGCTTCTGCACGGCCTTGCCGTTGTTCAGCTCGCGCGCCACCGCCGCCTGAAGGCCCTTGGGCTTCTCTGGCACCGTTTTGCGGGCGTAGTACGTCCCGTGTCTGTCTTTGATAACGCCCATCAATACGCGCTCGATTAGCACCACCGCTTGTGACCACCACCCGGCAGCTAAGCGCTTGTATCTGCGTTACTTATTGATCTTAAAATGGAATTCGCGTGACTGGCGCGCCCGGAACGATTCGAACGTCCGACCCTCAGATTCGTAGTCTGGTCAGGCCCATTGAAATTGCTGGGGTTTGTTACCGTAAGACGCGAACCAAACTCGCAAAACCGCGCAATTCCAAGCCGGTCGCAAGCGCGAAGTTATCGAGGATTGGTCGATTCCGATCATCGGCTGGCGGAGAGGCGTCTGACCGAGATGTACAACTATGCTGCTCCCTGGCACAGTGACTTTTAATCACGGGGTCCTGGGTTCGAGCCCCAGCGCGCTCACCAAATAAAATCAACAAATTAGCCCGCATATCGGCCCTCGGATTTCGAGGGTCATTTTGCTTGTGCACATATCACGCACACTCGGTGGGGCCTCGCCATGCTCTGCCTCTGGATCGTTGGCGGATTGCTGTTCCTGCTGGCGCTTGCGTTCGCTGCTCTGGGTGGCTCGTCGTCAAAGTGAAAAGGTTCGGTGACTCCGGCACGATCGACTAGCACGCTTCTCTCCACGCCCACGACGGGCAGTGGCTAGCGATCGTTCCGCACCGCTAGGAATCGATAATTTGCGAGGCGCTCACGGTGCCGCTTTGATACGGCATGCGACCCCAGAAGATCACGTTTGGACAGATGCGGGCGACGGGGCGTGCGCCGCGTACTTGTCTATTGCGGCGACTATCGCTGCAGTCACAACGTTGCCCTGATCGCGGATCGATGGTCTGACGACGTGCGGTTATCGGATCTTGAGTCGCGCTTTATCTGCCAGACTTGCGGCAGAAGAGGCGCCGACGTCCGGCGGCACTTCGATTGGAATATGCCGACAGTGCCAGCCATGGGTTACCGATGAAACTCGCTACCGAACGCCCCTTCGCCAACCCAGAGGTCGCGGCCCGCAAGCTGGTCGAGCTCGCAAAGGGCATTGAGCCCGTTCAGGATGGTCGCATTCAGGTCGTGTCCCCAGTGATGGTGTAGCTCGGTAGAGCAAAGCCGTCCGCACGCGCGCCCTCCAATAGCGCCGTAGCGGGCGGGCGGCTTTGCGGTGGTCACCGATG
>NZ_LGHL01000360.1 GCF_001908205.1 Bradyrhizobium sp. NAS80.1
AGTCAGCCCAACGATCCTGTGGAGTCCGGTTTCCCGCAACCAGCCGACATGGCAGCGGCTGTTGCGTTGTTCAGCTCAAGGCCTGGAAGAGACGTTCGGCGAGGTGTTTTTATTTCAGAATTTATGGCGACGAAGACTGGCCGATCGGTGCCTTACCGCCAAGTGGCATAGCCCCGAGGATCCGCGGCGAGGAGACCGTCAAGAGGGCCCCACTGTCCAAGACGTGCACTACGTTTTCGCGTGGGATGTTCAGCCCACCGGTCCCGGGGTCCAATTGTCCCCGGAAAGCGGGCTAACTCTTACGTCATGGATGACCCCTAGCTCCAGGCTTGGATCGAAATGGCGCATCGTCCGCTCGTTGAGGTCAATGATGCGGCCAGGCCTTAGTGGCCCCACGTCATTTATCTTGACGATGACCTTCTTGCCGACGGCCTCGACGAGGGCAAACTTCGGCCTCGCACCAAATTGGACCCCGCCAAATTTCTGACGCAAACTCGTCTTGATGGCAGCCGCCCAGACAGAGGGATCATAACGCTCGCCGGAGGCTGTGCTCGGGCCGCCCTCCTCCTTGCCGGGCTTGAACGGATTGTACGTGGATGCGGCGCCAACGATCGCATCGCCACAGGCGGCATCGACGACGGCGGTTGAGTGAACTCCACGCGTTTCACTTCGAACAGCGGGAACAGAAACGGCAAGCGCAACCAGGGCGCCGCAAATTGCGGCACTCGAGGGGAACAGCATCATGAATCCTGTGATTTTCGATTGTCCGGTTCCCGAAACCGCAAACATGGCCAAGCCAACGCGGGAGCGTTGATGAACTTGCGCCAGTCTTTTTGCGGATTCGAGCCACCCCCTGGCTACGGAACCGGTGTGCGAACCAGAGTGGTCCTCACGCAGTGTTTTACGTTGTCACTGACTAAAACAGAGAATGCGTCAACAGCATGACTTAATGGAACCAGCGTGAGTGACGCGTGCGATGTCGGCCAAGGGTCTTGGTTGTGTGAAAACGCCAAGGCGCTTGAGCGCGATAGAAGAAGTTATTCGTCCAAGGCGGTTCTAACGCTTAAGCTAGCACGCGGCTTCAACCTAGACGACGAACTGAAG
>NZ_LGHL01000361.1 GCF_001908205.1 Bradyrhizobium sp. NAS80.1
CGACGGCCGCCATTTGCAGGAGATCGAAACCGTATTCGCCGGTATCAGAGAGATTGGTGACGTAGCGATAAAGGGCGGAACGCCTGCTATCGTTCTCACTAAGATCGCTGTGGATCAGCAAGTAGTTCCGCCAAGCGAACGCACACGCGCCGTCTCGAGCCTGAGCAGTCATGGGCACCTCCCAATAGCGGGAAAGGGCTAGCCAACCTTTTCGTTCCGCGATCCTCTCGGTTGTAATGTTGTTCCGTAGGTGCGGTGCGAGAGGATTTTGTTGGGTAGTTCCCTCGAAGGGCCGGGGGGCGGGTTCTGGAAATCGGAAGGGACCAATCCCAGAACGCGGCGGCGCTCCAACGCTAGCGGCCGCAGGTTGCGGGTTTTTTCGGAAGGAGTACCTTCAGGTTTCAACCACCGAAGTTTGCTCGATAGGTGTTTCCATGTCCGGACCGCCTCCGATCCCGCTGCAACTGCGCGTCCTCCGCGGTAATCCAAGCAAGCGGCCGTTGCGGCCCGAGCCACAGCCCGCCGTCGATCCGCAATGTCCGGAGCCGCCGCCTTTCGTGACGGGTTATGCGGCCGACGAATGGTGGAACGTCGGGCCGGAGCTTCACAGGCTTGGCTTGCTGACTGCGGTCGACATCGCAGTATTGGCCGCCTATTGCACGAGTTATCAGCTTTGGCGGCAGGCGCAGGAAGCATTGGAGCGCATGGCTAGCCGCGACGACAGCATGCACGGTCTATTGGTCAAGAGCGCGGACGGCAACCCGCGCCGCAATCCGCTGATCAAGGTCGCTCGTGACGCTGCTGCTGACATGGTCCGCTTCGCAGGCGAGTTCGGCCTGACGCCCGTCGCGCGCTCCCGCCTGGTGGCGGGCGTCCACAGCCAGCCAGGGCCAAGCAAGTTCGACGGGCTGCTGGGCGGTGGTCCACGGGCCAAGCCAGGCTCGCGCTAGTAACCTTTCAAGTTTGGCGGGCAAACTTGAACCCTTTTTGCGAGAGCGAGATCGCGGAAATAGGCGATGCCGGCGCGGGCATCGCTCACGCGCTGCTTGCCGAATTCCTTAGTCCGCTTTCCGGACTGGCAGTGCATGCCGCGCTTTGCTTCCGGATACAGCAAGGCGATCCGGCATCGCGGGTCGCCATAAACTGCTCACCGTTACGGATCAGAAAGAGTGCAGAAACCGCACACTTTCGTATCCGTAACGGCCAGTGCCATGAACTGCGAGAAGTGCAAGCGAACATTGGCGGAAGCCGAGCCGGTCTATCGCTTGTGCTGGGATGCACGGGTAGGCTGGCGCATGGTCTGCGCCGCCTGCGAAGTCAGCAATTCCAAGGCCGACGCGGCCAGGGGTCTCGCTAAATATCCACCGTGGCTTCCGCCGCGTCCCTGCTGCCACTGCTCGCGCCCGGTGTTTCGAGACCGCGAGCACGAGAGCACGACGTATTTCGTTTGCGGCGTCGTATGTCGGCAGGCGATCCACAACGCCAACTATCGGTATGGCCATCCGCGATTACGAGTCGAGCGACAATGCGGGAGCTGCGGCAATGCGTTCAAGCCGAAGCGCAAGGATGCCAAGTTCTGCTCGGTGGCGTGCAAACAGCGCACCTATCGCCGTATGCGGGCCGTGAAAAACCTCGTTAGCTTCTGACTAGGCGGAACGTAGCAGTTCACCCATGGCCGACGGCGACCCCATCCGCATCATCCTCAGCGTGGCGGCGGCATGTTAGCATGGCGCAGCTTCGTCTTATCCGCCGCACTCCGCATGATAGGTCTCAAAGAACGGGCGCAGGTCGATACTGAACGACGTGCCATCGCTTTGGTTCAGGATCAGCGTGTACCGTTCAGCTTCAAGCTCGCATCCCTTGATCGAAGGGCCTGGAGGGCCGCCCTCGCCACGATCGCCCTTCGGCCCAGTCGGTCCCTTTTTGCCCTGGAAGCAGAGGGCTTGCCAATCGTCGCCCGGACATGGACCGGGATTGTTGCGGCGCGCGACAAAGCTCCCGCCGTTGAGCGCGACAACGTCAAGTCTGGAGTACGGCTCGTCCTGCTGATAGGTGCCCCTCACGCGAAACGAAAGCCCATCGAGACCGCCTGCGGCGACACAGATCCAGTGCTCTTCATCTGGTGGCGCGAGGCCGGTGTCGCACAGGGCCTGATAGGTTGAGCCTTCGTGCGTGACCAGATCTCCCTGATAGTGCACCTTGTCGCTGACGTATGGATGCACGCGCGGACCGTTCTTTTCGTCAATGAGCCTCCGCAGACTTCCGAGACGCTCGTCGATCGCGCGGTCCAGCTTGAGCAGCGTGTCACCAAAAGCCGCGCGCGCCTCCGCAACTGCCGCCAACGACTCTGCCTTGACCGCTTGGGATGCGTCTTTCCAGCGGCGCTTTGCGTCCTCAACGTCGGCCATCATTTCGGCCAGGCACTGCTTCCAGCATTCGAGCAGAAATTCCTGATCGTCCTCGCGAGGAACAACGTCGAGTTCTGTAATCGTCATCGC
>NZ_LGHL01000362.1 GCF_001908205.1 Bradyrhizobium sp. NAS80.1
GAGGATCTCGCGCAGCCGCTCGACTTCATTGAGGAGCGCGATACCATTGTCGTGTGACAGCTTGCCACCATCGTCGACGTGGAGCCGTAGCAGCTTAATGAATTCTGCTTTCATCATTCCAGCACCGCCAGAACGAGGACGCCGGCGACGCGGCCGGCCTGGACGATATGAGCATCGAGCCAAAGTGCCTCGGCGCGGATGACTGCGAGGGTGGCGAGCACGGCGATGGAGTAGAGCAGGGCGGCGCGCATCAGTGATCGGCCTCCCGTCCGTAGCCGGCGCGCTGCAGGGTCACAGCCAGCGCTTCGGCCGCGTCGTCATCCATCTGCAGCACGTAGAATTTGTCCTCGGCGCCGTTGAGGGTGATCACACAGCGGCCGTTTTCGCGATCGCGTGCGACTTGCGGCTGTCGGAGATTGCGGAACGCCTCGGCCATCGCTCACCTCCATCCGAGCCAGCGACGCACTTTGCGAGCCGCGGCACGCACGACGCTGTCGATCAGGATCAGAAAGGTCACTGCGGGGGAGGGCAGGCCCATCGCTCAGTACTCCGGCACGATCAGGCGGGATTGCTTCGCCGCTGCCATGCGCGGGCGCACCACACGATTGATGAGCTGCAGCATGCGGTCGAGGTGCTGCTCGCGACCGTAGACCTGCATCACCGTCTTTTGCTCGATCGCTTCCTCGATCAGCGCGCCGGCGACCGCCGCGACTGCGTCGAAGAATTCGTGTGGCGGCGTTTCCTTGTCGCGCTCGCGCTCGACCGCCGTGCACATTACGGGCATGAAGTCGAGCATCAGGCGGGCGATCGCGCCTTCGCGACCGGGCTTCTTCGCCGATGTGTGGAACGCGTGTTTGACACCATCCCATTCGTTGCGGAGCGGGCAGCGGAAGGCCATTTAGCTAATCCTCATTTCTGCGGCGACGATGTCGACGCGCGTATCGAACGACCGGATGTCGCGCAGGTCCTCGATCGCCTTCAGCGCAAGGCAGACGGCCGCCGGAGTGATGCCCGCCACCTCGGCCAGCAGCTTTTGCGGCACGTTGTGGGCGGTGTTGGCGAGGTAGAGCGCGAGCTGGCGCGCGTAAGCTGCGCGGCGCCATTGAATGTCGACGTTGGGCTTGCCGGGGCGGGCGAGCTGGCGCTCCACCTCGCGCGGTCGCAGATCCTGATGCTGGCAGACCGCCGCGAGATAGGCCTGATAGATCTCGCGCGCCTGGTCGAGCGAGTAGCGCGGACCTGCCGGCGCATGGGAAGCGAAGCGGCCATCGTGGCCGCGAAGGGGAATGACCGTCACTGCGCTGCCCTCCGCCTTGCTGCGTTGAGATCGAGGCGGCAAAACTGCCTGAGCACGTTGAGGTACATCACCGCGCGCTCTTCGCCCTCTTTGTTCTGATCGGTGCGGGCGAACGCGAGCGCGGCGATGCATTCGATCAGGCACGTCGCCTCGTAGCCGATCACGTTCTCTTCGGCCGGGGTGAAGCGACGCATCTGCACTTCGTCGCGCAACGTGCGGATTGCGGCGTCGCCGATCTGCAGGCGCCGGGTTTCGACGAGATTGTCGGCGATCAGGCACAGCCGATCGAGCAGGGCGATATCTGACCTCACTGCTTCGGCCTCCAATGGATCGCGAGCACGCACTGCCGATCGTGCACGCCGGTGGTCACGGCCTTGACCGTGGCGCCGGCGTTGCGGTCGACAAAGCGGGAGACTTCGGTCTCCATGATGCGGCGGACCGCATCCGGCCATTGCTCGAAGCGCTGGCCGCCGGCCTTCTCGTGCTCCTGCAGCGGAACGTTGATGTAGGTGACGTTGCAGCCGGCCAGATCGAGCGTGACGATCTGCTCGCGCTGGTCGCGCATGGCCGGGTCGATCATGGTGTGCGGCGTATCGGCCAGTTCAGCTTGCCGCGGCAGTTCGCAAGACGTCATGTTGCCCCTCGTGGTGCCGGATCAAATCGCCGCCGCCGACAAACCCTTGACGATGCCGGCGGCGGCGAACGCGGTACTCAACGCGACGCTCAGTGCGACCAGGAGCAGGACGCGCACGCGATCTTCGGTGCTCATCATGCGGCCTGCTCCTTGGTCGGAATTCCGTGGAGATCGACGAGATGCTGCAGCACCGCGCGCTCGCGCTGCTCGAGCACGCGGCCCAGGCGGTCCAGCGTGCCGACATGCGGGCCTTTGGAGCCGGCGCCGCGCAGGATATGGAAGATGGTCGAGCGGGCGACGCCGGCCTCGGCGGCCCAATCCGTGGGGGAAAGGCCGATTGCCTTGGCCCGGTCGGCGAGGATCTTTCCGCGATTTTGTTCCATCGGAAGCAATTCAGCCGTTGTGTTTCATTAATGCTACGGCTAAGACTGATTTGCGAAACGCCGTCAAGTGCTCAAATGC
>NZ_LGHL01000363.1 GCF_001908205.1 Bradyrhizobium sp. NAS80.1
GCTCGTCGGCTGAATCGAACGAACTGACGCGGTCCCCCACGTCTCTGCCGCGAGAACGCGTCAGCACGGCTTAGAAAAATTACACCTCACAGAAAACCGAGTTTTTCAACACAATCGGGGCAAAAGCGGCAGTCAGCCCAACGATCCTGTGGCGTCCGGTTTCCCGCCACCAGCCGACATGGAAGCGGCTGTTGCGTTGTTCAGCTCAGGGCCATCTCCAGACATGCAGGTAAGCCTTCTCCCGTGTACGATAGGGTCGGAGACATAGACATATGGTGACAGTCGAACGCATAGAGTGGTCTTGGCGGGATCGAACCGTAACGCTCGGAATTGATACACGCGGCGAAGGCCCAACCGTCCTTATGCTTCCCGCGCTTAGTTCAATTTCGACCCGCTTTGAAATGCGACCCTTGGCAGATAAGCTTGCACCCGCCTTCGCGTCGGTTGCTGTTGATTGGCCGGGGTTCGGAGACAACCCGCGTCCAGCAATAGCTTGGGACCCGGACGCCTATCGGAACTTTCTTGCATACATCCTGCAAAAGCTTCCGAAACCCACAGCAACCGTAGCGGTCGGTCACGCGGCCGGGTACTTGCTCACCCACGCTGCCGAGCATCCGGGATCTGCCGGGAAGTTGTGTCTCATCGCCCCGACGTGGCGTGGGCCGTTGCCAACAATGATGGGGGGACGCCGGGCGGTGTTCGGCTTCGTCTCGCGGCTCGTTGATCTCCCGATAGTCGGTGCTGCCCTCTACCGGCTCAATGTTAATCAACCTATGATCCGTATGATGGCCAAAGGACACGTTTATGCTGATCCTGCCTGGCTCGATCAGCGCCGCCTTGCTGAGAAGCTCGCGGTGACCAATGCCACCGGTGCACGACACGCCTCAGTCCGGTTTGTGGCCGGAGAGCTTGACCCGATGTCCTCCCGCGAACTGTTTCTAGCGACTGCAGAGCAGGTCACCGATCCCATCCTTGTCGTCTATGGGGCAGCCACCCCCGGGCGCTCAAAAGCCGAGATGGAGGTCTTGCGAAATCTGCCCAACGTACAATTCCGAGAACTGCCTGTCGGCAAGCTCGCGGTCCATGAAGAATTTCCTGAATATGTTGCCGACGCCATTCAGTCTTTTCTCCGCCAGTGAAGGACGCGGCCGGTCAATTGCAGGCAGCCCTCAATGTCAGTCTTGGGTCATTCTCGACCGACTCTCAGGTTTCGGCCGCCGTTCGATGTCTGCACTTCTCCGAAACCGACCAGCTTACTGCGCGGCAACGGAATGACGCGAAGGGCCAAAACCCG
>NZ_LGHL01000364.1 GCF_001908205.1 Bradyrhizobium sp. NAS80.1
CTCGCCGATCTCGTCCTTGCGGCCGAGGCCCGGCAGCACGACGTCGAAATTGCCCGAGGCAAGCTCACGCATCGCCTTGCACATCGCGATCATCGGACGCGAAATGCCATTGCCGAGCATCAGTGCCAGCACGGCGCCGATGGCGAGCCCGCCCAGCGCCAGCATCAGCATCAACCGCTCGGTTTCCCCGATCGTCGCATTGGCGCTGGCCTCGATGCGCTGCTGATCGGCTGAGAGGTCCGACCGCAGCTCGGCCGAGAGCTTGAGGATGGACGCGGCCGTCTTGGTCATCTCGCCATTCTGCTTGACGATGACCTTCACGTTCTCGGTCAGCTTTGCGAAGGAGGTGCGGTACTGCTTCAGGAGATTGCCGATCTCGGTGACGCGGTCCGTGATTTTCTGGTCGTTCGCATAGATAGAGACCAGCAGGGTCTCCAGGAACTTGATGCGGGCGATCACGCCGTCGGCGGTCTTCGGCTCCGGCTTGACGACGAAAGCGCTCACCGAGGTGGAGACCGCCAGATATTGCGAGGTAACGTCCTTGGCCGTGGTCTGAACCGAGTTCAGGCCCGCCAGTGCAGCGGTATCGCCGAGATCGTCGAACTTGAAGCGGATCTTGTTGCCGACGCTATTGAGCTCATCGGTCGCGATCTTGTTGTTCTCGCGCGTCAGGGTGACGATTTCGCCGAACACCTTCGTGAAGCGCTGGAATTCGGCTTCGAGCTTGCCGACCTGGTCACGGCGGGCAGCTCCGGTCGTGGCCGCCATCGACTTGGCGATCGCGCCCCTCAGATTCTCCTCGGCCGCCTTTGCCGCGGTCTCGTCATCGGCCGCGCCGGTCAGCGTGTAGGCCCGCGCCAGTCCCTGATAGCTGATCAGCTCGCGATCGACCGTCCGCGCGAGGTCCGCTTCCGATACGCTGGTGCGGTAAGAGGCCACAGCCCCCTGGATCCGCTCGAAGCCGAAATAGGCGAAAGCCATGCTGGCGGCGAGGATCGCAAGTACCGCCACGAAGCCGAGGATGATTTTTGCGCGAAAGCGCAAGGTGAACAGCTTCGACGTGCTCGGCTTGGACTTGACGGACATTCCCCACCCCATTCCATTCGCGGAAAACCAGGCGCAGCCCGGAAGCAGCCCGCTCCCCGACTCGTATGCACGGTAAGGGGCAAAGGATAAGCGGCGGTAAATTTATGGCGTCCGCAACTTGCGGTTAGGCGACGCGGCGATGTGATTTGGCAAAGGCTCGGAGTTACCGCCTTCGTGCCACGACCACGGCCTGTGATTATCCCGACGAGCGCAAGCGCTCGCGCGGAGGTCCCGGGTTCGCTTCGCGCCCCGGGACGACAGCAGAGTATGAGGCGGCAGCGAG
>NZ_LGHL01000365.1 GCF_001908205.1 Bradyrhizobium sp. NAS80.1
CATCCGCATGGCCCCGCGCTAGAGCGTTTTCGAGCGAAGTGGATACCGGTTCACGTGAAGAAAACGCGTCAAAATAAAAATCCAGAGTCCCGTTCCGATTCCATCGGAGCGGCACTCCAGGCGATTGCGCACAGCAACAGGAGTAGAAAGCGATGTCCGAAGAAACTCCGGTCCTGACCGAAGTCCGCGGACCCATTCTGATCATCACGCTGAACCGGCCGGAAGCCAAGAACGCGGCCAACCTCGCCCTCTCCAAGGGCGTGGCCGCGGCGCTTGACCGGCTCGACGCCGACGATGCGCTTGGCATTGGTATCATCACTGGGGCCGGCGGCACATTCTGCTCGGGCATGGACCTCAAAGGGTTCCTGAAAGGCGAGCGGCCGTCGATCCCCGGTCGCGGCTTCGCCGGCCTCACCGAGGCGCCCCCGAAGAAGCCGCTGATTGCGGCGGTGGATGGCTTCGCGCTCGCCGGCGGGATGGAGCTCGCGCTGTCGTGCGACATGATCGTCGCGAACCGCAACGCCAAGTTCGGGATCCCCGAGGTGAAGCGCGGGCTGGCCGCCGCGGCCGGCGGGCTGATCCGCATGCCGCGTCAGATGCCGTTCCGTGTGGCGATGGAGTATGCATTGACGGGCGAATTCTTCGGCGCAGAGCGCGCCTACGAACTCGGCATCATCAACCGCGTGACCGATGGCCCGGCCCTCGACGTCGCGCTTGAGCTTGCAGCAGCGATCGGCGCGAATGGCCCGCTCGCCGTGAAGGCATCCAAGCAGGTGATCGTCGAATCCCGGCTCTGGCCGGAAGACCAGATGTGGAAGAAGCAGCAGGAGATCGTCGCTCCTGTCTTCGTGTCCGAAGATGCCCGCGAGGGCGCGGCTGCCTTTGCCGAAAAGCGTGCCCCGAATTGGAAGGGCAAGTAAGGCGTCGATTTGTTTCGATAACGGAGCGTCGGTTTCGATTGAAGCAGAACCGACGCTCTGAATTCCTGTATCCGTGCCGCACGCCGGCCGGTATCCACGTCGCTTGACAGCGCTATTGGGTGAATGATGCGCAGCTTTACCGAAGATCAGGTCATCTTCCGCGAATCCTACCGGAAGTTCCTTGCCAGCGAGATCGTGCCCCATATGGAGGAGTGGCGGGAGGCCGGCATCGTCGATCGCAGCGCGTTCAAGAAGGCCGGCGACCTCGGCTTCCTGATGATCTGGCCCGAGGAGAAATACGGTGGAATGGGCGATGCGGACTTCCGCTATGAGCAGATCATCATCGAGGAGACCGCGCGCTCCGGCTGCAAGGGCTGGTTCAATACGCTGCACAGCCGCCTGGTTGGCTCCTATTTCAAGCGTTTCGGCACCGACGAGCAGCGGGATCGATTCCTGCCCAAATGCGTCAGCGGCGAGACGATCCTGGCCATCGCCATGACCGAGCCTGGCGCGGGCTCGGACCTCGCCGGCATGCGGACGACGGCGGAGGACAAGGGTGATCATTTCCTGCTCAATGGCTCGAAGACCTACATTTCCAACGGCATTAACTCCGACGTGGTGATCGTGGCAGCCAGGCTCGCCGGCGCCGAGAAGAAGCATGCCATGGTGCTCCTGATCGTCGAACGGGGCATGGAAGGCTTCGAGCGCGGCCGCAATCTCAAGAAGATGGGCATGCCGGCACAGGATACGGCCGAACTCTTCTTTCAGAACGTGAAGGTTCCCAAGGCCAACGTTCTAGGCGAGCCCGGCAGCGGCTTCTACTATCTGATGGAAGGCCTTGCCGAGGAGCGGCTGATCTCCGCGGTCGGCTCGATCGCCAATGGCCGCAAGGCATTCGACATCACGCGCGCCTATGTGATGGAGCGCAAGCTGTTCGGCAAACCGCTCGCCGAACAGCAGAATACCCAGTTCCGCATGGCGGAGATGGATGCCGAAATCGACCTCGTGCAGGTTTATGTCGATCACTGCGTGGCCGAACATAATGCGGGCCGCCTGACCAGCAACATGGGCGCCAAGGCCAAGATGATGTCGTCGGAAGTCGAGTGGAAGATGCTGGATCTCGGTGTGCAGCTACATGGCGGTGCAGGTTACATGGATGAATATCCGATCAGCCGCATGTTCACCGATGCGCGCGTCAATCGGATTCTGGCGGGCAGCTCCGAAGTGATGCGGCTGATCATCGGCCGCGATGTCTTCTCCGAGCACTACAAGAGCATTCTGGACTAGCCGTCGTCGCGACAGCCGGAGCACGAGCGCGATCGGCCTTCCACTCATCGTCCTTCAGCCACCCTCCACCTCCCGTCCCCTGTGCGCTTCAGCACGGGATCGCTCATCCGCACATGCTCGGCCAGGAAGTCGATGAACGCGCGCACGCGCGCGGGCAGGGGCGCGGTGTGGCCGACATAGACGGCGTGGATGTCTTCGCGGTCGCCGGGATTGTAGCCTTGCAGAACCGGCACGAGGCGGCCGGATTCGATGTCGGGGCCGATGTGGAAGAGGGCGAGGCGGGCGAGGCCGACACCGCCGAGGGCGAGGCGGCGGGCGGCTTCGCCGTCGCTGA
>NZ_LGHL01000366.1 GCF_001908205.1 Bradyrhizobium sp. NAS80.1
GATCTTTCGTGTTTCTACACAGCCAGGGTCATTCTCGACCGAGCCAGACAGTGCTGCCTGCCAATTGATGTCCGCTTTTACCCTGAAGCGACCTGATTATTGCGCGTACGCGAAATGACGCGAAGTGCCAAGAGGCGACATCGGCACACTCTCACATCTCAGGTCCGGCTTCTCAGTTTAATCTTGAGAAGCGTTTTGGACGGAAACTGATAATAATGCGGGCGACGGATACCTGCGGCCCTATTGCGCGGGCGGGTGAGGTAATATGAGGATTCGGGTGATAATGCCGCCAAGAGGGCGCGATTATCGGCTCGACCTTTTGCGCGGCTTTGCTAATTGGGCGATCTATCTCGATCATATACCGGGCAATGCCGTCAACTGGCTCACCCAGCGCAACTATGGCTTCAGCGACGCAGCCGACCTGTTCGTGTTCATCTCTGGCTACACCGCCTCATTCGTTTACGCCCGAATTATACTCGAGCGCGGCTTCGTGATTGGCGGCACGCGCCTGATTAAACGTGCTTGGCAGATCTACGTTGCGCACATCATCTTGTTGGTGATGTACATCGCCGAGATCGGGTATCTCGCGCGTCGCTACAACAATCCGGATCTCGAGAATGAATTCAACGTCGCCGGCTTCATGGCCAATCCGGCAGAGACGCTCTACCAAGGACTGATCCTCGCGTTCAAACCCGTCAACATGGACGTGCTACCTCTCTATATCCTGCTGATGGTCGCCTTTCCGCCGGCTCTGTGGACGATGCTGCGACTGCCGAACTTAACGCTGACGGCTTCGTTTCTGCTGTATTTGGTTGCACGACACTTCGATTGGAACCTGGCCGCCTACCCGACAGGCTCCTGGTACTTCAATCCGTTCTGCTGGCAGTTTCTTTTCATCTTCGGCGGATGGTTCGCGCTGGGTGGCTCGATCGAGGCGAGGCCATTAATCCGGTCGCGCGCGCTGCTATGGCTCGGTAGCGCGTACTTGTTGTTTGCCCTCGTCATGACGATGGCAGGGCGATTTCCGGAGATCGCTCACATGATGCCGGCGTGGCTGTACGATGCGTTCAATCCCAACGACAAAACCAACCTCGCACCGTACCGCCTCATCCATTTCATCGTTCTCTTCTTCTTCATCGCTAGGTTCCTGCCGCGTGACTGGCAGGGCCTCGAATGGCGGGTATTCCGCCCGCTCATCAAGTCCGGCCAGCAATCACTCGAAGTCTTCTGCGTCGGTGTCTTCCTCGCGGTCGGTGCCCACGTCGTGCTCGTCGAAGTCTCCGGCGCGATCTGGATGCAGATCGTCGTTAGTGTTGTCGGAATAACGTTGATGACTGCGGTTGCTTATTACCGCTCCTGGTCCAAGAACGCCGACAAGGCCAAGACACCCATCTAAACTTCGTCTGAGATAGCGCGCTTCGACCATTGAGCCGAAACTGGAATGCCCGAGATGCACTCGGCGAGACCCGTTTCTGATGCGAAGCTGGCTGCGGTAGCTCTATCGTTACATGGTCTTCCGCTTTCTGATTAAAGTAAGCGTCGTTCCGCTCCCACCTTCTCGCGGCACATGGGATAAGCGAGTTTCACGATCTCTTTGAAGGGATCGGCTTGTGTCTATGCTTGACCATACGCTTAAGTCGGACGTGACGGCGCGCCGGCTGGAAGTGATCACGGAGACGGGACGCCGCCCG
>NZ_LGHL01000367.1 GCF_001908205.1 Bradyrhizobium sp. NAS80.1
AGCCGACGAGCTTCCCATTGGCTTTGAGGACGATCCAGATGGCGGATGTGGCGCCTTTCACCTCATCGCGAGAATTTTGCGACCGCTCAGATTTTGAGTTTTTCAACACAATCTCCCTTTGATAGCGGACATGCCAGAGCTTTCGCTGCACGTCGGCTCAGGGCCCAATAGCCGAAGATCGCTGCTCAGCTAGGTCGTGAAGAACCCATACAGTGGGAAGGGCCCGCACTGTAGGATGACGAATATGCGCCAAGCCTTGAGCTCATCATGCGCCATCGATAGTCCGTTGCGCGACTGGCCTACCTCTGCGAGTTAGTACATCTAGTCCAATCCAGGAATGCTTAGCTATGCTCACCGTCTATGGCGAAGGTCGTGGCTTCCGTGTTGTTTGGCTGCTCGAGGAATTAGGATTGGCTTATCGGCTGCGCCCGGTCGATCTGCTTGCAGTCGAGAATGATCGCGATTTCCTCGCAATCAACCCCGCCGGCTTCATTCCCGCACTGCAGGACGGCGAGACGATCATGGTCGAATCGATCGCGATTCTTGAATACCTGCTCGCCCGCCACGGCTCAGGTTCGCTTGCCGTCGCCCCGGACGATCCCGCCTTCGCCTCCTATCTGCAATTTCTCCACTTAGGCGAGGCCGGGCTCGCCGGGCCGATGAACGCCGTCTTTGTCGGTCGCGAACTGGCGCCCGAAGCCGAGCGAGATGCCCGGGTTACCTGCTGGGCACTCGAGACCTTCGAGAGCCGGCTGGGGTTGGTTATCCGCCGCCTCGCGGATTGCCCCTATCTAGCCGGCGACCGATTCACGGCTGCCGATATCTCGGTGAGCTACGCCCTCCTGCTTGGCCTGCGAACTGGCAACTACGTCCCCGGGTCTATCGAGCGGGACTATCTCGCCCGCACGACGGCACGCCCTGCCTACGCCCGAGCGATGGAAAGCTGCCAGGCCACCAAGGCTTGGGCGGCGAGATCACCGGGAATTTAGTGCTCGCGCTTACGAGTCTACGGCCTAACACTACTTTGGCAGATTATTGGATTTTCGTGATTTTTTAGGATTCCCGAATCGATTTTTCAATGATTCATGGGTGGTCGGCTCTTGGAGGGCTGACCATGACGGAATGGGAAGTCGAGCTCGAACGCT
>NZ_LGHL01000368.1 GCF_001908205.1 Bradyrhizobium sp. NAS80.1
ATAGAACTCGCCATCCGTTCTGATATCCGCGCATTTGAGCTGACCGACTTCGCCGGTCCGCATCCCGGAGAGAATGCAGATCAGAAATCCCCAGTAAATGTGCGACTGCACGAAATACTCACCCGGCTGCCAGACGTGCATGCGGTTCTTGCATCCGGTGAACAGCGGCTGCTTGAGTAGCGTAAGCAGTTCCTCGTCATCAAAAGCGTGCGGGATGTAACACCGACGAATCCGCTACCCCAATCCGGCCAACGTGATGGAAATCTTAAGTATTTCGCTTCGGATTCGGACTTGGTAGCGCATCCCTCCCCCGCTACCAATATAATCAGACATATATGACCGTCGATCCTGTCTCGGGTGGACCGCATCCACTCCGGTCACGCTTGGTCTTTTGCTTGATGCTTACCGCGATATCTGGACTTTGAGGGCGACTAGCCTACCCGCTGAGTACGTGTCCTAACTGCAAATAAAATGGGGACCTCATGGTCCCCGCTTAAGTCCGATATTGGACCCACACGCTCCGCGTGCCCTTAACTATAGTTTCAATTGATTAGTCAGCAACGCTGCCGATCTATCCAAAATTTAGGCAATGTGTCGGCGCGGCTGTTCAGGGGGGCGGCCCTTCCTGAAGGCAATATCAATCCTCGATCGCTCTTGAATTCGCCATTGCTCAAACCAGGCATCCATAATCTCGGTGTGGGCAATCACCAATTCCGCGGCGGCGTTGTCCGTCTCAACCGACTGTTTTCGAGCCTGATTTTTTGAAATCACGAATCACCCCTGAACAACCCTCTTACCAAAACATAAACGGGACGTGAATCCTTGGCACATGGCATTGCAAGAATTAAGCACCCTGAGCTCTTTATAGGTTTTGTCGCACCGATCGGCACAGACATACGTGCGTCAATCAACAGTTTTTCCAACTATTTCAAAGCCGAGGGCTACAACGTTGTTCCGATCAAAGTAACGGAAAT
>NZ_LGHL01000369.1 GCF_001908205.1 Bradyrhizobium sp. NAS80.1
GATTACGATTGACGGAAAAACCTATGAGCACGACGTCGTCGTTCGTCTTTCCGGCGAGGTCGTGAAGCGGAAAAAGAAGCTGTCAAAGAAGCTCTATGGTACCTCGCACGTGCTTTCAGAAGACGAGGCAAGATTTCTCTTCGAGAGTGGGTGCGACCAGGTCGTCATTGGTTCGGGTCAGTTTGGCAACGTGCATCTGTCGCCGGAAGCGGAAGCCTATTTCGAAAGAAAGGGCTGCAAGGTCCTGTTAGAGCCGACGCCCGAGGCGATCCGAATGTTCAACCAGTCACGCGCAAAGAGGATTGGGCTCTTTCATGTGACCTGTTGAAGCAAATGCCCCTGGTGAAGCTGAGCATCCCGAGGAGCTCAGATACCGGGAGGCCCGACATCGGCACGAGAGCTTGAAGCGGGCCGCCGCGACCGAGCCGAATTCGGTCAAAGGCCAAGGCATGGCCGGATGCCGAGCACATCGCTGCTCACTGATCGCGCGGCGAGATACCGAAAGATGAGTGGCGCCGCCTGAATACGGACCCGCCCGCCTCGGCCTGATCTGATCTCGATCTCATCCCGACCGCGAGGGGCCCGCCGAGTTGGCGGGCCCTTTTGCCGTTGAGGCATGTTGTCGAGATCTGATCAACCACCATTGCCCGACCCTCGATCAAGCAAGATCAATGACTTGCGAAAAGTTACGTTCCGGAACGAACCCGACTGGTCGGATGGTCAGCTCTGGTTGCGCGAGCCCGACGAGCGGGAGCCCGAGCTATCGGAATCGGAGACCGACCAGCTAGACCATGCGATGGCCACGGTCCGAGAGGATTATGAACCGGTACTTCAATTCTCCTGGGCCAGCGGCAAGCGGCAGACCGAGTGCATCACGCTGGAATGGCCCATGGTCTGTTGGGACCGTGGTGTCATAGAGCGCGAGGGCAAGGGTGGCCGTATCGTGCAGATCGCAATCACCCCCACCATCCGCGCCATTCTATGGCCCCTTCGCGGGCTGCATCCGAAGTACGTCTTCACGTTCGAGGCCAAGCGCACGGTCGACAAGGTCATCGGGGGCAAGCGCTACCAGTACACCAAGGGTGAGCGTTACCCGATCACCAAGTCCGGCCTACGGCGGGTCTGGAACGCTATCCGCAAGGTCGCCAGCCTTCCGACCGAAGGGCCGGACCGGGTCCGGTATCACGATCTTCGTCACGATTTCGCAACCAAGCTACTGCGCACGGTAAAGGCAGAGAGCCCGGCGGCGGCGCTCAAGATTGTGCAAAAGGCGCTCGATCACCGCAGCATTACGACAACGATGCGCTGTGCCCACGTCACTGCCGAAGAGGTCGCTGCCGGCATCGAGGCCGTTGCTGAGGCGAGGATGGCCCGGCGCAAAAACCACCGGAGCGGCCACCGGAGCCGCACCGTCAAGGCGGTGTAAGACTATGACTTACATGCGCAAATCAGGTCCCGGTACACGGGTCTGGGAGACTAGGGGTCGGAGGTTCAAATCCTCTCGCTCCGACCAAATTCCTCAATGTCCAGACCGAAGACATCGGTAACAGATCGTACCTAAGACATAGGTGACAACCTCGTGCCGAGCGGGTTGCCGATTGGTTGCAAGGTCATTTACTCCA
>NZ_LGHL01000037.1 GCF_001908205.1 Bradyrhizobium sp. NAS80.1
CGGAGCTAGAGCCATTTCCGTTCCGATGGAATCGGAACGGGGCTCTAGATTCTTGTTTTGACGCGTTTTCTTTACGCGAACCGGTATCCACTTCGCTCGAAAACGCTCTAGTACCGCAGGACTTTCGAGCCGACCGCCGCGCCGATCGCCGTCACCACCGCGGTTGCGATCGTGTACCAGGTCGCGACGAACAACGGCGAGTCGTCAGTGCAATGCGCCGCATAGAGCGTCGCGGCGAGCCCCGCCGAGAGCAAGCCGGCCAGTGCTCCCGCAAGCGCGGGGCGCGAGGGTGCGCCGTGCCGCAGGCCAAACAATGCGCCCGCGAGCAGCGGCAGCGACATCGCGGGGATTGCCAACAGGCAGGCCCTGGAATTCTTGCCCATCAGCCGCATCGTCATCGGCATCGCCGGCGCCATCATCGTTTCGCTGCCGATCGCAACCGCAAGCAGGCCCACGGGAAGCAGCAGCAGCCAGCCCCAGCCGCGCATCAAGGCCTCGGGCCGCGACAGATGCAGACTGACGATGATGGCGGGGATCGCGAGCGACAGCGTGACCGCGAACTTCATGTCGAAGAACGGGTTGTGCATCGCGCTCATCACGTCGGCGCGCACGCCGAGGGTCGTCGCAAAGATCAGGATCGACAGGGGCGCCGCCACCAGCAGCGCCATCGTCAGCATGGCGCCGACGCGCGGAGCGCGGTGGGCGTTGTCGGCCGCGAGCGTGCGAATGAGTTGATCGGTATCCATGACTAGTGGTCCCGCAGTTTGGCAGTGAGCGCTGCAAGTCCGCGATGCAGCGCGACCCGCACCGCACCTTCGCTCATCGAAAATTTTGCCGCCGTGTCCTTGATCGAAGCGCTATCGACAGCGATCGACTGCAACACGTCGCGCTGGCGCTGCGGCAGGGTGTTGAGCTGTGCTGCGACCTCGCCCGCCGACGCGGTCTCCTCCGGCACCTCGCCCGGCAGGGCCTCGGCGAAATCGTCGATGTTGACGAAGACGCGCTTGCCGCGCCGCCTGAGCGCATCGATCAGCTTGTTGCGGGCGATCGCGAACAGCCACGGCGCGAAGGGAGCTTCGCTGTCCCAGGTGTGCCGTTTCAGATGCACCGCCAACAGAATCTCCTGCACGATATCCTCGGCCTGGTCGGGAGGCTGGCCTGCCCGCGCCAGACCGCGCCTCGCAGCGGCACGCAGCACCGGCGTGACCGCCTTCAACAGGTGATGATACGCTGCATCATCGCCCGCCATGGCCGACCGCATCAGGCCGGTCCACTCGTCCTCACGTCCGCGCACGCGCGCCCCTCACCATAGAATTCGGCCACTCTTTCAATTTGTTACGTCGGCGCCAGCAGATCACGAATTCGTGATCTGCGCCAAGCCTCGCTGTCCGAGCAGCCGCGGAAGTTCCGCGACGGCTCATAACATCGATCGGTCGCGTCCGCACCCGAGGGCCGGTCACGAAAGGGCGCCCTGCCCCCTTTTCGCCCGGTGTAGCTCGAAGATTCCCATTTTCTGCCCCGCTGTGGTCACGCCGCAGCGTCTCTGTTCGGTCCCGGGACGGGCGGAATTGGGGAGATCGTCAACATGATGAAAGCCAGCGAACGCGCGGCATCGATCCTTCTTGTCGCCGGACTTTTCTTGCTGTTCGGAGGCGTTGCACAGGCAGCGCCGAGTTCGGCTGCAAGCAGCAAATCCGACAGCGCAGACAAGCAGACCGATGAGGCCAAGCCGAGCAAGCACCGGCGCCACACCTCCAGCCATAGCAGCAGCAAGGCGGCGCAGAAATCCGACGACAAGGCTGACAAGACGGGCGCCGCGCCGAAGACCGACGAGGCCAAGGCCAACAATGACGTGCCGGCGTCCGGCCAGATGCCGCCGCAAGTCGCCAACGCCAATGCACAGGTCGCCGCCGCTGATACGCCGACGGCTGCCGCGGCCTCCGCGATGGCCGGCCGCGCCAACGACAATGTCCAGGCAGCGGCCGATAATACCGCTGATGCCGAGGCCCAAGTGGTGGCGCCCGATCAGCTCAACGACCTCGACCGCGCCCTGCAACAGGACAACCCGGCGGCGCAAAAGGCGGTGATTGCCGCAACCGACGCGCAGCCGCGGCCGGCGCCGGTGATGGCAAGCAGCCAGAGCTCGGCCTGGGACCAGAGCTCCCTGATCGGCAAGATCTTCATCGGCTTCGGCGCGTTCCTGACACTGGCCTCCGCCGCACGCATGTTCATGGCCTGAATCAAGGCCTGGGGGGACCTCGTCCGGAACACGCATCTTGCGTGTTCCGGCGGCCTTGTTCCCAGAGCTTTTTGGGCCCCCTTGAAGCCCGCCGCGCCAGCGGGCACATTGCCCGCCCAATCAAAAGCGTGGGTGGAGCATGAGCACGTTCGAACACATCATCGTCGAGAGCAAAGGCGCGGTCGGCATCGTCAAGCTGAACCGGCCGAAGATGCTCAATGCGCTCTCCTTCGGCGTCTTCCGCGAGATTGCCGCGGCCGTTGACGACCTCGAGGCCGATGATGCCATCGGCTGCATCGTCGTGACCGGCAGCGAGAAGGCCTTTGCCGCCGGCGCCGACATCAAGGAGATGCAGCCGAAGGGCTTCATCGACATGTTCTCGGAGGACTTCGCCGCGATCGGCGGCGATCGCGTCGCGCGCTGCCGCAAGCCGACGATTGCCGCGGTCGCAGGCTACGCGCTCGGTGGCGGCTGCGAACTCGCCATGATGTGCGACTTCATCATCGCCGCCGACACCGCCAAATTCGGCCAGCCCGAAATCACGCTCGGCACCATTCCCGGCATCGGCGGCACCCAGCGCCTGACGCGCGCGATCGGCAAGTCCAAGGCAATGGACCTCTGCCTCACCGGCCGCATGATGGATGCAGCAGAAGCCGAGCGCAGCGGCCTCGTCAGCCGCATCGTGCCGGCCGACAAGCTGATGGACGAAGTCATGGCAGCGGCCGAGAAGATCGCCGCGATGTCGCGCCCTGCGGCCGCGATGGCCAAGGAAGCGGTGAACCGCGCCTTCGAAACCACGCTCGCCGAGGGCATGAGCGTCGAGCGCAACCTGTTCCACTCGACCTTCGCGCTGGAAGACCGCTCCGAGGGCATGGCGGCGTTCATCGAGAAGCGGAAGCCGGTGAACAAGAACCGGTAAGGCAGGGCCCCCGGCAGTGCTGGGCTAAGTCCCTCCCGCTATCCCGGAGGCCCCCTGTGACGCACCTGCAACAAGCAGGGAATACACAGGGGTTTTCCCCGTGGCAGTTTGCCTGCGGGACCGGCGCTGGTTAAAAAGGTATGAAGGCCGCCGTCGGCGGGGACGGACAGGCGGGGTTTGCAGGATTACATGATTGGGCGTGCCGCCAGGGCTGGTCGCGTGATGACGCGACATCGATCGGGCTTGGGTCCTGTGTTGGCGACATGGACCACGCTGGCGGTCTGTTGCGCCCTACCCTCGGCCGCATGGGCTGAAGCCCTGCCGGAGGCGCTCGTCAAGGCTTACCAAACCAATCCGCAGCTCAATGCCGCGCGTGCGCGGCAGCGCGCGACGGACGAAAACGTGCCGCAGGCGCTGGCCGGCTACCGGCCGCAGATCGTGGCGAGCCTCAGCGCCGGCCTGCAGACGGTGCGCAACCTGCTTCCCGACAACACCATCCAGACCGCTAGTCTGAAGCCATGGGTCATCGGCGTCACGGTGACGCAGACCCTGTTCAACGGCTTTCGCACCGCCAACAGCGTGCGGGTCGCGGAACTCCAGGTGCAGTCCGGCCGCGAGGCGCTGCGCAACGTCGGTCAGGGCGTGCTGCTCGACGCGGTCACTGCCTACACCAACGTGCTGGCGAACCAGTCGCTGGTCGAGGCGCAGCGCTCCAACGTCGCGTTCCTGCGCGAGACGCTCGCCGTCACCCAACGCCGCCTCAATGCCGGCGACGTCACGCCGACCGATACCGCCCAAGCCGAGGCGCGCCTCAACCGCGGCCTTGCCGATCTCAACGCCGCCGAAGTCGCGCTTGCCGTGAGCCAGGCGACCTACGCCCAGGTGATCGGCAATCCCCCGTCGCAGCTCCGGCCTGCCGAGGTCGTCGACCGCTATCTGCCGAAGAGCCGCGAGGACTCGATGACGATGGCCATCCGCCAGCATCCGGCGGTGATGGCGGCAGGCTTCGACGTCGATGTCGCCTCGACCAATATCCGCGTCGCGGAGGGCGCGCTGCTGCCGAGCGCCA
The DNA here is from genome assembly GCF_001908205.1 of Bradyrhizobium sp. NAS80.1. Classification (GTDB taxonomy): domain Bacteria; phylum Pseudomonadota; class Alphaproteobacteria; order Rhizobiales; family Xanthobacteraceae; genus Bradyrhizobium. The sequence continues at coordinate 4,228 of NZ_LGHL01000037.1, forward strand.
GCGTCCAGGGCAGCGCCAGCAAAAGCCGCGACAACGACCCGTCGCTGAGCACCCTCGCCGAGAACCAGGCATCGATCGTCGCCAGCGTCACCGCGCCGATCTACGACGGCGGCACGGCCGCCTCGCAGACACGCCAGGCCAAGGAGGTCACGGCACAAAGCCGGCTCGTGCTCGACCAGGTGCGCAACCAGGCGCGCACGGCGGCGGTCAGCGCCTGGGTCGCCAACGAGGGCGCCAAGATCGCGGTCTCGGCCTCGGAGTCCGAGGTGAAGGCGGCGACCGTCGCGCTCCAGGGCGTGCAGCGCGAGGCCGCCGGCGGACAGCGCACGACGGTCGATGTGCTGAACTCACAGGCCGATTTGATCCAGGCGAAGGCCCGCCTGATCGGCGCGTTGCGCGACCGCGTCATCGCCTCCTACACGCTGCTCAGCGCCGTGGGCCATCTCGACGTCAAGACCTTGAGCCTGAACACGCCGGACTACCTGCCCGAGGTGCACTACCACCAGGTCCGCGACGCCTGGCACGGCCTGCGCACGCCCTCGGGGCAGTGATATCCTGCTGTAGGGTAGCACCCTAAAGCGCGATAAGATTGGGATGAATCGTCATCGCGCTTTAGGTTGTTGTTTGAGCATGATCTTCTCGGAAAACCGCTGCACACTTTTCCGGATCATGCTGTAGCTCGACATTTCGCTGTCTTCGTCCTCTACGCCGCCGGAGTAGCCATGACCGACAAAGTCCACGCGCGTGCAGCCCAACCCGCGACGACGATCAATTTCGACGTCCCGGCCCATGCCTGCGACTGCCACACTCACATCCATGGCGATGTCGAAAAATTTCCGTTCTTCGCTGGGCGCGTCTATACGCCGGGGCCAGCCTCCCCGGAGGAGATGGCGGCGCTGCACAGGGCGCTGCATATCGAGCGGGTGGTGATCGTCACCCCCAGCGTCTACGGCATGGACAATTCCTCCAGCCTGTTCGGCATGAAGGCGCGTGGCGCGACCGCGCGCGGGGTGGCTGTGATCGACGACAAGACGACGGAAGCCCAACTCGACGCGATGCAAGCGGCCGGTTTCCGCGGCATCCGCATCAATCTCGCAACCGACGGCGTCAACGATCCCAATGTCGGCCGTGCCCGCTTAACCGCCGCCGTGGAGCGCATGAAGGCCCGTCGCTGGCATGTGCAGCTCTACACGACGCTGCCGATGATCTCGGCGATCAGGGATCTCGTGCTGGCTGCGCCCGTGCCGGCGGTGTTCGACCATTTTGGTGGCGCTGAAGCCTCGCTCGGGCTGGAACAGCCTGGATTTTCCGATCTGATCGAGCTCGTGAAATCCGGCAAAGCCTATGTCAAAATCTCCGGCGCCTATCGCTCGTCAAAGCTCGGGCCCGACTATCAGGACATGGCGCCCTATGCGCGGGCACTGATCGCAGCGAACGCGGACCGCATCGTCTGGGGGACCGACTGGCCGCATCCCGACTCCGTTCCAGTGCCCGGACGAAAGTCGACTGACGTCGCGCCTTTCTACAACATCGACGACGGCCTTCTGCTCAACCAGCTTCCTGTGTGGGCGCCGGATGCGGATGTGCGCAAGAAGATCCTGGCCGACAATCCGGCGCGCCTCTACGGATTCTGATACGCTGCGGGCGACGGATTTCGGCGATCAGCGCGCGCGGCGGGAGAAGAAGGAGATCAGGACCGGCAAGGTCACCAGGATCACGACCGGCGCCAGCATCATGCCGGTGACGACCACGACCGCGAGCGGCTTCTGCACCTGCGAGCCGATGCCTCCCGACAGCGCCGCCGGCAACAGGCCGACGCCGGCGACCACGCAGGTCATCAGCACGGGACGGAGCTGCAATTCGCCGGTTCGTATCACCGCGCTCATGCGGTCCATGCCCTCTTCGATGAGCTGGTTGAACTGCGAGATGATGATGATGCCGTCCATCACGGCGATGCCGAACAGCGCGATGAAGCCGATCGCCGCGGAGACGCTGAAGGCGGTGCCGGTGATCACCAGTCCAAGCACACCGCCGAAGATCGCCATCGGGATCACGCTCATGGCGAGCAGCGTGTCCGTCATCGAGCTGAAATTGAACCAGAGCAGGATGGCGATCAGCGCCAGCGAGATCGGGACCACGATCGACAGCCTCCTGATCGCGTCCTGCAGATTGCCATACTCGCCGACCCATTCCATGTGCGAGCCGGGCGGCAGCTGCACCTGTTCGGCGATCTTCTGCTGCGCCTCGCGGATCGCGCTGCCGAGGTCGCGCTCGCGCACCGAGAACTTGATTGGCAGATAGCGTTCCTGCTGCTCGCGATAGATGTAGGCCGCGCCCGAGACGAGGCTGATATTGGCGACCTCGCTGAGGGGAATCTGCGTGACAGTGCCGTTCGGCCCGGGCGCGCCGATCCGCAAATTCTGGATCGCCTCGGCGCTCTTGCGATATTCGGGCGCAAGGCGAACGATGATCGGGAAGTGGCGGTCGCTTCCCGGCTCGTAGAGATCACCCGCGGTATCGCCGCCGATCGCGACCTTGATCGTGGCGTTGATGTCGCCCGGCGCGAGGCCATAGCGCGCGGCCTTGGCGCGGTCGATGTCGATCTGAACGGTCGGCTGGCCGAGCGAGGTGAACACCGCAAGGTCGGTCACGCCCTGCACGGTGGCCAGCACCGACTTGATCTTGTTGGCGGTGTCGGTGAGCGCCTGGAGATCGCTGCCGAACAGCTTGATCGAGTTCTCGCCTTTCACGCCGGAGACGGCTTCGGAGACGTTGTCCTGGAGGTATTGCGAGAAGTTGAACTCGACGCCGGGGAAACGATCGTCGAGCTGCTTGAGCAGTTGCGCGGTCAGCTCTTCCTTGTCTCGGGTGCCGGGCCACTGGCTCGCGGGCTTGAGCGGCGCGAAGAACTCGGCGTTGAAGAAGCCCGCGGCGTCGGTGCCGTCGTCGGGACGGCCGTGCTGCGATACCACGGATTCCACTTCGGGCCGGGCGCGGATCAGCTTGCGCATCTCGTTGACGTAGCTGTTGCCTTCCTGGAGCGAGATGGTCGGCGGCAGCGTGGCGCGGATCCAGAGATTGCCCTCTTCCAGCTTGGGCAGGAATTCGAGGCCGAGCAGCCGGCCGAGCGCCACCGTCATCAGCACGAGGCCGACCGCGCCACCGAGCACGATGTTGCGATTGGCGACCGCCCAGTTCAGCACCGGCATGTAGAGCCGGTGCAGGATCTGCATGACCCTGGTCTCGGTCTCCTCGACATGCGCGGGCAGGATGATCGCGGACAGCGCCGGCGTGACGGTGAACGTCGCAAGCAGGCCGCCGGCCAGCGCATAGGCATAGGTGCGCGCCATCGGCCCGAAGATATTGCCCTCGACGCCGGAGAGCGTGAACAGCGGCAGGAAGGCGGCGATGATGATGGCCGCGGCAAAGAAGATCGAGCGCGAGACGTCGGCCGCGGCACTGAGGATGGCGTGGCTCTTCATGCCGAACAGCGTCTCGGGCGACATCTGTTCGGATTCCGACACCGGCGTCGTTTGCGTCAGGCGGCGGAAGATCGCCTCCACCATGATGACGGTGGCGTCGACGATCAGGCCGAAGTCGATGGCGCCGACCGACAACAGGTTCGCCGATTCCCCGCGCAGCACCAGGATGATCACGGCGAAGAACAGCGCGAATGGAATAGTCGCGCCGACGATCAGCGCGCTGCGCAAATCGCCGAGGAATATCCACTGCAACAGCACGATCAGCAGAATGCCGACCACCATGTTGTGCAGCACGGTGTGGGTGGTGAGGTCGATCAGGTCCTTGCGGTCGTAGATGCGCTCGATGCGCACGCCGGGCGGCAGGATGCTGGATTCGTTGATGGTGTGAACGAGCTGCTCGACGCGCTTGATGGTCGGCGTGCTCTGCTCGCCGCGCCGCATAAGGACGATGCCCTGCACGATGTCGTCGGCATCGTCGAGGCCGGCAATGCCGAGACGGGGCTTTTGACCGACGGTGACTGTGGCGACATCCTTGACCAGCACCGGATTGCCATTGGTCTGGGCGATCATGGTATTGGCGAGGTCGTCGATCGAGCGGATCAGGCCGACGCCGCGCACGACGGCCGATTGCTGGCCGATATCGACGGTGTTGCCGCCGACATTGACGTTGGAATTGCTGACCGCCTGGAGCAGCTGCGGCAGCGTCAAGCCGTTGGCCACCAGCTTGTTGTTGTCGACCTGGAGCTCATAGGTCTTGCTCTTGCCGCCCCAGCCGGTGACATCGATCACGCCGGGCACGGCGCGGAAGCGGCGCTGGAGGATCCAGTCCTGGATCGTCTTGAGGTCGAGCACGCTGTAGTTCGGCGGACCGATGAGGCGGTAGCGGAAAATCTCGCCGATCGGGCTGAGCGGCGAGATCTGCGGCTGCACGTTACCCGGCAGCGGCGCGAGCTGCGCAAGCCGGTTCAAGACCTGCTGCAGCGCCTCTTCATAGGTGTAGGCAAAGGAGAACTGGAGTTTGACGTCGGAGAGGCCGTAGAGCGAGATGGTGCGGATGGTCGTGAGGTTCTTCAGACCTGCGACCTGGGTCTCGATCGGGATCGTGATGTAGCGCTCGATCTCCTCGGCCGACAGGCCCGGGCTTTGCGTCACGATGTCGACCATCGGCGGGGTCGGATCGGGATAGGCCTCGATGTTGAGCTGGTTGAACGCGATCACGCCGCCGATCAGCACGGCGACGAACATGCCGACCATCAGGAAGCGCCGGTTGACGGCAAAGGCGACGAGGCGATCCATTCAGGTCTTCAGTTTCTTCTGTCGTCGATCAGCTACCGGACGCCGCGCGGTCGATGAACAGGCTGCCACGGGTGATGATCTGCTCGCCGGGCTTCAGGTTGCTCGTGACCTCGACGACATTGCCATTGATGAGGCCGATCTTGATGTGGCGCAGCTCGACCGACTTGTCCTCGCGCGCGACCCAGATCCGGACCTGGTCGGCTTCGTAGATCAGCGCTTGCTTCGGCACGGCCGGTGCGGCACGGCCGCTGGCCGAGTAGATGGTCACATTGGCGAACATCTCCGGCTTGAGCAGCCCGTCCTTGTTGTCGAAGGTGGCGCGAACCAACAGGCGGCGGGTGTTGGGGTCGATCGCTGCGGCGACGTAGTTGATCTTGGCCGTAAACGGATGGCCAGGCAGCGCCATGACATTGAAGGCAATATCCTGACCGACATTGACCGAGGCCGCATCGCTTTCGCGGACGAAAGCCGTGAGCCAGACCGTCGACAGGTCGCCGATCACGAACACGGGGTCGCTGGCGCCCGCGCTGACATACTGGCCGGGGCCGATCTTGCGCTGCACGACCGTGCCCGCGAGCGGCGAATAGATCGTGATCTCCGGATTGATGGCGCCCTTGTCCTGGAAGGACTTGATCGACTCGTCGGTGAAACCGAGGATGCGCAACTTGTTGCGGGCGGCCTCCAGCGCCGTCACTGAGGAGCGCATGTCGTTCTGCGCCTGGACCTGGGTCGCCTCCGCCTGCTGATAATCCTTCAGCGGAACGGCGTGCCCCTCATAGAGGTCCTTGGCACGCTTGAACTGGATGTCGGCGAGTTCGAGGGCCGACTTCGCCTTGTTCTGCGACGTCATCGCCGAGATGAAATCGTTCTGGGCCTGCACGGTGTCGGCGGCCTCGATTGTGAACAGCGGTTGACCTTGTGTGACGCTCTCGCCCGGCTTGACGAGCAGCTTGGTCACCCGGCCGGCATAGGGCGAGAACACCGGTGTCGAGCGGTCCTCGTCGACCGCGATCTTGCCTTCGGTGACGTACTCGGCGCGGAAGGCTTTCTCCTTGACCGGCTCAATCGTCAGCGTCGCCCATTCGGACGGTGTCGGCATGAAGTTTTGGGCGTTCCTGCGCGACTGGCTGGAGATTTCGGAGTGCCTCTTCTCCTTGGCGCCCGCATAGAGGAAGCCGTAGGCCCCGGCACCGGCAAGTGCCAGTAAAACCACGGATGTAATCACCCGCTGTTTTGTAAGCACCTGCAATCGCTTGGTATTTTTAGCTACCATGGGGCCCGGTCATATCTGCGATGATCTCGGCAGAAGACTGCCTCATCGGTCGCGCTAATAGTGCTGAATCGAGATTTCAAACAACCTAAAAAACGCTGGGCGTCCTTCGGTTACGTTAAAATTTGCGACATGTCAGATCCTTGTCAGCTTCATGTCAGCTTCGCGCCGGCCATTGCGGCGGATGGCTGCCGAGCGGCATCGCCGGACGGCTCCATCTGGCCGGCGTCTTCGACAGCACCGCCGAATGGCGCACCGCCTTCAACGTGCCGAAGCCAGATGGCACGCTCTCGATGAACACAGCCTGTACAGCCTCGCCCGCAAGATCCGGGGTATTCAGGCCGCCTTCGAGCCGGCCGAGATGCCACAGCCAGCGCCCGGTCTGGGCCAGCGACACGCGGACGTGCCAGCTGCCGCCTTCGCGGGCCTGGCGGGCTCTGGCTATCATCGCGCCGAACGCCATCAGATAGCCGGTGGCGTGGTCGAGCATTTGTGCCGGCAATTCCTTCGGCCCGTCGATGCCGGCGGCCTGCCCCTCGGCATGGTTGAAGCCGGTCGTGGTCTGCACGAGAGAATCAAAGCCGCGCCGCTCCGCCCAGGGGCCGGCATGGCCATAGGCCGACAGGGTGACGTAGACGATGCCGGGATTGATTTTGGCTGCGTCCTCCGGCGCGAAGCCGAGAGCAGCGAGCGCGCGTGGGCGATAGCCTTGCGAGAAGATGTCGGCGTCTTTCAGAAGGTCGCGCAGTTGCGCCCGTCCCGCCTCGCTCTTCAGTTCGACCAACGTCGTGAGCTTGCCGCGGCCGGTGTCGATGGTGAGCCAGGGAATGGCGGGCAGCTCAGGCCCTGAAACCAGGAGCACATCCGCACCGTGCGCGGCGAGCGTGCGGCCGGCGACGGGGCCTGCGATGACGCGGGAGAGATCGAGCACGCGAAGGCCGGCGAGCGGACGATGACCTTTGGGCCATAGCTTTGGCGGGGCGTCGCCGATCTTCTCGATCGAGATCAGCGGCAGCTCAGCGAGCGCGCACGCCTGCGGCAGCGCCGACCATTCGTCGTAGCTCCGCATCAAGGCAACGACGCCGCCGGCGGCATAGGCGGCGGTCTCGAAATCCTCGCCCTTCCATTGCATCAACGCTGCTTGAACTTTCTCGCGCTCGGGTTCGCAACCGAGCACCCTGCAGACGGCGTCGCGGTGATGCGGGAAATTGGTGTGGCAGCGGACGAAGCGGCTGTCGCCGGTCTTGTAGACTCCGGCGATGGCGTCCCAGGCCGGTGGCGGCGGCTTGTCGTCGAGGCGCAGATAACGCTCGGAGCGGCATTCGGCGACGGCGTGGCGCATGTCGACGGTGACCTCCTGCGCCACGCCACTGCGCAGTCTCCAGATTTCAGCGGCGGCGAGGCCAGCAGCGGCGATCGTCGTCTGGCCGGCAACGGCAACGCGAAACGAGGACGGGATCTGCGGCTCATCGCCGGTCAGGTGCACACGCTCGAGCGCGGCGGCGTCGCCGCCGACGGAGGTCCAGATGTCCTTGAGAATATCAGCGGGACTTTGCATGACCGCTTCTCTAGCGCGATGATCGTCATCGCGCTTTAGGTTGTTGTTTGAGCATGATCTTTTCGGAAAACCGCTGCGCACTTTTCCGGATCATGCTCTACTTTTCGACCATTCATGATCGCGGAAAGGAATGCAATGGCCGCCATCGCCCCCCTCACCGCAGGCGCCGTGTTCGTCGCAACGGCGGCGACCGACGCGGTCTACGTGATGTTCACATCCGCCGTGATCGCACGCAAGCGCGTGCCGGCCGCGAGTTGGAGCGCGATCTGGTACCTGCTCTCATCCTACGCGGTGATCAGCTACACCGAGAACGCCTTCTATGTCGCCTTCGCCGCGGCCGGCTCCTGGGTCGGCGCCTACGCGTCGATGACCTTCCTGCACCGCCCGTCCGGCGGCCCGCCGGTGGGAGCTGCGCCTGAGTGAGGGGCGGGCGTCCGACCATCTCGCACTGTGTCATCATCCGCCTTGTGCGCACTTGCGCACTGGGGCGGATGATCCAGTATTCCAGAAACCAAAGTAATAGAGCCGAGATGGCACGGCGTACTGGATACCCCGCCTTCGCGGGGTATGACACTGAGAACGAATTCGACATCCTCGCTCAAACAACTAAGCTCCCTGCGATCAACAAAGAGGAGCCAAACAATGGATCTCGGTCTCAAAGGAAAGAACGCCATCGTCCTCGGCGGCACGCGCGGTATCGGGCGGGCGATTGCGACAACGCTCGCCGGTGAAGGCGCCAATGTCGCGGTGTGCGCGCGCAACGCGGATCAGGTCGCGGCCACTGTTGCCGAACTGAAGGCGAGCGGCGTTCGCGCCATCGGCAGCCCGGTCGACGTCACCGACGGCGCTGCGCTGAAGTCCTGGATCGAGGGCGCCGCAAAAGAGCTTGGCGGCATCGACTTGCTGTTCTCCAATGCCGGCGCGATGGCGCAAGGCCAGGATGCCGCATCATGGGAACAGAACTTCCGGCTGGACGTGCTCGGCGCCGTGCACGCGTTTGATGCCGCGCGGCCGTTCCTCGAAGCCAGCGGCGAGAAAAGCGGCGATTCCGCCTTCGTCATCATCTCCTCGATTTCGGCGGCGCAGGCTGACCTCGCAAGCTCCTACGGACCGATCAAGGCGGCACTGATCCACATGGCCAAGGGACTGGCGCGGCAATATGCGAAGAAGAAAATCCGCGTCAACGTGGTCTCGCCCGGCACCGTCTATTTCAAGGGCGGCGTCTGGAACATGGTCGAGAAGAACATGCCGGAGCGCTACAAGGATGCGATGAACCGCAATCCGACCGGCCGAATGGCAACGCCGCAGGAAATCGCGAGCGCGGCGGTGTTTCTGGCAAGCCCGGTGTCGTCATTCACCACCGGCTCGAATCTCGTCGTGGACGGCGCGATCTCGAACCGGGTGAATTTTTAGGGGCGGCACTCTGTCATCGCCCGACTTGATCGGGCGATCCAGTATTCCAGAGGCGACTGTGATTGAACCGAAAGGCCGCGGCGTACTGGATACCCCGCTTTCGCGGGGTATGACGACTGAGAGTGTGGCGGCACCTTGCGTCACAGCCTCAATGAAAATCCCGCGACGGCGGCAGGATGCGGACGTTGCGGGGGTGGCGGAGCTTTTGCGCCGGCATATCCGCGTGATCGCGACGGTCGTCATTGAGGGGCTCGATCAGGGCGGCGCCTGATGGCACCGGATGCTTGCGGCTCAGGGCATCGTTGGCAAGACCGACCAGATCGTGCGAGCGGTCGGTCATGCGCTGCGCGATGAGGTGCGTCACCTTCTCGGGGCTGCTCTGGATATAGCCCTCGACCAGGATGAGGCGCGCGCCCATCACCTCTTTGCGGTACTGCTCCATGATCTTGGGCCACACCACGACATTGGCGATGCCGGTTTCGTCCTCAAGCGTCATGAACACGACGCCGCTGGCGCTGCCCGGCCGCTGCCGGACCAGCACCACGCCGGCGCAGCGGACGCGGCGCCGCTCGTTCTCATGACTGATGTCCTTGCAAGCGACCACCCGTTCGCGCGTGAACATCTCGCGCAGGAATTCCATCGGATGGCCCTTAAGCGATAGCCGGATGGTCTGATAGTCAGCGACGACCTGCTCGGCGCGCGGCATCACAGGCAGCGGCTTGGCGTGCTCGTCCGGCTGCTCGCGCGCGGTCGCCGCCTCGAACAGCGGCAGCAGCACATCGTCCGGCAGCCGCCGCACCTGCCACAGCGCCTCGCGGCGGTCGAGCCCGAGCGAGCGGAACGCGTCGGCGTCCGCCAGCAGGATCAGCGCGCGCTTGGGCAGGCCGGTATCGCGCGCGAAGTCTTCGAGTGAGGTGAAGGGACGGCGGCTGCGGGCGGCGATGATGCGGTCGGCCCAGTCCTGGGCTCTCTCCACACTGTCATTCCGGGGCGGCGCGCCAGCGTCGAGCCCGGAATCCATAACCCCGATCGGGAGTATGGATTCCGGGCTCGCGACTTCGTCGCGCCCCGGAATGACGGTGGTGTGCCACCTTGCCACGTCCCCGCCATCCGCTCATATAGTCTCCGTCTGCCGCAACGCTGGCCCCGCATATGGCGGGTTCAATTGCGGGTGCTTTCGTGCAAGGATACCTGCCGAAACGCCCCCTCCATGCCCCAAGAAGAGGTTAATGATGGTCAATCGTATGCAATTCTACATCGACGGCGCCTGGGTCGATCCCGCCGTCAAGAAGTCCACTCCGGTCGTCAATCCGGCGACGGAAGAGGCGATGTACGAGGTTGCACTGGGCTCCAAGGCTGACGTGGACAAGGCCGTCGCCGCCGCCAAGCGCGCCTTTGCAACTTTCTCCCAGACCAGCCGCGAGGAGCGCGTCGCGCTGCTCACCAAGGTCATCGAGGTTTATAAGGGTCGTCTCAAGGAGATCGGTGCCGCCGTCTCCGACGAGATGGGCGCGCCGCTGCCGATGGCGGAGAAGCTCCAGGCCGGCGCCGGCCTCGGCCATCTCATGACCACGCTCGACGTGCTCAAGAACTATCATTTCGAGGAGCCGGTCGGCACCGCCATGGTGCTGCGTGAGCCGATCGGCGTGGTCGGCATGATCACGCCCTGGAACTGGCCGCTGAACCAGATCGCCTGCAAGGTCGCGCCCGCGCTCGCTGCCGGCTGCACCATGATCCTGAAGCCGTCGGAGTTCACGCCGACCTCGGCGCTGATCTTCGCGGAAATCCTCCATGAAGCCGGTGTGCCGAAGGGCGTGTTCAACCTCGTCAACGGTCTCGGCCCCGAGGTCGGCGCCGCCATGAGCGAGCATCCCGACATCGACATGATCTCCTTCACCGGCTCGACCCGCGCCGGCATCGACGTTGCCAAGCGCGCGGCCCCGACCGTGAAGCGCGTCAGTCAGGAGCTCGGCGGCAAGTCGCCGAACGTCATCCTCGAAGGCGCCGACCTGCAGAAGGCGGTGACCGGCGGCGTGATGCACATGTTCAACAACTCCGGCCAGTCCTGCAACGCGCCCTCGCGCATGATCGTGCCGCTGTCGAAGATGAAGGAAGTCGCCGCGATCGCGAAGGCTGTCGCCGACAAGACCAAGGCGGGCGATCCGCGCGCCGAAGGCACCACCATCGGCCCGGTCGTCAACCGCGGCCAGTGGGACAAGATCCAGGCGCTGATCAAGAAAGGCATCGACGAGGGCGCAACGCTCGTCGCCGGCGGCCCGGGCCTGCCCGAAGGCGTCAACAAGGGCTTCTATGTCCGTCCGACCATCTTCGCCGACGTCACCAGCGACATGACGATTGCCCGTGAAGAAATCTTCGGACCGGTGTTGACCATCATCGGCGCCAAGGACGAAGCCGACGCCGTGAAGATCGCCAACGACACGCCCTATGGCCTTGCCGGCTACGTCACGGCCGATACGGTCGAGAACGCCAAGCGGGTCGGTCGCCAGATCCGCGCCGGCAACGTCAACCTCCAGGGCGTGCCGAATGACCGCACCGCGCCGTTCGGCGGCTACAAGCAGTCCGGCAACGGCCGCGAGTGGGGCAAGTACGGCCTCGAGGACTTCCTCGAAGTGAAGGCCGTCGCCGGCTTCAACGCGGCGTAAGCGTTAGCGCCTGAACAGAATGACGCCGGAGCGGGAAGCCGCTCCGGCGTTTTTTGTTTTGTCATTGCGGGGAGCTCGCGACAAAATTGCGAAGCAATTTTGCGCTGAAGCGACCAAGCAATCCGGAAACCGTCGCTCTCCGGTCATTCCGGGGCGTCGCGTAAGCGACGAGCCCGGAATCTATTCGTCCACGGGCCCCGTCGCACGATGGATTCTCACGTGCGCAATTGCGCACCGTAGCTCGGCGCCGAAGAGGCGCGCCCCGGAATGACGGCGGCGGAGCAACTATCCCCCCAGCGCGCCTTGCGTGTTCACATACAGCGCGTAGATCGACTGGCTCGCCGCCATGAACAGGCGGTTGCGCTTGACGCCGCCGAAGCAGAGATTGGCGCAGCGTTCGGGCAGGGCGATGCGGCCGATCATGACGCCGTCGGGCGCGAACACCACCACGCCGTCGAGTTCGGGATCGCCCATGCCCCAGCCGCACCAGAGATTGCCGTCGATGTCGCAGCGCATACCGTCGGGTGTGCCGGGACCTGCATCGATGAAGACGCGCTTGTTGGAGATCGTGGTGCCGTCGGACGAGACGTCATAGGCGAGGATCTTGCGGTTCGGAACGCCGCGGGATTCGACGACGTAGAGGATCTTCTCGTCCGGCGAGAAGCACAGCCCGTTCGGACCAAGCACGCCCTCGGCGACGATGGTCGCCTTGCCGGTCGCGGGATCGAGCCGGTAGACGTTCGGGTCGATCTCGGGCTCGGCCTTGTAGCCCTCGTAGTTGCCGAGCAGGCCGAAGGTCGGATCGGTGAACCAGATCGAGCCGTCGGACTTCACGACGACGTCGTTCGGCGAGTTCAGTCGCTTGCCATTGAACGAGTCCATAAGCACGGTGATGGTGCCGTCATATTCGGTGCGCACCACGCGCCGGCCGCCGTGCTCGCAGGTGATCAGCCGGCCCTGGCGGTCGCGGGTGTTGCCGTTGGCGAAATTGGAAGGCTTGCGGAAGACCGAGACCGCTCCGGTCTCTTCTTCCCATTTGATGATGCGCTGGTTCGGGATATCGCTGCAGAGCAGGTATCGCCCATCGCCAAACCAGACCGGGCCCTCGGCCCAGCGCAGGCCGGTGGTCAGTCGCTCCACGGCCGAAAGCTTCAGCCAGTATTTTTCGAAGCGGGGATTGAGTGCACTTATCGCCGGATCGGGGTAATAAGTCGCCGGCCGCCAGCCTTGAGTGTGGGACGATGCATCGTTCATGTGCAGTTCTCGTTGTTGCGTTCCCTCTGTTCAAGTCTGCTATCATCAGTGATCCACGACCGCAAATCGGTCGCCATATAAGAGGACAGACATGCCGCGCATCTTGATGACGGGAGCTTCGGGCGGAATCGGAACGCGCCTGCGGAAGCTGCTGCCGCCGATCTATCCGAACCTCTTGCTCAGCGATATCCGCGAGCCCGCCGATCTCGGCCCCAACGAGAACTTCAAGGCGGCGGACCTGTCCGACATGGCGCAGGTCGAGGCGATCTGCGACGGCGTCGACGGCATCATCCATTTCGGCGGCTATTCAGTCGAAGGCCCCTGGGACGACATCCTCCAGGCCAACATCATCGGCGGCTACAATCTATTCGAGGCGGCACGCAAGAAGGGCGTCAAGCGCGTGGTCTTCGCGTCCTCGAACCATGCTGTCGGATTTTATCCGCGCCACCACAAGATCGGCACCGACGTCACGGCGCGCCCCGACAGCCGCTACGGTGTCAGCAAGGTGTTCGGCGAGGCGGTCGGCGCGCTCTATGCCGACAAGCACGGCCTGAAGGTGACCTGCCTCCGCATCGGCAATTTCGGCGACATGCCGCTCGACCAGCGCCGGCTCGCGATCTGGCTGAAGCCCGAGGATCTCGTTCAGCTTTGCCGTATCGGGCTCGAACATCCCGACATCCATTTCGAGGTCTTCTACGGCGCCTCCCTCAACGAGCGCGCCTGGTGGGACAATCATCGCGCCTACGAATTCGGCTATCGCCCGACGGGACGCGCCGAGGACTTCCGCGAGCATGCGATGGCCGAGCAAGCCAAGCTGAAGCCGGACCCGATCGGCGACCACTACCAGGGCGGTGCGTTCTGCAGCAATGAGTTCGATGGCGACACGAGCCGCATCATCGACTGGAATAAGCGTTAAGGCTTGACGTGAATGCAGGTGTGCTCCTTCGCCCCGCTTGCGGGGAGAGGGGCGGGCTATCGCATATAACGGTCGAGAGGTTGCCGACCGTGCTCGGCCTGCATGGTTCTCGCGGCGATGCGAAGCATCGTCCGCTACGCCCGCTTCGGCGGGCTCCTCACCATGAGGGTTTGATATCTCGCCGCGAAACGCGACCTCATCCTGAGGGCCCGCCCTAGGCGGGCGCCTCGAAGGATGGCCGCAGGCGAGCTTCCCGCCACGTTTTTCTTCATATGCGATAGCGCTGCCGCAAGCTGCCGCGCTAGCTCTCCTCGCCCGCGATCCGCGCCAGATAATCCGACTTGCTGAACTGCATGTGATCGACGCAGAGCTGGGCGAACGCCCAACTGTCGCGGCCCTTCAATAGCTCGATCATCAGCTCGTGCTGGCGCCGCGATTGCGCAAGCCCGTCGCGGTCTGCGAGGTTCTTCGCGCGCATCGGCAGCGTCAGGTTCATGTAGTCCTGGAGCGAGCGCACCAGATAGGGATTGCCGCAAGCCGAAAACAGCGCGAGGTGGAAGGCGTCGTTGGCCTCGTGGATGCCGCGCAGATCCTGCGCGTCGGCCTTCGCACAATACTGCCGCTGCAGAATGGTCAATTCGTCGATGAGGCCTTGCTTTGCGGGCAGCGGGATCATCAGTGCGGCCTGCCGCGTCAGCATCTCCCGGACTTCGTAGATCTGCCGGACTTCCTCGGCCGAGTAGAACCGGACGGCGGCGCCGACATTCTTCTCGCGGCGGACAATGCCGCGTCGCTCCGCATCCACCAGCGCCTGGCGCACGAAATGCCTGGAGGTGCCGTAGCGCGACATCAGCGCGTCTTCGGTGAGACGCGCACCCGGCGGCAGGCGGCCGAAGATGATGTCCTCCTCCAGACGCGCGACGACATCGTCCGGATCGTCGCGCCGGACCGTCATGGCGTCTGCGGTGCGAATGTCGGACATCCCCTCAGCCTCCCGGCGCCCGGCCGGTCCGTCCTGTGGAGCAGGGAAGGTGCGGGTTGTCAATAATTCGTGGCACCAAACGGTGTCTGTGGCAGAAAGTGCGACGATATGGACCAGTCTTATTGACAATCGAAGGGCAGGCTGTACCACAATGGCAACCTGGAAGGAGCGGCATGATGACGAGTGGTTTGCGCAAGGGTTTGACGAGCTATGGCGATGCCGGCTTCTCGCTGTTCCTGCGCAAGGCATTCATCAAGGCCATGGGCTATTCCGACGACGCGCTGGAGCGCCCGATCGTCGGCATCATCAACACCTATAGCGACTACAATCCCTGCCACGGCAATGTCCTTGACATCATCGAGGCGGCGAAGCGCGGCGTGATGCTGTCCGGCGCGATGCCGTTCGTATTTCCGACCATCTCGATCGCGGAGAGCTTTGCGCATCCGACCTCGATGTATCTGCGCAATCTGATGGCGATGGATACCGAGGAGATGATCCGCGCCCAACCGATGGATTCGGTGATTGTGATCGGCGGCTGCGACAAGACATTGCCTGCGCAGGTGATGGCGGCGGTCAGCGCCGATTTGCCGACTGTCGTCATCCCCGTGGGCCCGATGGTTGTCGGCCATCACAAGGGCGAGGTGTTGGGCGCCTGCACCGATTGCCGCCGGCTGTGGGCGAAATACCGCGCCGGTGACATGGACGATGCCGAGATCGAGGCGGTGAACGGGCGCCTGGCGCCGTCCGTCGGCACCTGCATGGTGATGGGCACGGCCTCCACGATGGCCTGTATGATTGAAACAATGGGCCTCTCGCTGCCGATGAGCGCGACCATTCCCGCGCCGCATGCCGAGCGCTTCCGCCTCGCGGAGGCGAGCGGCCGGGTTGCTGCGGAGATGGCCAAGGCCAAGGGCCCCAAGCCGAGCGAAGTGCTGACGCCGGCCTCCTTCAAGAACGCGCAGGTCGTGCTCCAGGCGATCGGCGGTTCGACCAACGGCTTGATTCATCTGACCGCGATTGCGCATCGTTCGCCGCACCGGCTCGATCTTGAGGCCTTCGACCAGATCGGCCGCGAAGTGCCGGTGCTGGTCGACCTCAAGCCGTCCGGCGAGCATTACATGGAGCATTTCCATCACGCCGGAGGCGTGCCGAAGCTGCTGGCGCAACTCGGCGACCTCATCGATCTCGATGCCAAGACGATCACGGGCCAGACGCTGCGCGACGTCGTCGCGAAAGCGGAAGACGTGCCCGGTCAGGACGCGATCCGTCCGCGTGACAATCCGATCAAGAAGGAAGGCGGTCTTGCCGTCCTGCACGGCAATCTCGCGCCGCGCGGCGCCGTCATCAAGCAATCGGCCGCGAGCCCCAGGCTGCTGCAGCACACCGGGCGCGCGGTGGTGTTCGAATCCGTCGAGGACATGACCCTGCGGGTCGACGATCCCGATCTCGATGTGACCGCTGATGACGTGCTGGTGCTGCGCAATGCCGGCCCCAAGGGCGCGCCGGGCATGCCCGAGGCGGGCTATCTGCCGATTCCGAAGAAGCTCGCGCGTGGCGGCACCAAGGACATGGTGCGTATTTCGGATGCTCGCATGAGCGGCACCGCGTTCGGCACCATCGTTCTCCACATCACGCCCGAATCCGCCGTCGGCGGACCGCTCGCGCTGGTCCAGAACGGCGACATGATCCGTCTGGATGTTGCCAAGCGCAGCATCGAGCTGCTGGTCGATGCCGCGGAGCTGGAGCGGCGGCGCGCCGCCTTGAAGCCGGCCGCTACGCCGGAGGAGGCGCGGCGCGGCTACGCCTGGCTGTTCAACGAGACCATCATGCAGGCCGACGAGGGCTGCGACTTCGATTTCATGCAGAGGACTGGCAAGAAGACCGAAAAGGGTTGATCAACCACTCGAGCGAGCGCTCAGACCGCTAAAGCGGCGGGCGATCAAAACAGGGGGAGACGATGATTGCACGATCCATGCGTGGGTTGGTGGTAGCAGCCGCTGTCCTGTTCGTCACCGGAGCCGGGGCGCAGGAGGTGAAGCATTATCGCTTCGCCTATGACCAGCCGCGCAATACCGGCTATTCGATCGCCGGCGACCTCTTTGCCGACAAGCTCAAGGAATTGAGCAAAGGGACCATGATCATCGACCAGTATCCGGGCGCGCAGCTCGGACAGGAGCCGCAGGTGCTCCAGCTCGTGAAGTCCGGCGACATCGAATTCGCGATCATCTCGTCGGCCAATACCGCGACGATCTCGCCGCAGGCAGGCGTGATGTCGCTGCACTTCCTGTTCCGCGACGAGAACCACGTGATCAAGGGGCTGGCCGATCCCCGTGTGTTCGAGGCGCTCAAGACCATGATCGACGAGACCACGCAGGGCCTGCACGTCATCGCGACGGGCTCGCAGGGCGTGCGCCACATGTACTCCAAGAAGGAGATCCACAATGTCGGCGACATCAAGGGCCTGAAGGTCCGCGTGCAGGCGACCGCGACCGAGGACACAATGTTTCCGGCCTATGGCGCCCAGACCGTGCATATGCCGTTCGGCAGCGTCTACACCTCGTTGCAAACGGGTGTGGTGGACGTCGCCGAGAACAGCATCAACGTCTACCTCGTCAACAAGCACTACGAGGTCGCCCCGGTCCTGAACATCACCGAGCATGAGGCCAACAACGCCCTGGTATTCATCTCCGACAAGCTCTGGCAGGGCCTGTCGGCCGAACAGAAACAGTGGGTCCAGACCGCGGCGAACGAGATCAGCTCCAAGGAGCCGCAAAAGGCGTTCGAGCTCGAGCGGACCGCGGCCGAGAAGCTGAAGAAGATGGGCGTCAAGATCGTCGATAATGTCGACAAGAAGAGTTTTACGACGATCGCCGATCCCTATCTCGACAAGCTCGCCAAGGAACTCGGCCCGCATGCCGAGAAGATCAAGGACCTGATCCGGTCGATCAACTGAACCCTCATGATGAGGAGCGTGCGCCATCCCTCGGTTCAGGAATTCCAATGGCCATCGCCGACAAACTGCTGGTGCAACGGCAACGTCACCTGAAATGGCGCTGGCTCGACTGGCTCGAGCTGACGCTGATGATCCTCTGTGGCGTGCTCTGCTTCGGTTTCTCGCTGTCGGTGACCGCTGACATCGTCACCCGTACGATCGGCCACCCCTGGCTGTGGCTTCAGGAAGTCACCTCGACGTTGTTCATCTACGCGATCTTCATCGGGGCCGCGGCCGCGACCCGGCGCAACGATCACCTCTATCTCACGGCGATCTCGGAGGCGATGCACGGCACGCCGCGGCTGATCGTCGAAGTGCTCGTCCGTATTGTCGTGCTCGGCGTCGCCTTCTGCCTGATCTGGTACGGCTATCAGAACTATCTGCGCGGCTTCGGCAGTTTCAGGCTGCCGTCGGGCACGCCGATCGCATCGCTCTATGCGATCATTCCGCTGTCAGGCGTGATGATCGGCCTGTTCACCATCGAGCAACTCGTCAATGGCTTGCGCAACGGCTTTGACCATCCCGAGCCGCCGGATGAGGGAGCGGCACCTGTCGTCAGCGACGCGCAGATGAGGGCGCAGCCGTGAGCGCACCAATTGTCCTGGTGTTGATGTCGGTCTGCTTCCTGTCCTTCGGCTATCTCGGCGTGCCCGTGCCGTTCTCGCTAATGGCCGGCGTCTTCATCGGCGCGGTCCTGTCGGATGTTTCGCTCGCCGCCATCATCCAGAAGATCTTCGACGGCGTGGATTCCGAGGCGCTGCTGGCAATCCCGTTCTTCCTCCTGGTCGGCGAGCTCATGAGCTCGGCCAACGTGGTGGTGCGCATCGCGAACCTCTCGGTGTCGCTGGTCGGGCACATCAGGGGTGGGCTGTCGCAGGTCGTCGTCGTCTTCAGCATGTTCTTCTCGGAGATGTCGGGCTCGACCACGGCCGACGTCGCCGTGATGAGCCGCGCGCTGGGCGGCCCGATGAGGCGTGAGGGCTATGAGCCCGCCTTCATCGCAGCGATTATTGCGTCCGCCTCGACGATTGCGGCCCTGGTGCCGCCGAGCATCACGGCCGTCGTCTATGGCGCGGTCGGCAACGTCTCGATCGCCGGCCTGTTCATGGCGGGCGTCGTGCCGGGCCTGATGATCGGCTTCGGCCTGATGATCTACTGTTATTTCTTCGGCCCCTCGGGCCTGCGCAAGCCGCGCGCTCCGCTGCGCCAGGTGGTGTTCGCGGCCGGCGACGCAGCCCTGCCGCTGATGATCCCGGTGATCCTGCTAGGTGGCATTCTCACCGGCTGGTTCACGCCGACGGAAGCCGGCGTCGTCGCCGTGGCCTGGATCGTGCTCGTCGTGATCCCCGCGCTCAACCGCGGGCATATCAAAAATATCCCGTACGATTTTTGTCTTGCCGGCCTGATCTTCTCGCTGCCGCTGATCACCATCGGCGCCGCCAACGCCTTCGGCTGGATGCTCGCCTATCTGCGCGGAGCAAGCTACATCGCCGAAATGATCACCTCGATTGCCGGCAACGATCCGCACCTGATCATGCTGCTGATGGTGCTGCTGTTTACCGTGGTCGGTGACTTCATCGAGCCGGTGCCGACCATCATCATCTTCATGCCCCTGGTCAACGCGCTGACGGAAGCGGGCGACATCAACGGCGTGCACATGGGCGTGGTGCTGATTGCCACGCTCGCCTTCGGCCTGATCACGCCGCCTTACGGACTGGTCTTGCTGATGGCCTCGAAATTCGTCGGCATCAGCTTTGCCAAGGCATTGCGTGCGGCAGCGCCGATCTACCTCGTGTTCTTCGCCACGATTGCGTTCGCGATCTACTTCCCGAGCGTGGTGCTGTGGCTGCCGCGATACGTGCTGCCGGAATCGGTCGGCTGCTTCAAGTCGCCGGCGGGGATCGGCTACATCTGTCCTAAGTGATGACTTGCTCGACGCGCCAGTGCGCTGTTTCGCGGACGTAGCGAAACGGAGTGCCGTGGCTGTTCTTGAAGTAGCTGCCACTGAGCGATTTCGCCATACCTTGCATCACCGCGTCATGGCAGACGAACAGGAGGTCGTCGCCGGGATGACGGTCGAGCCAACCGGAAACGCAGCGTAGCGAGCGTTCGGTCATGGCGCTCCAATGCTCGCCGTCGGCGGGCAGGATGGACACGAGACCTTCCGCCGACTTCACGCCATGCCTGGCCATCATGTCGCGGACGGGGAGGCCTTCAAAGCTGCCGAAGTCGAACTCGATGATACCAGGGTCCACCTCCACTGGCACCGCGACTGCCGCGCCGATGATCTCCGCCGTCTTCAGCGCACGGACCAGCGGGCTGCTGACGATCCGGCTGATGCCGATGCCCCGCAGCACATCCGCAGCAGCGTGCGCCTGTCCGAGGCCGTCCTCGTTCAGCGGGTTGTCGGTGCGCCCCTGGAATCGCCCCTCGCGATTCCAGTTGGTCGCTCCATGGCGCAGGCCGTAGAACGAGCGTGTCGGCGTCGGCACGCTCACTTGCCCTTGCTCGTGAATTTCTTCACGGCGACGCGAAACTCCTCCGTGTTCATCGCCATGATGATCTTGTGCTCCTCGGCGTCGAGCTGCTGCTTCACCGGCGTGGTGGCGGCCTGGTAGACCAGCGACTTGGTGCCGGCGATCGCCGCCGGCGGGTTCTGCGCGAGGCGCTCGGCGAGTTTTCGCGTGGCCGCCTTCAACTCCGCGGCGGGAACGACCTTCGCAACCAGGCCCCATTCATGGGCCTGCTGTGCGCTAAAATTGTCCTCGGACAGGAAGATCTGCAGCGCGCGGCGCGAGCCGACCGTGCCGACGATGCCGACCGTGCTGCCGCCATCCGGCGACACGCCGATCTTGGCATAGGCCGGTGTGAACTTGGCATCATCCGCGGCGATGCAGAGATCAGTGACGAAGGCCAGGCCCATGCCGGCGCCGGCAGCCGAGCCGTGCACACTGGACAGGGAGAGCTTCGGCATGCGCCGGATGATCTCGATGAAGGCATGATAGTGCTTCAAGAGTTCGCCGACGACCGGCGTCACCGTGTTGGCTTCGGCGGCTGCACCGATCGTCTGCAGATCGCCGCCGGCAGAGAAGGCGCGGCCTTCGCCTTCAAGAACCACGACCCTGATCTCGTCGGTGCTCTCGATGTAGGCCGCGAGCTGCTCGAGCTTCTGCGCGATCGAAAGGTTGATCGAGTTGAACGCGGCGGGGCGGTTGAGCGTGATGGTCGCAATCGGACCGTCGATCCGCAGCAAGGCGGGATCATCGGGTTGGGAGATGGGAGCTGGCATCGGAAATCCCCGGCAAGAGGTCGTTGGCGCAACTAAATCGCAGAAGGCGAGGGGAGACAATCCCCTCGCCGTGGTCTCGCCGTACTGCTTCCGATGCCCTTGCCTAAGCCCGGGCGATAGGCTCAAATGGGCGGCCTTCGTTTAGGGACGGACACGAGCGCCGGCTCCTCCTGGGCCAGCTAGCCGATATCAGCGAGAGAGGAAACGACATGGGTCACGCTCGTGTCTCCGGAAATGGGCTGTTCCAATGACGGAGGGTCCGGTGATCATCGTCGGTGCCGGCCATGGTGGCTACCAGGTCGCGGCATCCCTGCGTCAGGCGGGCTTTTCCGGCCGTGTCTGCCTGATCAATGACGAGGCGCATCTGCCCTATCAGCGGCCGCCTCTGTCCAAGGGCTATATCAAGGGCTCCGCCGGACCGGAGAGCCTGATGTTCCGGCCGGAGAAATTTTACCACGACCAGAAGATCGAGCTGATCGCGGGCCGCGCCGTCTCGATCGACCGCGAGGGGCGCAAGGTGCTCCTCGCCTCGGGCGAGACGCTCTCCTACGGCCACCTTGTGCTGGCGACGGGCGCACGCAACCGGCTGCTCGATCTACCCAATGCGAATCTGCCTGACGTGAAATACTTACGCATCCTCGATGACAGCGAGGCGCTGCGCAAAGTCATGCCGTCGAAGAAGCGGGCCGTCATCATCGGCGCGGGCTTCATCGGTCTCGAATTCGCGTCCACCGCGCGGATCAAGGGGCTTGAGGTCGACGTGCTCGAACTCGCCCCCCGCGTGATGGCGCGTGCGGTGACGGCGGAGGTCTCGGAGTATTTTCAGGCGCGGCATCGCGAGGCCGGCATCCGCATTCACCTCGGTGTGCAGGCAACCAGCATCGAGGCAGAGGGCGGCAAGGTCACCGGCGTCAGTCTTAGTGATGGAAGGCACCTGCCGGCCGACCTCGTCGTGGTCGGTGTCGGCGTGCTGCCGAATATCGAGCTCGCGGCCGAAGCGGGCTTGCCGGTCGCTGCCGGCATCATCGTCGACGAGCATCTCTCGACGGCTGATCCGAACATCTCGGCGATCGGCGACTGCGCGCTGTTCGCCAGCCCGCGCTTTGGCGGATCGCTGCGGCTGGAATCGGTGCAGAACGCCACTGACCACGCCCGATGCCTCGCGGCGCGGCTGACCGGCGACAGCAAGGCCTATGACGGCCATCCCTGGTTCTGGAGCGACCAGGGCGACGACAAGCTCCAGATCGCAGGTCTCACCACCGGCTATGACCGCGTCGTCCTGCGCGGCGATCCCGCCGGCACGGCGTTCTCGGCGTTCTGTTACAAGGGCGAGAAGCTGCTCGGCATCGAGTCGATCAACCGCGCCGGCGATCACATGTTCGGCCGAAGGCTGCAGGGCATGGACCGTTCGATCACGCCCGAGCAGGCCGCGGACGAGCGCTTCGACCTGAAGAGCGCGCTGGCGTGAGATTTTCTCTTTCGCCCCGCAAGCGGGGCGAGGTGAAGGAAGCGCCTACAACACCGCCGCCACTTCCGCCGCCGTGGGCATCGACGGACCTGCGCCCATCCGCTGTACGCTGATCGAGGCGGCGGCGTTGGCGAAGGTGAGCGCGGCGCGCAAGGCCGCGCCGCCAGCCAGTTGCGCGGCGAGCGCGCCGACGAAGCAATCGCCCGCGCCAGTGGTGTCGACCGCCTTCACCACGCGGCCGGGCACCGAAAGCTCCTCGCGGCCGGCGAGCGCGAGCACCCCGCGTTTGCCGAGCGTGACGCAGATGGTCTGGTCCTCGCGCGCCTGAAGCTGCCGCGCCACATTGATGATCCGCTCCGGCTCATCATCCTCGGAGAGCTCGGTGCCGGCGAGGAAGCCGAGCTCGGTCTCGTTCAGCACGAGGATGTCGACGAGCGCGAGCAGCTCGCTGGACATTGTCTGCGCCGGCGCCGGGTTGAGCAACGTGGTGGTGCCGGCCGCACGAGCCCGCCGGAAGAACGCTGCGATCGTCGGCAACGGAATCTCGAACTGGCTGACCGCGACATCGCCCTTCGCCAGCGGCGCATCCGCGACGTCATCAGCGCTGACCAGCGCATTGCTGCCGGGAATGACGACGATCGTGTTGTCCGCCTCCGCCACCGTGATGATGGCGGTGCCGGTATGCGCCTCGGCCGTCTCGCGGATAGAGCCGAGATCGATGCCCTGATTGCCGAGGAACGTCCTCAGCTCAGCCCCGAATGAATCCTTGCCCAGCCGGCCGATCAGCGCGGTCTCGGCACCGAGCCGCGATGCGGCGACCGCCTGGTTCGCACCCTTGCCGCCCGGAAAATAAAGCACCTGCCGGCCGGCGACGGTCTCGCCGACCTTGGGATGGCGATCGGCCGTGGCCACCACATCCATGTTGATGCTGCCGGCGATGAAGACGCGCCCCATGAATCCCTCTACGAAGTCACACCCTACGAAGTCTCAGACCCTGACTTCGAACTCGTGCCTGACTTTGGCGATGTCGACAAGGGTCGGCAGGCCGGCCTCGTTGCCGAGGCGCTGGATCTTGAAGGTCGAGGCGGCGCGGGCGAAGTCGAAATGCTCGCGCCAGCTTTTGCCGGGATGGGCGAGGTAGGAATAGACGTAGGCGCCGTGGAAGACGTCGCCGGCGCCGTTGGTGTCGATCACGCGCTCGCGCGGGATCGGCATCGCCGGCATGGTCTCGACCGCGCCGGTCTCGTTGTACCAGAGAAGGCCCTTCTCACCCATGGTGACGCCGCCGATCTTGCAGCCGCGGCTCTTGAGATAGTCGAGCATATTCTCCGGCGTCAGGTCCATCTGCTCGCAAAGCCGTTCGGCGACGATCGCGACGTCGATGAATTCCAGGAGTTCATGCGTGTTGGTGCGCAGGCCGCCGCCGTCGAGCGAGGTCAGGATGCCGGCCTCGCGGCAGACCTTTGCATAGTGGATCGCGGCGTCCGGCTGGTGGCCGTCGATGTGCAGCGCGCGGCAGCCGCCGAGATTGAGCATCGGGAACGGATGGATGTGCTCGTCGTCGCGGCAGCGGACGATGGCGCGCTTGCCGTCCTTGGGCATGATGAAGGACAGCGAGGACTGGTTCACCTTCCGCCCGTGCAGCGAGATCGCGTATTTCGCGCACATGTCCTGGAACATGCGCCCCAGCCAGTCATTGGCTGCCGTGGCGATGAGATCGGGCACGATACCGAGCTTGGCGCAGCAGAACGCCGCCGTGACCGCATTGCCGCCGAAGGAGACCGCGTAGTCCTTTGCCACGTGCTTTTCGTCGCCGGTCGGCATGTGGTCGGTGATGAAGACGACGTCGATATAGGTCTGTCCGATAAAGAGAGCCTGCATTGGTTGTCCGTGATGCGCTGGGTGGTCCCGGCCGGCGGGCTTACTCTAACACCGGTTCCGCTCCGGGGACGCTGAAATTATTCGCAAAACTGCCGCCGGAGCGCTTGAGGTCAGCATGGTGCCGGAATACGACCGTCACCGGCCAATGCCAAGCCCGGACAAACGCCGTCTTTCGGTCCATTGTTCCAGGTCGATCAAATGGGGGAAATATGATCACCGGCCTCGATCACGTCGTCGCTCTGGTCAAGGATATCGGGGCGGCCAAGGCGGCCTATCAGACGCTGCTTGGGCGCGCGCCGGCCTGGCAGAATTCCGGCGAAGGCGCCGACCGCGTGCTGTTCACGCTGGAAAACATGTCGATCGAACTGATGGCGCCGAGCGGCTCCAGCGTGACCGCGGACCGCATGCGCGCGCTGCTCGACGACCATGAAGGCGTGCTCGCCAGCCTGTGCTTTCGTGTCGCAGACATGAGCAAGATGCACCGGCGGCTGGAGCGGGTGGCGCTCAAGCCGGGTGGCGTCGCCGAGGTCGAAAGCACTGACGTCGAGA
Organism: Bradyrhizobium sp. NAS80.1; assembly: GCF_001908205.1. Lineage (GTDB taxonomy): Bacteria > Pseudomonadota > Alphaproteobacteria > Rhizobiales > Xanthobacteraceae > Bradyrhizobium. The sequence goes on from NZ_LGHL01000037.1 coordinate 29,241, forward strand.
GCGGTGCGGTTCTGCACTGGAAGCGCACGCGCGCCGCCACCGAACTCACACGCGACGTGCGCATGTTCTTCCTCGAGCTCGCCACGGAGCGGCCACTCTCGGCTGTGACCGACATCGCGCCGATCGACGGGCTCGACCACGTCGTGATCACCACCGAGGATTGCGACCGCGCCGCCGCGCTCTATGGCGCGAGGCTCGGGCTCGACCTGGCGCTCGATCGCTCGCACCAGGATTGGGGCCAGCTGATGTTCTTCCGCTGCGGCGACCTCATCGTCGAGGTGGTGCGCCGGCCGGTGGCGGGCGGCGATTCCAACCATGACCGCCTCTGGGGCCTGAGCTGGCGGGTGGCCGACATCGACGCCACGCGCGCCCGCCTGATCGCCGCCGGCCTCGACGTCACCGAGGTGCGGAACGGCCGCAAGCCGGGCACGCGGATCATGACCGTGCGGAGCGGCACCTGCGGCATCCAGACCGTGCTGCTGGAGCGTTCGCCGAAGCCGGTGGATTGATGGTCAGTCTCTCCGCTCGTCATTGTGAGCGTAGCCGCGCAAAAGCTTTCGTGTCCCGGACGCGCTGCAACGCTCCATAGCGCGTCGAAGACGCGCGTGAACGCGCTTATGGCGTTGCTGCGCAGAGCCGGGACCCAGAAGCCGCACAGAGAATCTCTGTGCAATGGGCCCCGGCTCTGCAGCGCATCGCTGAAGGGCGCTGCGCTGCGTCCGGGGCACGAGATCATTCTCAAACGCCCGCGCGCATGTTACATGCGTCTTGTGAGCACTCAGCGAGCAAGCGGTTTGGCAAAGGCAAAGCGAAATCTGAAATGGCAGCGCGATCCCGAGGGGATGCGGCTGCGCATTCTCGAAGCCGCCAAGCAGGAGTTCTCGACCCATGGGCTCGCCGGCGCGCGCGTCGATCGCATCGCGGCCAAGGCCGGCGCCAACAAGCGCATGCTGTACTATCACGTCGGCAACAAGGACGAGCTCTACCTCGCGGTGCTCGAAGGCGCCTATGACAAGATCCGCAGCGAGGAGCGGGGGCTCGATCTCGAACATCTCGATCCGCCCGAGGCCATCCGGCGGCTGATCGAGTTCACCTGGAACTACTTTCTCCGCAACCCGGAATTCCTGTCGCTGCTGCAGACCGAGAACCTTGCGCGCGCAAAGCATTTGAAGCGCTCGACCAAGGTCAAGTCGATGCACTCGCCCTTCGTCGAGATGATTCGAACCGTGGTCAGGCGCGGCGTTGACAGCGGCGATTTCCAGGTCGCCGTCGATCCCGTGCAGCTCTACATCTCGATCGCGGCGCTCAGCTTCTTCTATCTCTCCAACTCGGCGACGCTCAGCGTGATCTTCGGCCGCGACCTGCTCGCCAAGGACGCCAAGGACGAGCGGCTGGCGCACATGGTCGGCCTCGTGGTGGCCGCGCTCACGGGACGGTCGGCCGCGCTGTTCGAGATCGCGAAGGCGCCGAAGTCGCGCGCGGCCGTGGCACAGACGGTCTAGTTGCGCAGTCAGTGCCCCGGACGCAGCGCAGCGCCCTTGCGGTGCGCTGCAGAGCCGGGGCCCATGTCGCCGCGCTTGCCGTGCTGTTTTCTGGGTTCCGGCTCTGCGCAGCAGCGCGCGAGCGCTGCAGCGCGTCCGGGACACGGATAGTCCCACCACCCGCCAAAGGTCTGGAACCGGCGCAAAACGTCACAGGGAAAGCGCTGGACAGTATTTATCCAACGGGTTAATTACTCCCACGAACGACGAAGAATGCCGGGAGTGAGACGTGGCCGAGCCGAAGCCGCAAGGTGCGGTGTCCAAGATGCTGAATGCGGCCTGGGTGCGGCCGTTATTGTTCCTCGTCTTCATCGTGGTCGCCTGGGATCTTTCGATCCGGCTGTTCAAGATCCCCGCCTATCAGATCCCGTCACCTGCCGATGTCGTCGCGGTGCTGCGCACCGACTGGCCCGAACTGCTGCGCCAGTCCTGGCCGACGACCTATGCAACCGTCTGCGGCTTTCTGCTGTCCGCGCTGTTCGGCATTCCCGTCGCAATGCTGATCGCGGGCTCCAAGACGGTGGAGAGCTACGTCTATCCGCTTCTGGTGTTCTCCCAGTCTGTGCCGAAGATCGCGATCGCGCCGCTGTTCGTGGTCTGGTTCGGCTTCGGCATCATTCCGAAGGTGATCTCCGCCTTCCTGCTCGGCTTTTTCCCGGTGGTCGTCTCCGCCGTGCAGGGTTTCAAATCGGTCGACCCTGATATGGTCGATCTCGCCCGCGCGATGCAGGGGAGTCGCTTCCAGGTCTTCCGCGCGGTGAACTTGCCGCATGCCCTGCCGGCGATCTTCTCCGGGCTCAAAGTGTCGGTGACGTTGGCCGTGGTTGGCGCTGTCGTCGGCGAGTTCGTCGGCTCCAATTCCGGCATCGGCTACGTCATGCAGCGCTCGATCGGAACCTTCGACCTGCCGACGATGTTCGCAGCCCTCGTGATCCTGGCGCTGCTCGGCGTGATCCTGTTCTGGATCGTGGACCGGATCGAGAAGCTGATCATTCCCTGGCATGTCAGCCAGCGCGAAGACGTCATTTTCGCCTCGTAAACCAACGAACGGCCACCAACGGCCGAAGCAACAAGGGCAAGGGAGACTGATGATGAAGCGATTGATTGGGGCTGTCTCGGCGGCGCTGTTGGTATTCGCGGCCATGCCGGCGCAGGCAGCTGACAAGGTCGTCCTGATGCTCAACTGGTACGTCTATGGCGAGCACGCGCCGTTCTATTACGGCAAGGCCAAGGGCATCTACGCGGCCGAGGGCATCGACCTCGAGATCCAGGAAGGCCGCGGCTCCGCAGCGACTACGCAGGCCGTCGCCGCCAAGACCGCCGATTTCGGCTATGTCGACGTTCCCACCATGATGCGCGCGGCGATCAAGGGCGCGCCCGTGATCGCGACCGGCGTGCTGCTCCAGACCAGCCCGATGTCCGCCATGGGCTTTGCCGACAAGAACATCAAGAAGCCCGAGGACATCAAGGGCAAGACAGTGGCGATCACGCCGGCCGATTCCATGACCCAGATCTGGCCGCTGTTCCTGAAGAAGACGGGCCTGAAAGAGAGCGACTTCCACACGGTTGCCGGCGACGGCCAGACCAAGCTCAATGCAGTTATCAACGGCCAGGCCGATCTGCTGCTCGGCTACGTCATGGACCAGTCGATGAAGATCAAGGACGCCACCGGCAAGGACGTCTATCCGATCAAGTTCGCCGACTACGGCATCAACATGGTCTCCTCGGGCATCATCGCCAACTCCGACTATGTGAAGGCCAACGCCGATCTCGTCCGCCGCTTCATGTCGGCGACGACCAAGGCGGTCGAGGCCGCCGAAAAGGAGCCGAAGGCCGCGGCCCAGTCGATCCTCGATGCCAACCCGAAGGGCGGCAAGATCGACACGCTGACGCAGGGCTTTGAGCTGACCATTCCGCTCTACCGGACGTCCGAGACCAAGTCCAAGCGGCCGTTCCAGGTCACCGACCAGAACATGACCGACTCGGTCAATCTGATGGTCGAATATGGCGGGCTCGACGCCAAGGCCAAGGAGAACCCGAAGGCCTTCTACACCAACGACTATCTGCCGAAGAGCGGCTCGTGAAACCAGCGACAATATCGAGTGACACCGTGCAGCCGGCCGCGCATCTGAGACTGGTGAGCGACCGGGCTGGTGGCGATGCGTCGGGCATCAAGCTGTCCGGCGTGTCGAAGACCTATCGGACGCGCGACGGCGATGTGCCGTCGCTGCGGCCGCTTGACTTCCACATCAACGACGGCGAGTTCTTCGTCGTGGTCGGCCCGTCCGGTTGCGGCAAGTCCACGCTGCTCAAACTGATCTCGGGCTTGCTGCCGCCGACCACCGGCGAGGTGCTGGTCGAGGGCGAGAAGGTGACGAAGCCGCATGGCAATGTCGGCATCGTGTTCCAGAACGCGTTGCTGCTGCCATGGCGCAACATCCTCTCCAACGTCATGCTGCCGATCGACATGAAGCGGCTGCCGCGACAGGAATATCTCGATCGCGCCAAAGCGCTGCTGAAGCTGGTCGGTCTCGAAGGGTTCGAGAAGAAGCTGCCCTGGCAGCTCTCCGGCGGCATGCAGCAGCGGGCGTCGATCTGCCGCGCGCTGGTACATGATCCCAGGATCATGCTGATGGACGAGCCGTTCGGCGCGCTCGATGCGCTGACGCGCGAGCGCATGAATGTCGAGCTGATGCGAATCCAGCGCGAGACGAAGAAGACCGTGCTCCTGATCACGCACTCGATTCCGGAGGCGGTGTTCCTTGCCGACCGCGTGCTGGTCATGACCGAGCGGCCGGGTGCGGTCGCTGCGATCTACGACGTGCCGCTGCCGCGCCCGCGTTCGCTCGATGTGATGGCCGACCCTGTCTTCACCGAGCTCGTGCAGCGCATCCGCAAGCATTTCTTCTCGCAAGGCTCGCTGGACTGACCACCATGGCACCGCGTCTGAAGCTGCGAGACATCGCATTCTTCGAACGTCCCGTGCATTTCGCGCGGCCGTTCCGCTTTGGCGCGATCACCATCAACGCGACCCAGCAACTCTTCGTGCGGGTCGAGATCGAGGTCGAGGGCAGGGGAACGGCGATCGGCGCCAGCGCCGAGCTGCTGGTGCCAAAATGGTTCGACAAGCGACCGGAGCTATCGCCGGCGCAGACGGTCGACGGCTTGCGCCGCTCGCTGGAGATCGCGCGCGGCCTTTATCTGGCTCGGACTGGATTTCTGACGGCGTTCGATCTGCATGCCTCGTGCATCGGTGCCCAGGTCGCGACTTGTGAGAAAAAGAATATCCCGGCGCTTGCCGCGGCTTATGGTCCCGCGGAAATCGACAAGGCGGTCCTCGATGCGCTGCTGCGCGCCGCGGAGACCAACTTCTTCGATGGAATGGCCGGCAACATCGCGGGCATCGATGCGCGGCTCTCGCCAGACCTGACGGAAATGGACATCACAGCGTTTCTCTCCGGCCGGAAGCCGCTGCAGCACGTTGCGATCAGGCATACTGTCGGCCTCGACGACACCGTCGAGGGCGAGGGCGGTGTTGCCGATGCACGCGAGAACGCCGGTGCCAATTACTTCAAGCTGAAGCTGTCGGGCGATCCCGCCGCCGATGCGGCACGGCTGGCGCGCATCGGCAAGGAGCTCGATACGCTGGGACGCGGCTACAAGGTGACGCTCGACGCGAACGAACAGTACGCCGATCTCGCCGCGCTGCGCGCGCTGATAGACCAGCTCGATCTCGATGCCGCATTGCGACCGATCGCGTCGCGATTGCTCTATGTCGAACAGCCGATGCCGCGCGACATTACGCGGCAATCGCCGCTCGGCTCGCTGGCGGCACACGGCTTCATCATCGACGAAGCCGATGATTCCTACGATGCGTTTCCGGCGGCGCGGGCGCTCGGCTATTGCGGCATTTCCTCGAAGTCGTGCAAGGGCCTCTACAAGTCCGTCGTCAACGCGACGCGTGCGGCGAAATGGAGAGCGGGTGGCGAGAGGTTCTTCGTGACCGGTGAGGACCTCACCTGCCAGGCGGGCCTTGCCGTGCAGCAGGATCTCGCGCTTGGTGCCCTGATCGGCCTCACCCACGCCGAGCGCAACGGCCATCACTATGTCGACGGCTTTGGCGAGACGCCGGCCGCTGAAGCGCAGGCCTTCGCAGCCGCGCATCCCGATCTCTATGCCGATGCCGGGCAGGGCATCCGCCTCTCCATTCACAACGGCGATCTCCTGACGGGATCGCTCAACGCAACGGGCTTTGCGACGTCGGTCCATCCGGACTGGTCGGCGCTTCGCCCGCTCGAACAGCCAAAATCACTTCAGGAGCACTCGGCATGACCACCCAACGCCTCGGCCTCATCATGAACGGCATCACCGGCCGCATGGGGCTCAACCAGCATCTGATCCGCTCGATCGTCGCGATCCGCGACCAGGGCGGCGTCAGGCTGAAGAACGGCGACCGCGTGATGCCCGATCCGATCCTGGTCGGCCGCAGCGCCGAGAAGGTCGAGGCGCTCGCCAAGCGGTTCAACATCACGCGCTGGACCACCGATCTCGATGCGGCCCTCGCCGACAAGAACGACACCATGTTCTTCGATGCCGCGACCACGCAGGCCCGGCCGGGCCTTTTGACCCAGGCCATCAATGCCGGCAAGCACGTCTATTGCGAGAAGCCGATCGCAACGAACTTCGAGGAAGCCGTCGAAGTCGTGAAACTTGCGAACGCCAAGGGCGTCAAGCACGGCACCGTGCAGGACAAGCTGTTCCTGCCCGGCCTGAAGAAGATCGCCTTCCTGCGCGACTCCGGCTTCTTCGGCCGCATCCTCTCGGTACGCGGCGAGTTCGGCTATTGGGTGTTCGAAGGCGGCTGGCAGGAGGCGCAACGGCCGTCCTGGAATTACCGCGACGAGGACGGCGGCGGCATCATCCTCGACATGGTCTGCCACTGGCGCTACGTGCTCGACAATCTCTTCGGCGAGGTTGAGAGCGTAGTCTGCATCGGCAACACCGACATCCCCGAGCGCTTCGACGAGCAGGGCAAGAAGTACAAGGCGACCGCGGACGACTCCGCTTATGCGACGTTCCAGCTCAAGGGCGGCGTCATCGCGCACATCAACATGTCCTGGGTGACGCGCGTCTATCGCGACGACCTCGTCACCTTCCAGGTCGACGGCACGCACGGCTCGGCCGTTGCAGGGCTGACCGACTGCATGATCCAGGCGCGGCAGGCGACGCCCCGGCCGGTGTGGAATCCCGACGAGAAGCGGCTGCACGATTTCTACGGTGACTGGCAGAAGCTGCCGGACAACGTCACCTACGACAACGGCTTCAAGGAGCAGTGGGAGATGTTCATCCGCCACGTCTACGAGGATGCGCCGTACAAGTTCACCCTGCTCGAAGGCGCCAAGGGCGTCCAGCTCGCCGAATGCGCGCTGAAAAGCTGGAAGGAGCGGCGCTGGATCGACGTCGCTCCGATCAAGGCCTGAGGAGGGAGCCATGAACAAGCCCGTCCAGCCGATGTCGTCATTATCGCTGAAGCTGCCGAAAGCTGACCGGTCCATCGAGATCTATCGGCTCGCGGCGTCGCGGAGCTTTCCCGCAAAGCTCGAGGGTGCGCTGAACCGCATCGCCTTCTCGGCCGTGCACACGGTCGTCGATCCCTTCGCGGACAACGATCCCTGGCTCTCGGTTGCCGTCGACTGGGACAAGACCATCGCCTTCCGCGAGCACGTCTGGGACCTCGGCCTTGGCGTTGCGGAAGCGATGGACACTGCGCAGCGCGGCATGGGGCTGGACTGGCCGACTTCGCTGGAGCTGATCACCCGCTCGGTGTCTGCCGCCAAGCGGCGCAACGCGCTGGTGTTCTCCGGCGCGGGCACGGACCACCTCGCGGTCGAGGATGCCAAGACCATCGATGATGTGATCCGCGCCTATGAGGAGCAGATTTCGGCGGTCGAGAAGGTCGGCGGCCGCATCATCCTGATGGCATCCCGCGCGCTGGCCAAGCTCGGCCGCAACGCCGACGATTATGCAAAGGTCTATGACCGCGTGCTGTCGCAAGTTCGTGAGCCCGTGATCATCCACTGGCTCGGCGACATGTTCGATCCGGCGCTGACGGGTTATTGGGGCACCAGGGATCTCGACAAGGCGATGGACACGGCGGTGGCCATCATCAACGGCAATGCCGGCAAGGTGGACGGGGTGAAGGTCTCGCTGCTCGACAAGCAGCGCGAGATCGACATGCGCCGGCGGCTGGACAAGCGCATCAAGATGTATACCGGCGACGACTTCAACTACGCGGAGCTGATCGCCGGCGACGAGCAGGGTTTTTCGCACGCACTGCTCGGCATTTTTGATGCGATCGCGCCCGCTGCCTCCTACGCACTGTCGCGGTTAGCTGCGGGCGACGAGGCCGGCTTCCACGACGTGCTGGGGCCGACGGTGCCGCTGTCGCGCCACATCTTCAAGGCGCCGACGCGCTTCTACAAGACGGGCGTTGTGTTCATGGCTTACCTCAACGGCCATCAGGATCACTTCACCATGGCCGGCGGCCAGGAGAGCACGCGTTCGATGCTGCATCTGGCGGAGCTATTCCGCCTGGCCGATCAGGCGGGCCTGCTCGCGAATCCGGAGCTGGCGACGCGGCGGATGAAGACCGTGCTGGCTTCGCACGGGATCGAATCCTGATGCGCGATTTCTCGTCCGACCATCGCTGGCTGTCGCTGAACACGGCGACAGTCCGCAAGCAAGGTGACCTCGTTCAGATCATCGATGCCTGTGCAAGGCATGGCATTCGTGCCATCGACCCCTGGCGCGACCAGGTGGCTTCCGTCGGTCTCGATCGCGCCGTGCGCGCGGTGCGCGATGCCGGCCTCGATCTCTCGGGCTATTGCCGCGGCGGCATGTTCACCTCGGACGCGTCGCGCCGGGGCGAAGTGCGTGACGACAACCGGCGCTGCGTCGATGAAGCCAAGGCGCTGGGCGCCTCCTGCATCGTGCTGGTCGTCGGCGGCCTGCCGCAATATTCGCGGCCGGGCAGCAAGGCGTCCAAGGACATCACGGGAGCGCGCGAACAGGTCGAGGAAGCCCTGGCCGACATGCTGGACTACGCCAGACAGGCCAAGCTGCCGCTGGCCATTGAGCCGTTGCACCCGGCCTATGCGGCCGACCGCGCCTGCGTGAACACCACAAAGCAGGCGCTCGACATCTGCGACCGGCTCGATCCCGGTCGTACCGGCTTGCTCGGAGTCGCGCTCGACGTCTATCACATCTGGTGGGATCCGGAGCTGATGGGCCAGATCGCGCGCGCCGGCAAGGATCGCCTGCTGGCCTTCCATGTCTGCGACTGGATGGTACCGACGAAGGACATCCTCAATGACCGCGGCATGATGGGCGACGGCGTCATCGACATCAAATCGGTGCGCGCCGCGGTCGAGGCGGAAGGCTATGCCGGCTATTCGGAGATCGAGATTTTCTCGAACGACTGGTGGGGCAAGCTGATCGACGAGGTACTGCGCACCTGCATCGAACGGCACCGAAGCGTGGTTTAGGAATCGGCACCTCAAGCAATGTTGGTGGCGGTCACTGGCTTGCCGTCTGGGGCAGCGTGTTGAAGCGCGCCTTCTGCTCGCTGCTCAGCGTCGCATAGAACTCGTCCAATGCCGGCTGCACCCGATTGGCTGCTTCCAGCATGGCTTCGAGCCGCTTCTGCATTGCTTCGAGGCGCCCCACCGGCGTCAGCGGCACGTCATCCGGGCAGGCAGCCTGCAGGGCTTTAACCGCCTGATTGGTTGCGTCGCTCAATCGCTCGAGCGCTTCCTTTTGCTTGCCCGCCGGATGGACCACCGCCTCGATCCGCTCAATCGGGAGCTGCGTCAGGCTGGATTTCGGATCGCCGCAGCTTTCGGACTGAGCATTGGCTTCCTGCTGTTGCGGGCGCTCGCCGATATTGGGGCCGAGCGTGTTGAAACGCGCCTGCTGCTCATCGCTGAGCGAGCCATAGAACTTTTCGAGCGCCGGTCGCACGATCTTCACCGCCTCCAGCGTGGCGCTGACGCGGTTCGTCATCGCGCGCAAGCGGCCGGGTGGCGTCAGCGCATAGGAATCATTGCAGGACTGCTTGAATGCATCGGCGGCCTGTGCCGCGGCGGTCTTCAAGTCGTCGAGCAAGGTGCGCTGCTCGGGCGTCGGCCGTACTGCCTGGGTGATCGACGCGAACGGCCATGCGGTCACGCCCTTGTCCGGAGCATCACACAATTGTCGTAGCGTCTGCGGGCTTACGCTGGCGCCCCGGCGCGCGCGGTAGCTGGCACCGGCTTGCGGATAGTCATTCGGGTTGATGCTGGCATAGGCGGAATAGGCGCCATCCCCGCCCCAGAACACGGTGTCGACGAAGTCGTCGTAGGCATAGGCCCAATAGCCGGGGTCGTACGCGTAGGACCAGAACGTGTAGTCAAAAATATCGGAATAGGCATACGGCCAGAACACCGGCCCAAGCCACGCCACGAAGACCGCAGGATGACGGTGCCGCCAGGCCTGCCGGGGAGCCCAGCCGCTCTGGCGGGTGATGAGCGCCGCTTCGCTTTGCGAAGTGGCATGCTCGCGGAAACGCTCCGTAAATCGCCCGCGCTCGGCGGCCTGGACGGCGGCGGCAGTGGCGGCTCGCCCAACTGTCGTCGGCTCAGGTCCGAACCGCTGCAGGCGCGCCTGATCCCGCTGTTGCATGCTCTGTTCGCGTTGGAGCAGCCGGTTCTGTGTCTGCAGCGCCCGCTCCTGCGCACGCTGGGCCCGTAGGCCTTCCGGCTTCTGCGACTGCAATTGCTGGACGCGCTGCTGCATGCGATCGATGCGGCTCTGCCGCTCCGCGCTCTGGCGCGTCAGCGCGTCGCGCTGGCGTTGTTGCGTGATCTGCTGGCGTTGCTGGATTTGCTGCTGACGCTGTTGCGCGCGCTGTTCCACCTGCTCCTGTCGCGATGGCCGCGCGCTCACGGCCGGCGGTGCGCGTCGGGGTGAGGGGGCGGCGATGTGCGGTGTCGGCCGCGGTGCCATGGCCGGACGTTGTGGCGCAGTCGGCGCGCGACGGATTTCAGGCCGCGGTGCCGCGATATGAGGAACCGGCCGCGGCGTCGGTGAGGCCATGTGAGGCGCTGGATGCGGTGCCATTGCCGGCCGCTGCGGCATGGCTGGTGGATGGAACGCCGGCGCGGCAGGACGCGCCATGGCTGGCGGCGCCGCCGGACGGGCCATCGGCGGTGGTGCGGCCGGTCGAGCAGCCGGCGCTGCCGGCCGTGCTGGTGGTCCACCTCTTCCATGTTCCTGGGCGGGCGCGCCGACATTCGCCGCCAGCATGGAGGCGCCAATCAGGAAAGCCGTAAGGCAAACGCCACGCGAAAGCATGGCAGCTCTCCGCTTGTCCAGTCGCCCGCAACGGTTAAACGCGCGAGCGACCAAATGGTTCGACCGCCGCCGGCATTGCCGTATTCCGACGCAGGCAGGCCTTACGCCAAATCCCGTGTAAGGGTGGCCGCGATCCGTTCCAGTGCCCAGTCGACCTGGTCGCTGGTGATCACCAGCGGCGGGGCGAAGCGGATCGTGTGCTCGTGGGTATCCTTGGCGAGGATGCCTTCGAGCTGCAGAGCCTCGCAGTAGCGACGCGCGCGTCCGGCCTCGCGATTGAGCTCGACCGCCAGCATCAGCCCGCGTCCGCGCACCTCGCGGACGGTGTTGGCGCGGATGCTTTTCAGGCCTTGCAGGAAGCGCTCGCCCTGCACCGCAGCGTTCTCAATCATTCCTTCCTCGACGAGAACGCGCAGCGCCGCGCGCGCCACCGCACAGGCGAGCGGGTTGCCGCCAAATGTCGAGCCATGCTGGCCGGGCTTCAGCGTGCCGAGGACCTCGTTGTTGGAAAGCACGGCCGAGACCGGATAAAAACCGCCGGACAAGGCTTTGCCGAGCAGCGTCACATCCGCCTCGATGCCCTCGTGCTGCTCCGCGAGCAGCTTGCCGGTGCGGCCAAGCCCGGTCTGGATCTCGTCGAGGATCAGCATCACCTCGTGCGCGGTGCAGAGCTCGCGCACTCCCGTGAAATAGCCTGCCGGTGGAATGATGACGCCGGCTTCGCCCTGGATCGGCTCGACCAGGAACGCGACTGTGTTCGGCGTTATCGCCGCTTCCAGCGCTGCGAGATCGCCGAACGGAATGATCCTGAAGCCCGGCGCGAAGGGTCCGAAATGTTCGCGCGTCGCCGCGTCGGTCGAGAAACCAACGATGCCGAGGGTGCGTCCATGGAAATTGTTGGCGCAGACGATGATCTCGGCTTGACCGTCGGGCACCCCCTTCACCTCATAGCCCCACTTGCGCACGGACTTAATCGCGCTTTCCACCGCCTCGGCGCCGCTGTTCATCGGGAGCACCTTGTGGGAGCCGGTCAGCTCCGCGATCTCTTCGTAGAAGGGAGCGAGCTGGTCGTTGTGGAATGCACGCGAAGTCAGGGTTAGTCGGCCGGCCTGTTCGACCATCGCAGCCAGGATTTTCGGGTGGCAGTGGCCCTGGTTGAGTGCCGAATAAGCGGAGAGGCAATCAAGATATCGGTTGCCGTGGGTGTCCCAGACGTACACGCCTTCGCCGCGCGACAGGACAACGCCGAGCGGCTCGTAATTGCGGGCGCCGAAGCGCGCCTCCCTCGCGATGAAATCGGTCACTGGCGGACTACTCATCCTTCGTCACTCCAGCTCATACGTCTCGCGTATTCTAACCGATCATGCGCGGCACATTCAGAAATTCTCAGCCGATGGAGCAGGGCACGCTCAGGAAGCCGCGGAACCGCACCCGTCCGCCTCGCACCGGCTGGCCGCTCACGGCATAGTCCGGGAATCGTGCCAGGAAGTGCGAGATCGCGATGGCGCCTTCGAGCCGCGCCAGCGCCATGCCGGCGCATTGATGCGCGCCGGTGGCGAAAGCGAGATGCCGGTTCGGCGTGCGCGCGATGTCGAAGCGTTCGGGGTCCGAAAACTGTGCAGGGTCGCGATTGGCCGCGCCGATGCACAACGTCACCGACGTGCCGGCATCGAGCACGACGCCGCCAAGTTCGACCTGCTCCGTGGTCATGCGGTTGCCGAGCTGGTTCGAGCTCTCGTAGCGCAGCATCTCCTCGACGGCGGTCTTGATGAGTTCGGGATTGTCGATCAGCCGCTGCTTCTGGTCCGGGTTCCGGTCCAGTGCCACGAGACCGTTGCCGATCAAATCGGTGGTGGTCTCGTGGCCGGCATTGAGCAGGAAGATGCAGTTGTGAAGCAGTTCCTTCTCGGTCAGCCGTTCGCCATTCTCCTCGCCCTGGATCAGGCGCGTCAGCACGTCGCGCTCGGGATTGCCCGGCTTCTCGCGCCGGCGCGCGACCAGCGTTTTGAGGTAAGCGAGGAAATCCTTCACCGCCTTGTTGCCGCGCGCAGCGACCTCGGACGACACCACCGGCTCGAGCGCGCCCAGGATTGCCAGCGACCAGTCACGCAGCGGCTCGCGCTCGTCGTGGGGCACGTCGAGCAGATTGCCGATCACCTCGATCGGGATCGAGGCGGCGAAGTCGTCGATCAGCTCGCAGCTTCCTTTGGCGGCGATGGCGTCGAGCAGGCCGTCGACCAGCTTGATGATATCAGGCTCCATCCCTGCGATCGCGCGTGGCGACAGCGCGCCCATGATCAGGCGCCGCACGCGGGTGTGCGAGGGCGGATCGTTGAAGACGAGGCTTGTGGTGTGGTGCTCGTAGAGCGGTGTGTCGCCGTATTTCGGCGCGAACTCGCGCTTCTTGTCCGAGCTGAAGGACTTGGTGTTCTTGTAGGTCGTGACGAGGTCGTCATAGCGGGTCAGGAACACGGTGCCGTTCGGCAGGCGCTTGACCGGCTCGTTCTCCCGCAGTGCACGATAGGTCGGGTAGGGATCGTCGTAGAATTCGGGCGTCAGCTTCTCCAGATCGAAATTGGCCGCCAGTTCTTTCGCACTTGCGTTCATGCCGCCATACTCGCCGGTTGAGACCGATATGCCGTTTTCGCTCTTTCGAGCGCTTCGGATCACCGTCTACAGTCGTGCCGTGATTTGCAAGTCGACCGGACAGGAAAATGCACGCCCGCGCTGATGCCGATACGGCCCCCGAGTCTAGCACTCTTTGGCCCGACGAAATTTTTGCGACATTGCAACGCTTCAACGTTCGGCAGGTGCCTTACGTGCCCGATGCCGGCCATTCGAAGCTGATACAGCGGGTGCTGGCTTCGCCCACGATGCGCGGCATTCCGCTGACGACGGAGGAGGAGGGCGTGGCGCTGCTGGCCGGCGCCTGGACCGGCGGGCAGCGCGGCGTCTTGCTGATGCAATCGAGCGGCGTCGGCAATTGCATCAACATGCTGTCGCTGATCCCGATCCTGCGCTTTCCGTTCCTCACGCTCGTGACCATGCGCGGCGAGTGGGGCGAGTTCAATCCGTGGCAGGTGCCGATGGGATCGACCACGCAGGGCGTGTTCGAACTGTCGGGCGTCAAGGTGCTGCGCGCCTCGAACGCGGCCGAGGTGCCGGCCGTGCTCGAAGCGGCTGCAGCCCAGGCCTACAACGCCCTGACCCCCACCGCCGTCCTTCTGTCGCAGCGCCTGATTGGCGCCAAGGTTTTCACCAAATGAGCAAGGCCAATCTCCTCGACCGCCGCCGCGTGGTGTCCGCGCTGCTTGCGAACCGCAAGGACGTCGTTGCGATCGGCGGCCTCGGGGCCTCGACCAACGACATCACCGCCGCTGGCGACCACGCGCGCAACTTCTATCTCTGGGGCGGCATGGGTGGCGCCGCGATGATCGGGCTGGGCCTCGCGCTGGCGCAGCCGAAGGTACCGGTGCTGGTCATCACCGGCGACGGCGAGATGTTGATGGGGATGGGCAGCCTTGCCACCATCGGCCTGCAGAAGCCGTCCAACCTCTCGATCGTGGTGCTCGACAACGAGGTCTATGGCGAGACCGGCGGCCAGACCAGCCACACTTCCGCGGCCGCAGATCTCGTTGGCGTCGCCAGGGCCTGCGGCATAAAGGACAGCCAGTCGATCTCGACCATGGCCGAGGTCGAGGCCTTTGCCAAAGCCGTCCACGACGTCTCGGCCGGGCCGCGTTTTGCCAATGTGAAGATCGACAGCGCCAACGTCGAACGGATTTTGCCGAGCCGGGACGGAACTTACATCGTCAACCGGATCCGCGGCGACCTCGGCTTCCAGCCGATCTGATTCCGCCCGCCTCAGGCGACGCCGGCCCCCTCAAGAGGGGAAGGCGGAGCCATTTTCTGCAGAATCTGCAACCCACTAAGGTTGCGGTGCAACATAATGCTTGACTTTTTGTGTGGGTGAGTGCTTACTCACTAGCATGAGCTCATTGCGTATGACGAGCGACCTGAGGCGTCAATTGATCCTCGGTGCCGCGAAACGCTGCTTCGCCCGACACGGCTATAACGGTACCACGACGAAGAGCGTGGCTGCCGCCGCTGCCATTTCCGAAGCGCTACTGTTCAAGCATTTTCCGTCCAAGGCAGCGCTCTACGCCGAGATCCTCAGTGACGAATGCGAGGCAGATCCGGCGCTCACCGGGCTCCTCGAGCGGGAGCCGTCAACGACCACCCTGGTTGAAGTGATTCGCGGCATGGTCGGGCACTTCATGGACATCGCCGACGGCCCCGACCAGGAAGAGGCGCAGCGCCTGCGACTGATGGCCACTAGTCATTTGGATGATGGCGAGTTCGCCCGTCTGCTATATGCCAAGATCGAGAAGCTAATCGGGGCGGTCTTCGTCGCGTCGCTCGAGCGGGCGGTCGCCGCCGGCGACGCGCGGCCGTGCAGCAACGAGCCGCTCAACCTGTTCTGGTTCGCGCATCACACAGTGATGACGGCGGCGCTGACCAGGCTACCGGCCGTGCCCTGTCTGGCGTACGGCAAGGCGAACGATCTGGAGCGCCAGCTCTGCGAGTTTCTCCTGAGGGGTATTGGACTTAACGACGCCGCAATTGCTGCGCATTTGGGCCACGAATTGGCGTCGGGTGCCGGCAAGACGGCGATTGCAGAAAGTGCATGACATGAACATCGTAGCCGAACACAAGATTTCGGGCGAACCGATCGACAACAAGGCTCCCAAGCGTCCGGTCCGCCCGGTGCTCTGGTTCATCATTGTCGGCACGCTCCTGGGCGTGCTCGTCGGCGGCCTCGTCTGGTTCAATTATTTCCGTGGCGAGATGATCAAGCAGTTCTTCGCCAACAACAAGCCGCCGCCGGTTGCGGTCAGCGCGGCCGAGGCGAAGTCCGAGGTGGTGCCGAACCTCTTGACTGCAGTCGGTGGGCTCGTAGCCGTGCACCAGGTCGACGTCAGCGCCGACGTCAACGGCCGCGTTACCGAGATCAAGTTCGAGCCGGGCTCGCATGTCGAGGCCGGCACGCCGCTGGTGCAGCTGTTCGACGCACCTGATCAGGCCGACCTTGCCAACTACAAGGCACAGGCGACCGTCGCGCAGCTTTCGCTCGACCGCGCCAAGCAACTGGCGTCACGCCAGTTCGGTCCGCAGGCGACCGTCGATTCCGCGCAGGCCGCCTACGACCAGGCGCTGGCCGGCATCGCCAGGACCGAGGCGCTGATCTCGCAGAAGCTGGTCCGTGCGCCGTTCTCCGGCGATCTCGGCGTCCGCAAGGTCGAGCTCGGCCAGTATCTGACGGCCGGTACGGCGATCGTGTCGCTGACCGACCTGTCGGAGCTGTGGGCGAACTTCACTGTGACGGAAAAGGATTCGGCCAGCCTCAAGGTCGGCCAGCCGGTCCGGCTCAAGGTCGATGCCTATCCGGGCCGCACTTTCGACGGCAAGGTCACCACGATCGAGCCGCAGATTGCGTCCGACACCCGCAACATCCGCGTGCAGGCGACCGTCGCCAATCCGGAGAAGATCCTGAAGCCCGGCATGTTCGTGACCACCACGGTGGTACTGCCGAACAAGCCGGCCGTGATCACAGTGCCTGAGACGGCGGTCGACTACACGCTGTACGGCGACTCCGTGTTCGTGATCGCCGAGAAGAAGGAAGAGGACGGCAAGACCAGCCTGAACGCGGTGCGCACCTTCGTGCAGACCGGCAAGCGGGTCGACGGTCGCGTCGAAATCATCAAGGGCGTGAAGCCGGGCGACAAGGTCGTCGCTGTCGGCCAGCTCAAGCTTCAGTCGGGCGCGGCGGTGTCGATTTCGACCGACCCGCCGCCGCAGATCCCGGCGCAGCCGCCGCGCTACTGACAAATACACTCACGTGATCCGGCTCTGCCGGATCACGTTTCTTGAGACATAGAGATCGAGATCGCCGCGATGGCCTTTACCGATATTTTCATCAAGCGCCCGGTTCTGTCGGTCGTCGTCAGCCTGCTGATCCTTCTGATCGGCCTGCGCGCGGCGATGGTGCTGCCGATCCGGCAGTATCCGAAGCTGTCGAACACGGTCATCAACATCACGACCGTCTATCCCGGCGCGTCCGCGGATCTGATCCAGGGCTTCATCACGACGCCGATCGAGCAGGCGGTCGCCTCCGCCGAAGGCGTCGACTACATGACCTCGTCCTCGGTGCTCGGCACCTCGACGATCCAGGTCTACATCAAGCTGAACTTCGATCCGAACCAGGCGCTGACCGAGGTGCTGGCGAAGACGAACTCGGTGAAATATCTGATCCCGAAGGAATCGAACGATCCGATCGTCACCAAGTCCACGGGCCAGACCACGGCCGTGATGTATCTCGGCTTCTCATCCGAGGAGCTGTCGGGCTCGGCGATCTCGGACTATCTGACACGCGTGGTGCAGCCGGTGCTGTCGACCGTCGACGGCGTGGCTTCGGCCGATATTCTCGGTGGCCAGACCTTTGCGATGCGGCTCTGGCTTGATCCCGTGAAGATGGCCGGCCGCAATGTGTCGCCTGCCGATGTCGCGGCCGCGATCACCGCCAACAACTTTCAGTCCGCGGCGGGCCAGACCAAGGGCTACCTCATCGTTTCCAACATCTCGACGAACACCAGCCTGACCGACGTCAACCAGTTCAGGAAGATGATCGTCAAGGCGAAGGATGGCGGCTTCGTGCGGATGGAGGACATCGCCACTGTCGAACTCGCCGCGCAGAGCACCGATGCGAGCGTCGCCTTCAACGGCGAGCATGCAATCTTCATTGGCGTGAACGCGACGCCGCAGGGCAACCCGCTGACGCTGGTCAAGGGCGTGCGCGCGCTGTTCCCCGAGCTCGAACGTAATCTGCCGCCGTCGATGAAGATGAAGGTGGCCTACGACTCGACCAAATTCATCCAATCCTCGATCGACGAGGTGGAGAAGACGCTGGGCGAAGCCGTGGTCATCGTGATCGTGGTCATCTTCCTGTTCCTGGCTTCGCTCCGCTCGGTGATCATTCCCGTCGTCACCATCCCGTTGTCTATGATCGGCGTCTGCACGCTGATGCTGGCGCTGGGCTTCAGCTTCAACCTCTTGACCCTGCTCGCGATGGTGCTTGCGATCGGTCTCGTGGTCGACGACGCCATCGTCGTGGTGGAGAACATCCATCGCCATCTGGAAGAGGGGAAGACGCCGGTCCAGGCGGCGCTGCAGGGCGCGCGCGAGATCGTCGGGCCCGTCGTTTCCATGACCATCACGCTCGCTGCGGTGTATGCGCCGATCGGCTTCCTCGGCGGCCTCACCGGTTCGTTGTTCCGCGAATTCGCCTTCACGCTCGCGGGCTCGGTCATCGTGTCCGGTGTGATCGCGCTGACGCTGTCGCCGATGATGTGCTCGGTGCTGCTGAAGAACACCGAAGAGGGCCGCTTCGCCAAGCTCGTCAACAAGGTGTTCGGCGCGCTGACGAGGTGGTATGGCCGCAGGCTCGATCGCTCGCTCGACTACAAGGCCATCACCGGCCTGTTCGCGGTGACGATCCTCGGGCTCGTCGGCTTCCTCTACATGCACACCTCGAAGGAGCTGGCGCCCGAGGAGGACCAGGGCATCGTGTTCGCGGTGACCAAGGCGCCGAAATACGCCAACATCGACTATGTCGATTACTACGGCGAGAAGCTCGACAAGGAATTCCAGAAATTCCCCGAGACCGATCTGCGCTTCGTGCTGAACGGCATCAACGGGCCGCAGGGCGGCATCGCCGGCATGCTGCTCAAGCCCTGGGAGGAGCGCAAGCGCTCGTCGATCCAGCTGAAGCCGCTGGTACAGGCCGAGCTCTCGAAGATTGAGGGCGTGCAGGCGTTCGCGTTCAACCTGCCGCCGTTGCCGGGCGGGCCGGGTGGTCTGCCGATCCAGATGGTGATCAACTCCACCGCCAGCTTCCAGACCGTCTATGAGCAGATGGAGAAGCTGAAGGACGCCGCGCGCAAGAGCGGCATGTTCATCGTCTCCGACAGCGACCTCGCCTATAACCAGCCGAACGTGGAAGTCACGATCGACCGCACCAAGGCGCAGGATCTCGGCGTCAACATGCAGAACCTCGGCAGCACGCTCGCGGTTCTGCTTGGTGGCAACTACATCAACCGCTTCAATCTGGAGGGCCGTTCCTACCAGGTGATCCCGCAGGTGCCGCGCAGCGACCGGCTCTCGCCGGAATCGCTCGGCGGCTACTATGTGACCACCAACACGGGGCAGCAGCTCCCGCTGTCGACTGTTGTCTCGATCAAGACCAAGACCGACCCGAACTCGCTGACGCACTACAATCAGCTCAATTCGGCGACTTTCTCGGCCGTGCCGATGCCCGGCGTGACCGTCGGTGCTGCGGTCGACTTCCTCGAAGGCGAGGCCAAGAAGCTGCCGCAGGGCTTCAGCCACGACTATCTCGCGGACAGCAGGCAATACGTGCAGGAAGGTAACCAGCTCGCGATCACCTTTGGTTTCGCGCTGATCATCATCTTCCTGGTGCTGGCGGCGCAGTTCGAGAGCTTGCGTGACCCGCTGGTGATCATGATCTCGGTGCCGATGGCGATCGTCGGCGCGCTGATCCCGCTGTTCTTCGGCGTGGCGACCATGAACATCTACACCCAGGTCGGTCTGCTCACCCTGGTCGGCCTGATCACCAAGCACGGCATCCTGATGGTGGAGTTCGCCAACGAGCTCCAGATCAATGAGCGGCTCGACCGCCGTTCGGCCATCGAAATGTCGGCCCGCATCCGCCTCCGGCCGATCCTGATGACTACGGCCGCGATGGTGACCGGTCTGATCCCGTTGTTGACCGCGTCTGGTGCGGGCGCAGCCAGCCGCTTCTCGATCGGTCTGGTCGTCGTCGCCGGCATGTCGATCGGCACGCTGTTCACGCTGTTCGTGCTGCCGGCGGTCTATGTGGTGCTGGCGACCGACCACCGCGCGGCGGCGGATTCCGAGCGGAATAAGCAGGTCAACGATCTCGACGTCGGCTCCAAGGCGCTGCGGCCGACCTGACCCAAGGATCGAGCAAGGTTACGTGCGAAGCGGCAACAGCGATGGCTGTTGCCGCTTTTTTATCGTTCGAGATCTCGTAATATGATGGCTCCGGCGCCGTGATGGGCGCTGGGACAGGTCGTCTGGATGAAACGGCGCGATTTTCTGGCACTTCTTGGTGGAGCCGCTCTGGCCACGCCGAACATTGCGTCGGCGGACACCGCCGACCGTGTCTATCGCCTCGGTACGATCCAGCCGGTCGTGCCGCTGAACGGAACGGATCAGCTCGGCAAGATGCTCGTCGACGCGCTGGCACAACGAGGTTATGTGCTCGGCAAGAATCTTGTCCTCGAGGCGCGCGGCGCTCGTGGTGATGTCGAAAAGCTGCCGGCCCTGATCGACGAGTTGAAAGCGGTCGGCGCCGAGGTCCTCGTGAGTTTTGGCTACGCCGCGACTGTCGCAGCAAAGTCCGCGGGCATCCCGACCGTTGTCGGCTGGGGTGTCGGCGATCCTGTCGAGACGCATCTGATCGAGAGCCTAACGCATCCCGGGGGCAACATCACGGGCATCTCGGACGTTGCGGCCGAGTTGACCACGAAGAGGCTCCAGCTGTTGGAGGAGATCACTCCGCGGCTCGACAAGGTTGCCATGCTGTGGAACGAGCATGACCTTGGCATGACCCTGCGCTACGAGGCCTCGGCGAAAGTGGCGCGGGATACCGGGATCACCGTGCAGGCGCTCGGCGTCAGGAAATCCGGCGATCTCGACCAGGCGTTCGCGGCGATGACCGCCGATCCGCCGGATGCCATGCTGATGGTCGCGGACGCGCTGACCATTTCGAACAGCCAGCGCATCTTCGAGTTCGCTTCATCCAGGCGGCTTCCGGCGATCTACGAGTATGACTTCCTGGTCCGCGACGGGGGCCTGATGTCGTACGGGGCCGATGTCGGGGAGTCGCTGGTGCGCGCGGCGGCCTTCGTGGATCGCATCTTCCGCGGCGCCAAGCCGGCCGATCTGCCGTTCGAGCGGCCCGTCCGCTACCCGCTTGCCGTTAACCTGAAGGCCGCCCGAAAGGCCGGACTGGACGTTCCGCCCACATTGCTTGCGCTGGCGGATGAAGTGATCGAGTAGCCTAGTTCACCGCGGCGAGAGACAAGGTCCGGCCTTCTTGCTAGGCTTGCCGGGATGAGCATCTCCGTCCACCCCGATACCCCGCAGGCCGGGCCGCTGCCGAACGCAGCCACGGAAGCTGCCGTGTCCGGTGCGGCGGGGGAGCCGCGGGTCCGGACCCGGCTGTTCACCAAATATGTCGCGCTGTTCGTGGCCGTCGTTGCCATCGCGCTGCTTGCCAACGGCCTGTTCGAGGTCCTCTTCTATTATCGCGAACACAAGGCGGCGCTGATCCGGGTCCAGCACGAGCAGGCCGAGGCGGCGGCCGCCAAGATCAGCCAGTTCGTCAAGGAAATCGAGAGCCAGCTCGGCTGGACGACGCAACTGCCGTGGTCGGCGGGCTCGATCGAGCAGCGCCGGTTCGACGCGCTGCGGCTCTTGCGCCAGGTGCCTGCGATCACCGAGCTTGCTCAGGTGGACGCGACCGGCAAGGAGCGCCTGCGCGTCTCGCGGCTCGCCATGGACACGATCGACAGCGGGATTGACCTCTCGAGCGATCCAAAGTTCACCGAGGCGGTCGCGCACAAGGTCTATTATGGGCCGGTCTACTTTCGCCGGGAGTCGGAGCCCTACATGACGCTGGCGCTCGCCGGTGCGCGCAAGGATGCCGGCGTCAGCATCGCCGAGGTGAACCTCAAGCTGATCTGGGACGTCGTGTCCCAGATCAAGGTCGGCGAGCACGGCCACGCTTATGTGGTCGGCCCGGAGGGGCGTCTGATCGCACATCCCGACATCAGCCTGGTGCTGCGCAACACCGACATGTCGGGACTGGCGCAGGTGCGCGCCGCGCAAGCCAGCGGCGGCGTCATGCCGGACGCCTTGCAGGAGGCGACCAATATCGAGGGACAGAAGGTCCTGACAGCGTCCGCACCGATCACCCCGCTTGGCTGGACCATGTTCGTCGAGTTGCCGGTCGAGGAGGCCTATGCGGCGCTCTATGCCTCGCTGGAACGGCTTGCACTCGTGCTGCTCGTGGCCTCGATCTTCGCGGTGCTCGCCGGAATCTTCCTCGCGCGCCGCATGGTCGGGCCGATCCAGGCGCTGCGCAGCGGCGCCGAGCGTATCGGCGGCGGCGACTTTTCGCAGCGCATCTCGATCAAGACCGGCGATGAGCTCGAGGGGCTTGCCCATCAGTTCAACGACATGGGGGCGCGCTTGCAGGAATCCTATGCCGACCTCGAAAACAAGGTCGAGCAGCGGACCGCGGAACTGCGGCAATCGCTGAACGATCTGCGCGCCGCGCAGGATCGCCTGATCCAGACCGAGAAGCTCGCCTCGCTCGGCCAGCTCACGGCGGGGATCGCCCACGAGATCAAGAACCCGCTCAACTTCGTCAACAATTTCTCCTCGGTGTCGACCGAGCTGATCGACGAGCTCAACGAGGTCCTGCAAACGGCAGCGCTCGACGGCAAGACCAAGGAAGAGATCGACGAGCTGACCGCCATGCTCAAGAGCAATCTCGAGAAGGTGGTGCAGCACGGCAAGCGCGCCGATTCCATTGTCCGGAACATGCTCTTGCATTCGCGCGAGGGCTCAGGCGAGCATCGCCCGACCGATATCAACGCGATCGTGGAAGAGAGCCTCAATCTGGCCTATCACGGCGCACGTGCCGAACGGCCCGCTTTCAACGTTACGCTCAAGCGCGACTTCGACCCCGCCGCCGGCTTGATCGACATCTATCCGCAGGAAATTACGCGCGTCTTTCTCAACCTTATCTCGAACGGCTTCTATGCCGCCACGAAGCACAAGGAGAGCGCAGCGGCCGGGTTCGAACCGACCCTGAGCGCGACGACCAGAACCCTCGGCAGCAAGGTCGAGATCCGGATCCGCGACAACGGCATCGGAATTCCGCCTGAGGTGAAGGAGAAAATGTTCAATCCCTTCTTCACCACCAAGCCGGCCGGCGAAGGGACCGGGCTCGGCCTTTCCATGAGCCATGACATCGTTGTGAAACAGCACGGCGGCACGATCGACGTGAGCACCGAGCCCGGTGTATTCACCGAGTTCATCATCACGCTGCCGCGTGTGATGGCGGCAGGGGACACTACCGGAGGCAAGCCTTGAACGTTTACATCCTGGTCGTTGATGACGAGCCCGACGTTGAGGCGCTGTTCCGGCAGCAGTTCCGGCGAGACCTGCGTGCCGGCCGTTTCCAGATGGAATTCGCGCCGTCCGCGCCCGACGCGCTGAAGCGCGCCGCCGAGGTTCGCGAACCCTCGCTGATCCTGATCCTGTCGGACATCAACATGCCCGGCATGAGCGGGCTGGACATGCTGCCCAAGGTGCGCGCAGAACGTCCGGACGTTCCCGTCATCATGATTACGGCCTATGGCGATGCCGAGACGCGCCGTAAGGCGATCGAGCGCGGCGCGGTCGCACTTCTCACCAAGCCGATCGATTTCGGGTTGCTGCGGCAGGAGATCGACACGAGGCTCGAGCAAGCCGCATGACTGCGACCATCCTCTTCGTCGATGACGAGCCGGATCTCGAGGCGCTGATCCTGCAAAAGTTCCGCAGGCAGATCCGCGACGGGCTCATCGCCATCATGTTCGCGCGTGATGGTCTTGAGGCGCTGGAGTCGCTCGAACAGAATCCGCACGTCGACATGGTAGTCTCGGACATCAACATGCCGCGTATGGATGGGCTGTCGCTGTTGCAGAAGCTTCAGGAGGCGGAGGACAAGAAGTCGACCATCATCGTTTCTGCCTATGGCGATATGAGCAACATCCGGACCGCGATGAACCGCGGCGCGTTCGACTTCCTCACCAAGCCGATCGACTTTTCCGACCTGGAAATGACGATCCAGAAGACGATCCGCCATGTCGAGATGTTGCGTGAGGTGCGGCGCCGCCAGATGGAGGCCGAACGCGCCCACGCCTCGCTGTCGCGCCATTTCTCTCCCGAGCTCGCCAAGCGCTTAGCGGCGGCCGGAGAGGGTGAAGGGATCGAGGTGCAGTGGCGCGATATCGCGACCATCTTCACGGACATTACCGGCTTCACGTCGCTGGTCGAGAGCACACCGCCCGAGATGCTGGGCGAGCTCCTCAACGAATATGTTGGCGGGATGACCGAAGTCGTCTTCGCGCACGAGGGGACGGTGGCCAAGATCATCGGCGATGCGATCCAGGTGCTGTTCAACGCGCCCGGAGATCAGCCGGACTATGCGACGCGTGCGGTCGCCTGCGCCCATGATCTCGATACCTGGGCACGGGACTTTTGCGCGCGCCAGAAAGGCAGGGGCGTGAATTTCGGCGCCACTCGCATCGGCATTCACGTCGGGCCGGCACTGGTCGGAAATTTCGGCGGCAACCGCTTCTTCGACTACACCGCGTATGGGGACACCATCAACATCGCGGCGCGGCTGGAAGCTGCCAACAAGCAACTGGGTACCCGCATCTGCGTCAGCTCAAGCGTCGCCGAGGCGGCTGAGAATTTTCGAGGCCGCCCCGTGGGCGAGTTGATGCTGCGCGGACGCAGCGAGCCGCTGCGCGCGTTCGAGCCGCTGCCACCGGCCAAATTCGATGCGCCGGAAACCGCGTTGTATTCCCGGGCCTTTGCCAAGATGGAGGCCGGCGACGCTGCGGCCATGCCGGCCTTTGCCGCGCTGGTCGGTATGCATGCAGACGATGCGCTGGCCGGCTTTCACCTGAGGCGCCTTCTCAACGGAGCCAAGGGCATTCGCATTCAACTGGAATAGGGGTTCGACATGACGCGTGAATTCTCGCTCGGCAATTACCGTTTCATTCCGTCGGTGTTCCAGTATTCGGCCGGCGCGGCCGCGGATGACGGCTATGAGATCGAGCGCGTTCGCTTTGACCGTCTCGTGCCGCTGGCCGAGGGATTTGCGCTCGCGGCGAAGTTCATCCAGGAGGCAGGGCGGCCGCTGACCGCGTTCTGCGCCTGCGAGCTGCGCTCACCGGCGGCCTTCAGCGAAGAAGGCTTTCGCGCGTTCAACCTGCACTATGTGAAGACGCTGTCCGAATGGGGCGTCTTCGACGGCACCACCAATCCGGTTGCGCGCAGCAATGTCTGTCCCGAGATCGACCCGCCGTCCGAGCCGTCGTTCTATGCCTTCTCCTTCACGCGCCCGACACGCTCGACGGCGCCGACCTTCGTGATCGCCGGCGGTGCCGAAGCACGCGAGGGCAGCGGGACCTATGTCGAGCGCACGGTGCGCTACCGCGACCTCAGCCTGGAAGGGCTACGCGAGAAGGTGCGTTTCACCACCACCTCGCAGATGGAGAGCCGGATGGCCGCCTTCGGCTTCGGCTTCGGCTGGAAGGATACGACCGGGGTGCAGGCCTATTCCGTGCACGACTTCCACCACGCGCTCGTCGACGAGCTGGTCCGCCGCGGGGCACTGCGGTCGGGCTTGACCTGGCATTTTGCACGTCCCCCGGTGGTCGATCTCGAATATGAGATGGATTGCCGCCGCGTGATGCGCGAGGTTGTCATTTGAGGTTCTCATCCTGAGGAGTGGCCGTCAGGCCGCGTCTCGAAGGATGGCCGTTGGCGAGAGCGGGGCCTCTGGTTCTACCGGCGATGCGAAGCATTGTCCGGAGACGCGCGCGAAGAGCGCGCTCCTCACCATGAGGGACGTCTAGCGCTGGCGCGGATCGAGCGCGTCGCGCAGGCCATCGCCGAGCAGGTTCAGCGACAGCACCACGAGGAAGATCGCAAGGCCTGGCCAGATCGCCATCCATGGCGCCTGGGTCAGGAAGCGCTGCGCGGCGTTGAGCATGCTGCCCCAGGACGGAGCCGGTGGCTGCTGGCCGAGGCCGAGGAAGGACAGCGCCGCCTCGGCGATGATGGCGGCCGCGATCGACAGCGTCGCCTGCACCAGAAGCGCGGGCAGGATGTTCGGCAGGATGTGCGAGAATGCGATCCGCCAGGGCGGATTTCCGAGAGCGCGCGCGGCCTCGACATAGTCTTCGGCCTTGACGCTCAGCACCTGGCCGCGGGTCAGGCGGATGAAGATCGGGGTTGCCGAGATGCCGATTGCGATCATGGCATTGCCGAGGCTCGGACCGAGGAACGCCGCCAGCGCAATCGCCAGGATTAGGAACGGGCAGGCCAGCATCGCGTCGGTGATCCGGCTGATCAGCGCATCGGTGAAGCCGCCGCGATAGCCGGCGAGCAGGCCGAGTGGCACGCCGACGCCGAGCGCGATCGCGACCGAGATCAGGCCGGCAAGCAGCGAGGCCCGCGCGCCGTAGACGACACGGCTGAGGATGTCGCGCCCTAACTCGTCGGTGCCGAACCAGTGCGCCGCGGTGGGGGGCTTGCGCACCAGGCTCCAGCTCGTCGCGACGGGATCGTAGGGCACGATGATCGGCGCGAGGATTGCAAGAGCGATGAACATCGTGAGAACGACGAGACCGAGTACCGCCGCCTTGCGCTTGAACAGCCGCCGACGCGCGCGGCGTGCCGGGCTGTCCAGCTCGTAAGCTTGTATGACGGGTCCTGGCAGCGCGGCATCGCTCATGGATCTAGCCCCGTAGCCGCGGATTGACGAGGATATAAGCGATGTCGGCGACCAAGTTCAGCGTGATGTAGACCGTGGCTGTCACCAGCACCACGCCCTGCACGACCGCGTAGTCGCGGTTGAAGACGGCGTCCACGATCAGCTTGCCGAAGCCGGGAATGGAGAAGATCTGCTCGGTCAGAACCGCGCCTGACAACAGTGTTCCGAGTTCGAGCGCGCTCAGCGTGATGATCGGCGTCAGTGCATTGCGCATGGCGTGCTTGAGGATCACCGAGCGCTCCGAAAGTCCCTTCGCGCGCGCAGTGCGGACGTAGTCGCTTTCCAGCACCTGAAGCATGGCGCTGCGCGTGTGCCGCATCAGGATCGCGGAAATTGCATTACCGAGCACGAAGGCCGGCATGACGGTGGCGGCGAGGCTCGCGCGCAAGTTCTCGGAGAGCGGTACATAGCCCGAGGCAGGCAACCAGCCGAGCTCGATCGAGAACAGGAAGATCAGCATGATGCCGAGCCAGAAGTTCGGCGTCGAGATACCCCACAGCGCGAACAGATTGGCGCCGTAGTCCCAAGCGGACCCCTTCTTCACGGCGGCGACGATGCCGGCGGGAATGCCGATCAGAAACGCGATCACGATCGCCATCAAGCCGAGCTGGAGCGTCACCGGCAGCTTCTGTGCGATCAGCTCGCGCACCGGCATCTTGTTGCGCAGCGACTCGCCGAAATCGCCAGCCAGTACGCCCTTGATCCAGTAGGCGTACTGCACGGGGACGGGCTGATCGAGCCGGTATTGGTGCCGGATCTGCTCGATCACGGCCGGATCGCGCTCTTCGCCCGCCATCACCAGCGCCGGATCGCCCGGCAGCAGTTGCTGGAGCGAGAAGATCAGCACCGAGACGAAGAACAGTGTCGGTACGATCTGCGCAAGACGGCGGGCGAGGAAGTTCAGCATCCTCTGATCGTCACTTCAGCTTGAGGCCGATGACACGCACGAGGCCGTCGGGCATCTGCTTGTAGCCTTCGAGCTTGGTGGTGTGCGCGATGATGATGCGGCGGTGATAGAGATAAAGGAGCGGCTCCTCGTCCTGGACCAGCTTCGCCAGCGTTTCGTAGATGGCCTTACGCTCGGTGGGGTCGGTGACGAGCCGCGCATCATCGAGGGCCTTGTCGGCCTGGGCGTTGTTCCAGGCGCTGTAGTTCTGCGGGGCGTTGCTGTGCAGGAAGACATAGCTATTGCCATCGGGATCGACACGGCCGCTCCAGCCGAGCATATAGGCCTGATAGTCGCCGGCCTCGGCCTGCTTGAGCCCGGTCGCGAATTCGGTGACGCGGATCTTCATGTCGAACCCGGCTTCGGCGGCCATCGACTGAATCACCTGCGCCGGCGTCTCCGTCTCAGCGCCCTTCGGCACCAGGAAATCGACGCTGACCGGCGGCGTCACGCCAGCCTCCTTCAGCAGCGCCTTGGCCTTGTCGACGTTGCGGCCGCGGACCGGAAGGGACTTCTGGTAGTAGGGATGATCAGGATTGACCCATTGATTGCCAGGCTGGAATTCGCCGTTGAATACGACCTGATTGATCGCTTCCCGGTCGATGGCAAGGTCGAGTGCCTGCCGCACCTTGGCGGATTGGCTGAGTGGCCCCTTGGCTTTGTCCTTGCCAATATTGAGCGTGATGCCCTGATAGCCGAGCTCGATGGCGGTGGCGACCTTCAGCCGTGAATCCGCGCGCACTTCCTTGAGGTCGGTGGCGAGCACGCGCTCGATCAGATCGAGGCCGCCGGATTTCAGGTTCGCCAGCCGCACGGTGGCGTCGACGATGGGCTGGAACACGATGCGGTCGATGAAGACGTTGTCCTTGTTCCAGTAGTCGGCGAACTTCTCGAAAACGATGCGGTCCTGCTGAACGCGCTCGACGAATTTGTAGGGACCGGCGCAGACCGGGCGCAGGCCGAACTTGTCGCCGGCTTCCTTCGCCGCTTTCGGCGACATCATCATGCCGGCGCGGTCGGTGAGCTGGGCGAGCAGCGGCGAGAACGGCGACTTTAGCACCAGCTTGATGGTGAGGGGATCGACCACCTCGATGTGGTCGACCGAGGCGAGCTCCGGTTTACGGAACGAGCCGGGGAAGGTCAGATGGCGCTCCAGTGAGAATTTGGCGGCCTCCGCATCGAACGGCTCGCCGTCGTGGAATTTCACGCCGGGGCGGAGCTTGATGACGAGGCCTTTGCCGTCATCGAGGGTCTCGCTCGACAGGGCGAGCTGCGGCACGATGTTGAGCTTCTCGTCGATGTCGAACAGCTTGTCGCAGAACGCGGAGAACACGATGCGGCCGACATAGGTGCGCGCCATGGAGGGATCGAGGATGTCGGGGTCTTCGGCGAGGCCGATGCGCAGCGTGGTCTGGGCCTGCGCGGCTACGGCAAGTGACAGCAGGAAAGCGGCGGACGTTGCGGCCAGGCGAAACATCTTCATCGGACAGTCCCCATTGCTTCGGCTACGTCGTCGTAGGCTTTGCACTCTGTATACCAACACCGGCCGGCCCCGCGCCTTCCGTCTTTCGGCTGAAGGCTGCGACTAGTTTTGCCAGTTCCGGAGTGAACCTGCCCGCTGCGGGCAGGATGGCGTCGGCCGACGGCAGCTCGCCCACGCGATGACAGGCGGTGGCGTGGCCAGCGCCGTCGGCCACCAGCTCCGGCGCCTCGGTGCGGCAGCGATCGACCACGAAGGGGCAGCGGGTGTGGAAGCGACAGCCGGCCGGCGGATTGAGCGCGCTCGGGATCTCGCCTTCCAGCATGACTCTCGCTTGCTTGGCGTGAGGCTGCGGCAGGGGAATCGCAGACAACAGGGCGCGGCTATAGGGATGCCGGGGTTGGGCGAACAGCGCGTCCGCGTCAGCCTCTTCGACGATACAGCCGAGATTCATCACGGCGACGCGGTCGGCGATGTGCTTGACCACCGCGAGGTCATGCGAGACGAAGATATAGGCCAGTCCCAGCCGGCCCTGGAGCTCGCGCAGCAGGTTGAGGATCTGCGAGCGGATCGAGACGTCGAGTGCCGAGACCGGCTCGTCGCAGATGATCAGTTTCGGCTCGACCGCGAGTGCGCGGGCAATGGCGATGCGCTGACGCTGGCCGCCGGAGAACTCGTGCGGATAACGCCGCGCGAGCCGCGGCTCGAGGCCCACCAGCCGCAGCAGCTCCTCGACGCGCTCGCGCCGTCGCGCCGCCGGCACGAGATCGTGCAGTGCCAGCGGTTCGCTCAGGATCTGGCCGACAGTCATGCGCGGATTGAGCGAGGCGTAAGGGTCCTGGAAGATGATCTGCGCTTCGCGGCGAAAGGCCCGTAAATCGTTGGCGTCGAGGGCGAGGAGGTCGCGCCCGTCGAACCGCACGGTGCCCGCATCCGGCTCGATAAGCCGCAATACGAGGCGGCTGACGGTGGATTTGCCGCAGCCGGATTCGCCGACCAGAGCGAGCGTCTTTCCGGCTTCCAGCGAGAAGGAAACGCCGTCGACTGCTCTGACGTGCGCCAGCGCCCGGCCGAACAGCGAGCGCTCGGCGACGAAATGCTTGACCAGGCCTTCGACCTCGAGCAACGCCATCACGACACCAGGCGTTCGAGCGGCGCGCGGATACAGCGCGAGAGATGGCCGGGGGTGACTTCCACCAGCGGCGGCGGCGCCCTGGTGCAGGCGTCCAGCACGAAGGGGCATCGCGCGGCGAAGCGGCAGCCAGCGGGCGGCTGCGCCATGTTAGGCACCATGCCTTCGATCGTCGCGAGCTGCTCGGTGCGATGGTCGAGCCGCGGGATCGAGCCGAGCAGGCCGACAGTGTAGGGGTGTTGCGGCGCAGAGAACAATTCGTCCACCGGTGCGCGCTCGACGATTTCGCCGGCATACATCACCGCGACCTCGTCGCAGACTTCGGCGACCACGCCGAGGTCGTGGGTGATCAGGATGATCGCGGCGCCGCTCGCCGCCTTCAGTTCCCGCATCAGCTCCAGGATCTGCGCCTGCAAGGTCACGTCGAGCGCGGTGGTCGGTTCGTCCGCGATCAGGAGCTGTGGATCGCAAGCGAGCGCCATCGCGATCATCACGCGCTGGCGCATGCCGCCGGAGAGCTTGTGCGGATATTCATCGATCCGCCGCTCTGGCGAGGGGATGTGAACGCGCCGCAGCAGCTCGACTGCCCGTTCGCGCGCGCTACGACGCGAGCCACCGCGATGGCGCAAGATCGTCTCGATGATCTGGTCGCCGATGGTGAAGCTCGGATTGAGCGAGGTCATCGGCTCCTGAAAAATCATCGCCAGCCGGTTTCCGCGGAGGTCACGCAGGGTCTGGTCCGGCGTCTGCAGGAGATCGAGGCCGTCGAAGCGGATCGCGCCTGATATTTCCGCGCTTTGTTTCGGCAGCAACCCCATGATCGCCAGCGACGTGACACTCTTGCCGCAGCCGGATTCGCCGACGAGGCCAAGCGTCGCACCATTGGCGACGCTGAGATCGACACTGTCGACTGCGTGGGTAATGCGGCCGTCGTCACCGTGAAAGCGGATACGAAGATCCCTAATCTCGATGAGAGGGCTCACGCTCATGATCGCGCTGCACGTGCTGCGGCGACGCTGGCGTCGATGACGCTGCGATCGGTGTTGCCGGCCGGGTTCTGCCGCGTCGGCAGCGAGTCACGGAAGTGGACCCAGAGCTCCTGGCTCACTTGCTCGAGCCGTTCGAGCTCGCCGAGCGGGTCGGGATGATCGTCGGCACGCAAGTCCAGCGCCGCCCATTCCTCCTCGCCGTGGATCAGGAGCGCGGCGGACTGCTTGCCGCGCTTGTCACCACCGGCAGCCTCGCCTGCGCGCATGGCGGCGAGCAGGCGGCGCGGGAAGGGCAGGCTGCCATTAGCAATGTAGGTTCTTGCGGTCTCGTCGAGCACGCCGGCGCCGGCAAGCATGTTGCCGGCGACCGAGAAGCCGCTGCCTTCGATGTGCCCGCACCAGTCAACGCAGTCGCGACCGGTATGCGCTGCGATCTCGCCGCTCGCGTCCATGATGTGGAGCTGCCTGCTCTCGCGGCCGTCGTCGGTCGCGAGCAGCGTGGACAGCACGTCATGCGCGTTCAGGCCCTCGCGCAAGAGCCTGACGCCATCGATGCCGTAGTAGGGATTGACGAAGGCCTGCGTCGCGATGGCGCCACGGCCGGCTGCGATATAAGGCACGCGCGCCCCGACCGCGAAGAAGCGAGTCGCAACGGCGATGCCGAATTGGCCGGTGGCAGGATCTCGCGCGATGATCGACCAGGTCATGTCGTTGTCCGTCAGCGCCCTGCGGCGTAGCCCTGCATGCCGCGCGGATTGGCGGCGGCGCGCCGTCGCACACCCACGCGCGAGGCCGCGGTGAGACGGCCCTCGGACCAGTCGGGACCAACTTCCACGATATGCCCGCGCTCGCGCAAATTCTCGATGGTCGCCTTCGGCACGCGGTTCTCGACCACCAGCACGCCGGGCCGCGCGGTGCGCGGCCAGAACGAGATCGGGAAATGCTCGGAGTGCCAGGCCGGCGCGTCGATGGCTTCCTGAAGGTTGAGGTTGCAATGGACGTGGCGCAGGAAGAGCTGCGTGATCCATTGATCCTGCTGGTCGCCGCCGGGGGAACCCCAGGCGAGGTACGGCTCGCCGTCGCGCAGCGCCATGGTCGGCGAGAGCGTGGTGCGCGGCCGCTTGCCCGGCGCCAGCGCGGCGGGGTGGTCTTCCTCCAGCCAGAACATCTGCGCGCGGCTGCCGAGGCAGAAGCCGAGCTCGGGAATGATCGGAGAGGATTGCAGCCAGCCGCCCGACGGCGTCGAGGACACCATGTTGCCGGCCTTGTCGATAATGTCGAAATGCACGGTGTCGCCGCGGACCTCGCCGAAGCGGCCCACCGTCGGCTCGCCGGCGCCGAGCGCGCCGACCGCCTCGCGTTGGCCTTCCGCACGGCGCAACTTGACCACACCGCCAAAGCCCTCGACCGAGCCCGGCAGGAAATCGAGAGAGGCCTTGTCGGTGACGAGCTTGCGGCGCTCGTCGTTATAGGCGTCCGACAGCAGCGTCGCGATCGGGATCTCGCTGAACTTCGGATCCCCGTAGAATTTTTCGCGATCGGCGAATGCGAGCTTGGCGCATTCGATCTGGAGGTGGATGAATTCCGGTCCGGTCGGATCGAGCCCGTCGAGCGCAAAGCCCTTCAAGAGCGCGAGCT
This sequence comes from Bradyrhizobium sp. NAS80.1, assembly GCF_001908205.1. Taxonomy (GTDB): domain Bacteria; phylum Pseudomonadota; class Alphaproteobacteria; order Rhizobiales; family Xanthobacteraceae; genus Bradyrhizobium. The sequence continues at coordinate 62,081 of NZ_LGHL01000037.1, forward strand.
GCTGGAGCGTCACCGGACCCTGGCTCCAGACGCCTGCCTTGCAGACGGTGTAGCGGCCATAGTCGTAGGTGAGGGGCGCTTCGATCGTCGGCTGCCAGCGCGCCATATCGTCAGCGGAGAGGACGCCTCGGTGCGGCGAGCCGCTGACGTCCATCACTTCCTGGGTCCGGCAGAACTTGTCGATGGCTTCGGCGACGAAACCTTGCGACCAGGCTTTTCGCGCGCGCTCGATCTCGGCGTCGCGGCCACCGCCGCCGCTTTCAGCCTCGCTGAGAATGCGGGCGTAGGTCGCGGCCAGCGTCTTGTTGGTGAAAAGCGTGCCGGGCTTCGGCACCTCGCCGTTGGGCAGGTAGACCGCGGCCGAGGTCGGCCAGTGCTTGCGGAACAGCTGCTCGACCGTCTGGATCGTGGCGCAGGCGCGCTCGACCAGCGGGTAGCCGTCACGTGCGTAGGAGATAGCCGGCTCCAGCACGTCGCGCACGCGCATCGTGCCGTAGTCGCGGAGCAGCATCATCCATGATTCGAAGGTGCCTGGAACGCAGGCGGCGAGCAGGCCGGTGCCGGGCACCATGTCGAGGCCCTCGCTCTTGTAATGCGCGATGGTGGCGCGCGCCGGCGCCGGGCCCTGGCCGCAGATCACCTCGGTGCGGCCGCGCTTTACGTCATGCACGATAATGGGCACGTCGCCGCCGGGACCGTTCAGATGCGGCTCGACCACCTGGAGCGTGAAGGCGGTGGCGACGCCGGCATCGAAGGCGTTGCCGCCCTTTTCCAGGACGGCCATGCCGACGGCGGTTGCGATCCAGTGCGTGGTGGCGACGACCCCGAACGTGCCTTCGATCTCGGGGCGCGTCGTGAAGGGATCGGGATTGATCTTGCTGGCCATGGGCTACCTCATTTTCGGCGCGCGCACTTGATCACAGGGCTAGGCCGCGGCCAAATGCGCAGGCCGCATGGCACGCGCGCGTCACGCCGGTACCGGCGCGGTGTTAACCGCGTGGCAGGCGACGCCGTCGATCAGTTCCGGGGTCTCCTTGCGGCAGAGGTCGAACGCGAGCGGGCAGCGCGGATTGAAAGCGCAGCCGGAGGGCGGATTGATCGGGTTCGGGATCTCGCCCTTGACCGGAATACGCTGGCGGCCGCTCATGGCCAGATCAGGCACGGCGCCCAGCAGCATCTTGGTGTAGGGCATGCGTGGGCGGGCGAACAATTCGCGCCCTTCCGCGATCTCGACGATGCGGCCGAGATACATCACACCGACACGGCTCGCCATGTGACGGACCACGGCGAGGTTGTGGCTGATGAACATGTAGGTCAGGCCGAACTTGTCCTGGAGGTCGCGCATCAGGTTCAGGATCTGCGCCTGCACGGAGACGTCGAGCGCGGAGGTCGGCTCGTCGCAGACGATGAATTCCGCGTCAGAGGCGAGCGCCCGGGCGATCGCGATCCGCTGGCGCTGGCCACCGGAGAATTCGTGTGGAAACTTCAGCCGGTCGTCGGGATGCAGGCCGACGAGAGTGAGGAGTTCGCCAACCCGCGCCTGGATGTCGCGCTCGCCCTGGATCAGGTCGAAGGCGCGGATCGGTTCGGAGATGATGGCATCGACCCGGAAGCGCGGGTTCAGGCTCGCATAAGGGTCCTGAAAGATCATCTGGATGCGGCGGCGCAGCTTTCGCCGTGCCGGCGCCTGCCGCGGGGCGGTCATGGAGACGCCGTCGATCAGGACATCGCCGGAACTGGGCGGCAAGAGGCCGACCACCATCCGCGCCACCGTGGTCTTGCCCGAGCCGGACTCGCCGACCAGCGCAAAGGTCTCGCCCTTCCGGATGTCGAAGGTGACGCCGTCGACCGCCCTAAGATATTCGAGGTGCCCGCCTTCGAGGACGCGGTTGAGCCAGGGTTTCGAGACGTCGAAGACGCGGCGCAGATTTGTAGCCTGGACGAACGGGGTGCTCATGCCGCGCTCTCCGCGGGCACGCTGTCATAAAGGTGGCAGGCGACCGATTGTGCGCCGCGCGGCAACGGCTCCGGCCGCTCCACCCGGCAGCGGTCGAACGCGAACGCGCAGCGCGGATTGAACGAGCAGCCGCGCGGGATCGCCGAGAGCCGCGGCATGGAGCCGGGAATCTGCACGAGGCGCTTGTCGTCGCCGGCGAGCGTCGGGATCGCGCCCATCAGGCCCTTGGCATAGGGGTGCAGCGGATTCTTCACGACGTCCTGCACCGGGCCGATCTCGGCGATGCGGCCGGCATACATCACCGCGACGCGGTCCGAGGTTTCCGCGATCACGCCCATGTCGTGGGTCACCAGCATCACCGCGGTGCCGTGGTCGCGCCCGAGCCGCTTGATCAGCGAGATGATTTGCGCCTGCACGGAGACGTCGAGCGCGGTGGTCGGCTCGTCCGCAATGATCAGTTCCGGCTCGGCGCAAATCGCCAGCGCAATCACCACGCGCTGGCGCATGCCGCCGGAGAATTCGTGGGGATAGCCGTCGATGCGCTTTTCGGGTGCGGGAATGCCGACTTCGGCCAGCAGGTCGATGGCGCGGCGGCGGGCCGCCTGTTCGGACAGATCGAGGTGGGTTCGGATCGTCTCCACGATCTGGTCGCCGATCCGGTACAACGGGTTGAGCGAAGTGAGGGGATCCTGGAAGATCATGCCGATCCGTTTTCCCCGGACGCGGCGCATCTCCTCCGGCGGCAGATTGTCGATGCGCAGGCCCGCGAGATGAATCTCGCCGCCGGCGATGCGACCCGGCGGGTCGATCAGGCCGATCACCGAGAGGCCGGTGACGGACTTGCCGGCGCCGGATTCGCCAACCACGCCGAGCACCTCGCCCTTGGCGATGTCGAAGGAGACACCGTCGATGGCGCGCAGCGTGCCGCGGCGGGATGCGAACTCGACCTGAAGATTGCGGACGGAGAGAACGGGTTCGGTCATGGGCGCGGCGTACTCATCGGAGCTTCGGGTTGAGCGCGTCGCGCAGCCAGTCGCCGAGCAGGTTGATCGAGAGGATCAGCGCGGCGAGCGCGAACCCGGGAAAGGCCACGATCCACCATTCGCCCGCGAACAGGTAGTTGTTGCCGATGCGGATCAGCGTGCCGAGCGAGGGCATGGTCTCGGGCATGCCCGAGCCGAGGAAGGACAGCGTCGCCTCGGTGATGATGGCGAGCGCGAGATTGATGGTGGCGATGACGAGGATCGGTCCCATCGTGTTCGGCAGCACATGGCGCAACATGATCACGGGGGCCGGAAGGCCGATTAGTTGCGCGGCCGCGACATAGTCCTTGTTCTTTTCGACCATCACCGAGCCGCGCACGGTGCGGGCATATTGCACCCAGAAGCTCAGGCCGATCGCCAACACCAGCACGCCCAGCATGCTCATCTCGTCGAGCTTGTTGCCGAGCGCCGATTTGGCGATGCCGTTGATCAAAAGCGCGATCAGGATCGCGGGGAAGGAGAGCTGCACGTCGGCAACACGCATGATCAGGCCGTCGACGGCGCCGCCGAAATAGCCGGCGGTCAATCCGAGCAGGATGCCGAGCGCACCGGAGAACAGGACGCCGAGTATTCCCACGACGAGCGAGATGCGCAGGCCGTAGAGGATCGCGGAAAAGACGTCGCGGCCCTGCTCGTCGGTGCCGAGCAGGAACGGGCTCTGCCCGTCGGCGGTCCAGAGCGGGGCGATGCGCGAGTTCATCAATTGAAGCTGCGCCGGGTCGAAGGGATTCTGCACGGCAAGCCAGGAGGCGAAGATCGCCACGAGGAAGAACAGCAGCGTCACCGCGGCGGCGATCATCGTGATCCTGGAGCGGCGGAACGAATAGAACAGGTCGCTGTCGAGGGCGCGCTTGAGCCAACTCGGGCGAGCCTCGCGCGGGCCGCGTTGTTCTACTTTGTGCTGGACGACCGCGTCGCTCATCTCAGTGTGCCCGGCTGACCGTCGAGCGCAGACGCGGATCGACGATGGTGTAGAGGATATCGACCACGAGGTTGATGGTGACGAAGATCAGGGACACCATCATCAAATAGGCCGCCATGATGGGGATATCGACATTCTGCACGGCCTGCACGAACAGGAGCCCCATGCCGGGCCACTGGAACACGGTCTCGGTGATGATCGCAAAAGCAATGACCGAGCCAAACTGCAGGCCGGCAACCGTGATCACGGGCACCAGCGTGTTCCGCAGCGCGTGGCCGAAGTGGATCGCGCGTGTGGTGAGCCCGCGGGCGCGGGCGAAACGGATGTAGTCGGTGCGCATCACCTCCAGCATCTCGGCGCGCACCAGCCGCATGATCAGCGTCATCTGGAACAGGCCGAGGGTGATCGACGGCATGATCAGCGCCTTCAATCCGGACAACGTCAGCAGTCCGGTCGTCCACCAGCCGATATGCACGACCTCGCCCCGCCCGAACGAGGGCAGCCAGCCGAGCGTGACCGAGAACAGGTAGATCAGGAGAATGCCGATCAGGAAGGTGGGCAGCGAGATGCCGATCAGGGAGATCGCCTGGAACGCATGCGCGAGCCAGGTGTCGCGGCGCAGCGCCGAATAGACGCCCATCAGGATGCCGCAGACCATCGCAAAGATGGTCGCGCAGATCGCGAGTTCCAGCGTTGCCGGCATCCGCTCCATCAGCAGGTCCGTGACGGGCAGGCGGAATTGGTAGGAGATGCCGAACTTGAACTGCGCGGCGTTGCCGACATAGCGGCCGAACTGCACGATCACGGGATCGTCGAGCCCGAGCGATTGGCGGATCGCAGCGCGCTCGGCGCCCGACGTATCCAGCGAGACCATCTGGTTCACGGGGTCGCCGGCAAAGCGGAACATCGAGAACGCGATGATCCCGACGGCGATCATGACGCCGATGGCCTGGATTGCCCGGCGAAGCGTGAAAGCGAGCATCTTTTCCTTTCAGCTCCCTTCAGCGGTGACGCGCATCTTTGCGCGACCCTGAATGACAAGTCCCGGAAGCCAGGGCTTCCGGGACTTCGCAACGTTCCTGCACTTACTCTTCCTGCTTGGTGGCCCAGTAGAGCAGGACCTGGTTGTCCGCACGCTGAACCAGTTTCACCTTTTTCGATACGCCCCAGGCGAGCGCCTGCTGGTGCAGCGGGATGTAGGCGTAATCCTTGATCGCGATGTCGAAGGCTTGCTTGATCAGGAGATCCCGCTTGGCCGGATCTGCCTCCACGAGAACCTTGTCCGTGAGCTCGTCGAGCTGCTTGTTGCAATAGCCGCCCAGATTGGCCTCGCCCCGGTTCGGGTCCTTGGGATCGTCGCGGCAGCCCATGATGTCGTGCAGGACGTTCTGGGAGTCCATCGTGGCCGGCGTCCAGCCGAGCAGGAAGAAAGAGGTCTTGAAGCCGCCGGGCTTCAGCACCTTGGCGAAATACTGCGCCTTCGGCTGCGCCAGGAGGTTCACCTTGACGCCGATGCGGGCGAGCATGCCGACCACGGCCTGGCAGATCGCGGCGTCATTGACGTAGCGGTCGTTCGGGCAGTCCATGGTGACCTCGAAGCCATCGGGATAGCCTGCTTCCGTCAGCAGCTTCTTGGCGCCCTCCAGATCGGATTTCGGCCGCGTGAACTCCTTCGAGAGCGGATAGAGCTCCGGTGCGATCATCAGGGCGGACGGAGTGGAGAGGCCGCGCATGACGCGATTCTTGATCAGGTCGACATCGATTGCCTTGTAGACGGCCTCGCGGACACGGACGTCCTTGAACGGGTTTTTGCCCTTTACGTTCGAGTACAGCAGCTCGTCGCGCGACTCATCCATGCCGATGAAGATCGTGCGCAGTTCCGGCCCGGAAAGCACCGTTGCATTGGGACTCGCATTGACGCGCTGGATGTCCTGGATCGGAACCGGCTCGATGACATCGACCTCGCCGGACAGAAGCGCCGCCACGCGCGTTGCGTCGGAGGCGATCGGTGTGAACACGATCTCCTTGAGATTGTGTTCCGGCTTCTTCCAGTAGTTCGGATTGGCCTTGAACACGGTTTTCACGCCTGGCTGATGGCTGTCGATCATGAAGGGACCGGTGCCGTTGGCGTGCAGCGAGGCGTAGCTCGGCGTTGTGGCGGCGACCGGCGTCGGTGCGACCGCGTTGTTCGCCTCTGCCCATTTCTTGTCCATGATGTACCAGACGTCCCATTGCCCTATGAGAATGGGATTGGGCGAACTGAGGACGAAATCGACGGTGTAGTCGTCGACCTTGATCACCTTGGCGTCGGCGGGGAGGCGGTTCTGCAGGTTCGAACCCTGGGCGCGCACGCGCTCTGCCGAGAACACCACGTCGTCGGCGGTGAAGGGATCGCCATTGTGGAACTTGACGCCCTTACGCAGATGGAAGCGCCAGCGGGTCGGCTCCGGCGTTTCCCAGCTTTCGGCCAGAGCCGGGATGATCTTCAAGTCCTTGTCGCGCTCGATGAGGCCCTCATAGACGTGGCCGAGATGCGCATGGGTCGTCGACTCGTTCAGCGTATAGGGATCGAGCGACTTGAGCTCACCCTGGTTGGCATAGCGCAGCGTCTGGCTCGACGCCGGCGTGACTGTCAACGCAAGCATACCGGCGAGCGTCGCCGCAAACAGACTTCGTCCGACTGACATCCTTGACCCTCTCCATGCCGCACCATGGTTTTTTGATTGTTCGGTGGGCGGCCCGATCCATGTTGCCCAGAGTTATCGACCCGTGCAAGCGACATTCCAGCAAGGAACGCGCCAAGTTGCGCCGCTGTGCAGCAATGCTGACCGGCAATCTGGGGCGAAAGGTTCACGGGTGATATTCGACTTTGGGCTTGCGAAGCCTCCGGTGCGGGGGGATGGACAATCCCGCCCGCCGGCGTAGCGGCCATCCGCGCTAATTTGATTGACCATACCTGCCGATCGCCGAAGCCGGAGCCCGGTCGCCTCCCTCAGGTCGCTTGCGTTGCCCACCGTGTCGCGGCGATACTGCGACAGGCCGCTCGAATCTCACCTGGAGGGGACATGAAAGTTAACATCGAAATCGACTGTACCCCCCTCGAAGCCCGCCAGTTCTTTGGTTTGCCTGACGTGGCACCGATGCAGACGGCGGTGATGGACAAGCTGCAGCAGCAGGTCTTAAGCAACATCGAGAAGATCTCGCCGGAATCGCTGATCCAGAGCTGGTTCACCTTCGATCCGAAGCTCGCCGAGCGGTTTCAGGACATGTTCGTCGCAATGGCCGGCCTCGGCGGCACGCGCAGCGGCGACAAGAAGTAATGCCATCGAGGCCGGACGGATCGCAGGCGTCAGGCAAGCTTCGTCCGCCGGGTCTTGGCCTGCTGCTTGCCGAGGCCCGTGGGCTGTTCGAACTCAATGCGAGCTTGCTGCTGTCGCCCGTCCTGATGCGCGCGCCCAGGGGCGATGGCCATCCGGTGCTGGCGCTGCCGGGCTTTCTTGCAAGCGATCTCTCGATGGCGCCGATGCGGCGCTATCTGAGCGAACTCGGCTATGATGCGCAGGCTTGGCGGATGGGCCGCAACATCGGCGGGCTGGGGCGGATGCGGGAGGCCTTGCATGCCCGTCTCGCCGAGATCCATGCCGCGACCGGGCGCAAGGTCAGCCTGGTCGGCTGGAGCCTTGGCGGCGTCTATGCCCGCGATCTCGCGCTCCAGGCGCCCGAGATGGTCCGCTACGTTGTCACGCTCGGCAGCCCTTTCGCCAACGACGTGCGGGCGACCAACGCCACGCAGCTCTACGAGGCGCTGTCCGGCGAGCGGGTCGAGGATCTTGCCGAACTGCGCAAGGCGATCGCCGGTGATCTGCCGGTCCCGGCGACGTCGATCTATTCGCGCGCCGACGGTATCGTGAACTGGCGGACCTGTCTGTTACGTCCCTCGGACCGTGCCGAGAACGTCGAGGTTTACCTGGCGAGCCACGTCGGGCTCGGTGTGAACCCCGCGGCGCTGTGGGCGGTGGCGGACCGCCTGGCGCAGCCGGAGGGTGAGTTCTGGCCGTTTGACCGGGCAGGGCCGTTTGCCATTGCATATGCCCCGCCCGAACAGGCAGTATCGGCCTGACGAGAAGTGCCGGCCAAGGCGCCCGTCGATATGAGCGGAGGGAACCATGGCTGACGGGAAGAAGCTGTCGTCGCTGGACGCGTCGTTTCTCTATCTGGAAACGCCGGAAATGCCGATGCATGTCGGCAGCATGGCGATCTTTCGCCTCCCCGACGACTACAAGGGCGACTTCTTCGAAGACTTCAAGGCGATGATTGTCTCGCGCCTGCACATCGCGCCGATCCTGAAAGCGCGGCTGGAGAAGGCGCCGCTCGACATCGACCATCCCTCCTGGGTCGAGGACGACCAGTTCGACATCGACCGCCACATCTTCCGTGCCAGCCTGCCGCAGCCGCGCGACCGCGCCACGCTCGAGCGCATCGTCGGCTGGATGCATGCCAAGCTCTTGAATCGCGCTCGCCCGTTGTGGGAGTTCTATGTGTTCGAGGGCATGAAGGACAACGAGGTCGGGCTCTATTCCAAGATGCACCATGCCGCCATCGACGGCGGCGCCGGTGCGGCGCTGACCAGCATGATCTACGATATCTCGCCGATCCCGCGGCAGGTCGATCCGCCGGTCGGTGGTACCAAGCCTGGACAGGAGCCGCGCGACATCGCGGCGAACTTGCTCGATTCCTATCAGCAACTCTTCAGCCAGCCGCTCGACGCTTCGGCCGCCGCAAAGAACCTGCAACTGCCGCGCACCGGCAAGAGCGACATCGGCTCGATCCTGTTTGACAATGCGATGTACCAGATCGAGAGCGCGGTGCGCTTTGCCGGCAACATCCCGACCGTGCTCAAGAGCATGTCCGACGTTCTCGGCAAGGTCTCCGATCCGAAGTCGCGGGAAAGCCTCGCCAGCATGATGTCGCCACCGACCATGCTCAACAAGACGATCTCGTCGGAGCGGAGCTTTGCCGGCGTATCGATCTCGCTGTCGCGATCCAAGGCGCTGGCGAAGCAGGCTGGCGGCAAGCTCAACGACGTGGTGCTGGCGCTCGCCTCGGGCGTGGTCCGGCGTTACCTTCAGCAATATGGTTCGCTGCCGGCGAAATCACTGACCGCAGCGGTGCCGATCTCGTTGCGCGAGGAGGGCAACACCGAAGCCAACAATCAGGTGTTCGGCATGATCTGCGCGATCGCGACCAACATCGCGGACCCCAAGGCGCGTCTGGAAGCCATCATCGCGCAATCGACCAAGTCCAAGGAGATGTCGCATCCATTGCGTGCCTTGATGCCCCAGGTTTCCAACATCTCGATGCTGGGCGCGCCGATCATGGTCCAGATCCTGGCCTTGCTCTACAGCCGCTCCAACCTGTCGGATGTGCTGCCGCCGGCCGCCAACATTACGGTGTCCAACGTGCCGGGGCCGCGGCAGACGCTCTATGCTGCCGGCGCGGAACTGCTGCATATCTTCCCGGTGTCGATCTCGACGCACGGGCAGGCGCTCAACATCACCGTGCAGAGCTATCGCGACCAGCTCGATTTCGGTTTCATCGTCGGCGCAAACATCATTCCGCACGTGCAGGTGATGTGCGACATGCTGCCGGAGGAGTTTGCAGCGCTGGAAGCAGCCTACGCGCCGCCGGCGGCCGATATCAAGGGCGCGGCTGAATAGGGAATTTGCCAGGATTCTCATGATGATTGAAATGCCGCCGCTCAAGTTCGCGCAGACGAACAGAATCCGCATGGGGTATTACGAGGCGGGCCCGGTCACCGACACCCCGCCGATGGTGCTGTGCCATGGCTGGCCCGAGCTCGCATTTTCCTGGCGCCACCAGATCAAGGCGTTGAGCGATGCCGGGATCCGGGTGATCGCGCCCGACCAGCGCGGCTATGGTGCGTCCGACCGGCCGGAGCCGGTCGAAGCCTATGACATGGAGCATTTAACTGGCGATCTGGTCGGTCTGCTCGATCATCTCGGGATCGACCAGGCGATCTTCGTCGGCCACGACTGGGGCGGCTTCGTCGTCTGGCAGATGCCGCTGCGTCATCCCACGCGCGTCGCCGGTGTCGTCGGCGTCAACACGCCGCATTGGGACCGCGCGCCGATCGATCCGATCGCGCTGTTCCGTCAGCGCTTCGGTGACCAGATGTACGTCGTGCAATTCCAGGATCCTGCGCGTGAGCCGGACAAGATCTTCGGCAGCCGCGTCGAGCAGACCTTCGATGCCTTCATGCGCAAGCCCGTGGCGCGCCCCGAGGGCACACCGGCGGAACAGCCGATTGCCGGCATCGGCGCCTCGCCGCGGATCAACCTGGCGTTTCCGCAGATGATTGCGAACTATGATGCTGGGCACGATCCGCGCACGCCGATCCTGTCGGCCGAGGAGAAGAAGGTGTTTGTCGACACCTTTACGAAGACCGGCTTCACCGGCGGCATCAACTGGTATCGGAATTTCACCCGCAACTGGGAGCAGTCGAAAGGCCTCGACCACCACATCCATGTCCCGTCATTGATGATCATGGCCGAGAACGATGCCGTGCTGCCGCCTTCGGCGGCCGACGGCATGGAGAAGCTGGTCGCCGATCTGGAGAAATACCTGGTAAGGGACAGCGGCCATTGGACGCAGCAGGAGAAGCCGCAAGAAGTCAGCGCCAAGCTGATCGAGTGGCGTAGAAGGCGGTTTGGATGACGACGCGGTCGTCAGTGTAGTTGGCAACGTCGTTCCGGGATGGTCCGAAGGACCAGATCCGGAACCTCGAGATTCCGGGTTCGATGCTGCGCATCGCCCCGGAATGACGCGATCAGGGGGAAGCGCTTTCGATGTCGTCCAAGAACCGTCTGGACCCGATTCCGCAGCCGCTGACCAAGCCAGTGGTCGGCAACATGCTGTCGCTGGACTCGGCCGCCCCCGTGCAGCACCTGACGCGGCTGGCCAAGGAGCTCGGTCCGATCTTCTGGCTCGACATGATGGGCTCGCCGATCGTCGTCGTGTCGGGCCACGATCTCGTTGACGAGCTCTCCGACGAGAAGCGCTTCGACAAGACGGTGCGCGGCGCGCTGCGGCGCGTGCGCGCGGTCGGCGGTGACGGCCTGTTCACGGCCGATACCAGGGAACCGAACTGGAGCAAGGCGCACAACATCCTGCTCCAGCCCTTCGGCAATCGGGCCATGCAGTCCTACCATCCGAGCATGGTCGACATCGCTGATCAGCTTGTGAAGAAATGGGAGCGCCTCAACGCCGACGAGGAGATCGACGTCGTCCACGACATGACCGCGCTGACGCTGGACACGATCGGCCTGTGCGGTTTCGACTACCGCTTCAACTCCTTCTACCGGCGCGACTACCATCCCTTCGTCGAGTCGCTGGTGCGCTCGCTCGAAACCATCATGATGACACGCGGCCTGCCGTTCGAGCAGCTGTGGATGCAGAAGCGGCGCAAGACGCTCGCCGAGGACGTCGCCTTCATGAACAAGATGGTCGACGAGATCATCGCCGAGCGCCGCAAGAGCGCGGAGGGGGTCGACGACAAGAAGGACATGCTGGCTGCGATGATGACCGGGGTTGATCGCTCGACCGGAGAGCAACTCGACGACGTCAACATCCGCTACCAGATCAACACGTTTCTGATCGCGGGTCACGAGACCACCAGCGGATTGCTGTCGTACACGATCTACGCGCTGCTGAAGCATCCGGATATCCTCAAGAAGGCCTATGACGAGGTCGACCGCGTCTTCGGCCATGACGTCAATGCGAAGCCGACCTACCAGCAGGTGACGCAGCTCACCTACATCACGCAGATCCTGAAAGAGGCGCTGCGGCTGTGGCCGCCGGCGCCCGCCTATGGCATCTCGCCGCTGCAGGACGAGATCATCGGCGGCGGCAAGTACAAGCTCAGGAAAGGCACGTTCACCACGATCCTGGTGACGGCGCTGCATCGCGATCCCTCTGTCTGGGGCCCGAACCCCGACGCCTTCGACCCCGAGAATTTCAGCCGTGAGGAGGAGGCCAAGCGGCCGGTCAATGCCTGGAAGCCGTTCGGCAACGGTCAGCGCGCCTGCATCGGCCGCGGCTTTGCCATGCACGAGGCGGCGCTCGCGCTCGGCATGATCCTGCAGCGCTTCAGGCTGATCGATCACCAGCGTTACCAGATGCATCTGAAGGAGACGCTGACCATGAAGCCGGAAGGCTTCAAGATCAGGGTTCGTCCGCGCGCTGATCGCGAGCGCGGCGCCTATGGCGGGCCTATTGCTGCGGCGGCTTCGGCGCCCAAGGCGCCGCGCCAGCCGACGACGCGTCCCGGGCACAATACGCCGATGCTGGTGCTTTACGGCTCCAATCTCGGGACCGCCGAGGAGCTTGCGACGCGCATGGCGGACCTTGCGGAAATCAACGGCTTTGCCGTGCAGCTCGGGCCGCTCGACGACTACGTCGGCAAGCTGCCGCAAGAGGGCGGTGTGCTGATCATCTGCGCCTCCTATAACGGCGCGCCGCCAGACAATGCGACGCAGTTCGTCAAATGGCTCGGCGGCGACTTGCCGAAGGATGCCTTTGCCAATGTGCGCTATGCTGTGTTCGGCTGCGGCAACAGCGACTGGGCCGCGACCTATCAATCGGTGCCGCGTTTCATCGACGAGCAATTGTCGGCGCATGGTGCGCGCGCGGTCTATCCGCGCGGGGAAGGGGACGCGCGCGGCGATCTCGATGACCAGTTCCAGAAATGGTTCCCGGCCGCCGCACAGGTCGCAACCAAGGAATTCGGCATCGACTGGAATTTCACCCGCACTGCGGAGGATGATCCGCTCTACGCGATCGAGCCGGTGGCGGTGACCGCCGTCAACACCATCGTGGCCCAGGGCGGCGCGGTGGCGATGAAGGTGCTGATCAATGACGAACTTCAGAACAGGAGCGGGTCCAATCCGTCGGAGCGCTCGACGCGCCATATTGAAGTGCAGCTGCCGTCCAGCATCGCCTACCGTGTTGGCGATCATCTGAGCGTCGTCCCGCGCAACGATCCGACGCTGGTGGACTCGGTTGCCCGCCGCTTCGGCTTCCTGCCCGCCGACCAGATCAGGCTTCAGGTCGCCGAAGGCCGTCGCGCGCAGCTGCCGGTCGGCGAGGCCGTATCGGTCGGCCGCCTGCTCAGCGAATTCGTCGAGTTGCAGCAGGTGGCGACACGGAAGCAGATCCAGATCATGGCCGAGCACACCCGCTGCCCGATCACCAAGCCGGAGCTGCTGGCCTTCGTCGGAGAAGAGGCCGAGCCGCTCGAGCGCTATCGGACCGAGGTTTTAGCCAGGCGCAAATCGGTGTTCGACTTGCTGCTCGAATATCCGGCCTGCGAACTGCCGTTCCACGTCTATCTGGAGATGCTCTCGCTGCTGGCGCCGCGCTATTACTCGATCTCGTCCTCGCCGTCGGTCGATCCAACTCGCTGCAGCATCACGGTCGGCGTGGTCGAAGGGCCGGCTGCTTCGGGCCGCGGCACCTACAAGGGCATTTGCTCGAACTATCTCGCCAACCGGCGTGCCGGCGATGCGATCCACGCAACGGTGCGTGAGACCAAGGCAGGCTTCCGACTCCCGGATGATCCATCCGTGCCGATTATCATGATCGGCCCGGGCACGGGACTCGCGCCGTTCCGCGGTTTCCTCCAGGAGCGCGCCGCGCGCAAAGCGAAAGGGGCTGTCCTCGGCCCGGCCATGCTGTTCTTCGGCTGCCGCCATCCCGACCAGGATTTTCTCTACGCGGACGAGCTGAAGGCGCTGGCGGCAAGCGGCATCACCGAGCTTTTCACGGCATTCTCGCGCGCGGACGGGCCGAAGACCTATGTGCAGCATGTCCTGGCCGCACAGAAGGACAAGCTCTGGCCGCTGGTCGAGCAGGGTGCGATCATCTATGTCTGCGGCGACGGCGGAAAAATGGAGCCCGACGTGAAGGCGGCCCTCGTCGCGATCCGTCGCGAGAAGAGCGGCAGCGATGCTGCCGCCGGTGCGCGCTGGATCGAGGGGATGGGCGCGAAGAACCGCTACGTGCTGGACGTCTGGGCGGGCGGCTAGCTTCAGACCGTAGGGTGGGTTAGCGAAGCGTAACCCACCATCTTCGCGACAGGCGGCGAGCAAAGCGGTGGGTTACGCCTTCGGCTAACCCACCCTACGATTTGCGATCGTGCTAAAGCTCTCCCATGATTCCCTGGGAAAAGATCGATACCGCCCGGATTCCCGGCTCCGACAGCGAGCTCCGCCTGATGCGGCGCGGCAAGGAGTTTTCCATCAAGCTCGGCACCAACGAGCTGATGAACAGCCGCCTGTCCGGCTCGGAAGCCGCGCTCGCGACGCTTGCCGCGAAACAGATCGAGAAGGTCGCCAAGCCGGCCGTCCTCATCGGCGGACTGGGTATGGGGTTTACGCTGCGTGCGGCGCTCGCGGTGCTCGGAAGCAAGGCAAAGATCGTGGTCTCAGAGCTCGTGCCGGCGGTGGTCAGCTGGGCGCACGGACCGATGGCGGAGGTCTTTGGCGACAGTCTCGATGACCCCAGGGTGAGTATTCGGGAGACTGACGTTGGCGAAATCATCCGGGCGCAGCGCTCGGCCTTCGATGCCATTCTCCTCGACGTTGACAACGGGCCGGAAGGGCTGACCCGGAAGGGTAATGACGCGCTCTACAACGCGAGCGGGTTGAAAGCGGCGAAGGCGGCGCTGCGGCCGGGCGGCGTGCTGGCTGTCTGGTCGTCGGGGCCCAACCCGGCATTCACCAAGCGTCTTGGCAGCGCAGGTTTTGATGTCAACGAAGTCAACGTCCGCGCCACCGGCAGAGGCGGTGGCGCGCGCCATGTGATCTGGATCGCGAGGAAGAGCTAGGCCGCATTCTCTCGGCCCGCCCTTACTGCTCTTCGCGTGGTCTGGCTATGTTTTGCTGTCTTTCCGCATCCGATTGACGGCTTTGGTTGGCTCGTCATCGTAAGGCGAACGTATGAGAATATCAGTAATCTCGTGTTCAAGGCGCTTGCCCATGTCCGCACCAAGGCGCCCCATAAGCTCGATCTGTCGTGGAAAGGCTATGCGGCGGCAGTCCTGGTCTTCAACGCGATGGGTCAACTCGTACGAGAATGCTAGGCTGTGAGTGACATCCTTGAATATCCAATAAAGCAGTCGCCATAGTCGACGGTCGACTGGCGATCGAGTTCCTGGCCGCGCTCGACGACCACATAGTGATAGCTGCTGGCATCGATCTCGACATGCGGATATCCAAGGTCGCGAGAGTGGCCGTAGGTCGGTAGCTCGTTCCGATTTGCTCCGACCCGGGTTGCCAGCGCGGCGACGTCGGATTCGACTTCCTGCAAGGTCTTCATGCGCAATCGGCCCACGCTCACGCCGCCTGCGCCGCCGCGCCGCGCACGTGCTTGTCGATGGCGCCGATAATTTCCGGCCAGAAGCGCATCGGCAGGGCGTGGCCCATGCCCTCGATCATCAGCAGCTTTGCGCCGGGGATGGATGCTGCCGTGTCCTTGCCGCCTTCGGGATGGACCAGGGGATCGACCGTGCCGTGGATCACCAGCGTTGGCGTCTTCACGCCATGCAGTCGTTCCTTGCGGCTGCCGGAGGCAAGCACAGCGCGGAGCTGCCGGCCGACGCCGGCCGGATTGAGCCCGCGCGCGAACACGCGCTCGGCGCGATCAGGGTCGAGCGCTTCCTCTTCCGGAAAAGACCCCGCGCGCAACACCTTCCAGGTCTCGCCGAAGCGGAAGATGAATTCTTCCTTGCTGCGTGGCGGCGGCGCCATCAGCATCGCGGAAGCCTCACGTGTCGGCGGCGGCACGCGCGGATTGCCCGTCGTCGACATGATCGAGGTGAGCGAGCGCACGCGCTCGGGAAACGACAGCGTCACCTCCTGCGCGATCATGCCGCCCATGGAGGCGCCGACCAGATGCGCCGACTTGATGCCCAGTGCATCCATCAGGCCGACTGTATCCTTGGCCATGTCGATCAGCTTGTAAGTCGCCGCAACGGGAATCCTGAGGAAGCGCAGCTTCAACAGCTCGAGTGGCGTCAATCGTTTGCCGCCTGTCAGATGGCTCGATTTGCCGATGTCGCGATTGTCGAAACGGATCACGCGAAAGCCGTGCACGGCGAGCTGCTCGCAGAACGCATCGTCCCAATGGATCATCTGCGCTCCGAGCCCCATGATCAGCAGCAGCGGCTCGGCATTGTCGTTGCCGAAGATCTCGTAACAGATGTCGATGCCATTGGCGCGGACTGTCTGGGGCGGCTGATGGGCGATCACGGCTGCGTTCCCTTGCTGCTGACGAATGCTGTATCGCACGGTTTCCGGTCGCAATGAAGCCGTGTACGCGACATCCCATCCGCTGCTTGCCGGTTGACCGGCACGGCGCAACGGTGTGGTATGGCGAAAAAAGAAGGGCATCGCAGCTCTCGACATCCGGAGGACGCCGATGACCGACAAGATCAACGACCCGGTCGCCACGTGGCAGAAGATGATTGGCGAGATGGAGAAGGGGTTCAACTCCTTTGCCAACCAGGCCATGTCATCGCCCGAGTTTTCACAAGCGATGAACCGTGCGGGAGGAGTTGCTGCAGGTGCTCAGAAGCAGCTGGGCGAGCTCATGGAGAAGTACCTCGTCGCGATGAACCTACCGAGCCGCGAACAGGTGACGGGTCTTGCGGAGCGGCTGCAGTCCATTGAGGCCCAGATCGGCGAGATGAAGTCGATGCTCAGCCAGATGGCGGCAAGCTCTGGCATATCGCAAGGCTCCGACGGTGCGCCGCGGCCGCCACGGACGAAGCGTCCGCCCTCCGAAAGCGGAGAGCAAAAATGAACGCGCCGACGGGACTTGATTTCGCATCTATCCCGGAGCGCATCCAGTCCGAGGTGCAGCGCGCAATCCAGCGCAGCATCAAGGGCGTCGAATATTTTTCGACCTCCGGTCCGACGCTCGGCTCGACGCCGAAGGACGTGCTGCATTCGCGCGGCACGATGAGCCTCTATCACTATCGGCCGATGTCGGACGAGATCTACCGCGTGCCGGTTCTGATCGTGATGGCGACCACCAACCGCGGCTACATTCTCGATCTCGTGCCTGGCCAGAGCTTCATCGAGTTTCTGCTGAGGCGCGGCTACGACGTCTACATGCTCGACTGGAGCGCGCCGCGGCCGGAGGAGAAGAGCCTGCGCATGGAGGATTATGTCCTCGACTTCATTCCGGATTGCGTCCGTCGCGTGCAACAGGATTCCGGCGAGAAGGACGTCTCCGTCATCGGTTATTGCTTCGGTGGCGTGCTGTCGCTGCTCTACGGCTCGATCTTCAAGGACGGGCCAATGAAGAATTTGATCTGCTTCACCACGCCGATCGATTTCCGAGAGATGAAGCTGTTCTCGAATTTCTCCGACCGACGCTATTTCGACGTCGACCGCCTTGTCGACAGCGTCGGCAACGTGCCGCCGGAGATGATCTTGTCGTCGTTCGAGATGCTGCGCCCGGCCTCGCGTACGGTGAGCCAGATCCAGCTCTGGGAAAACATCTGGAACGACGAGTTCGTCAAGTCGTACCGCATGTTCGACCGCTGGGCGACCGATACGCTGCCGCTGGCCGGTGAATATTTCCGCACCATCACCAAGGACCTGATGTGGGACAACAAGCTGTTCAACGACACCATGTCGGTCGGTGGCCGCGCAGCGAGGCTCGAGAACATCAAGGTGCCGATCCTGCATGCGGTCGCCGAGCACGATCACATCGTGCCCTATGACGCGGCAAAGCATCTGATCGCGAAGATCGGATCCGAGGACAAGGAAGAGGTGATGCTGAAGGGCGGCCACGTCTCGCTCGTCGCCGGCGCCAACGCGGTGAAACGGCTGTGGCCGAAACTGGACTCCTGGCTGGGGAAGAGATCGACATGAGCGAACAGCGTTCCTATCCGCGTCACGTCAGCACGGACGCCGGTGACATCGAGATCCGCCTGATGTCACCCGCGGACGAGGCCGCGGTGCTTGCCTTCGGCAAAAGCCTGCCGTCCCATGATCTCCTGTTTCTGCCGCGCAATATCAGCGAGCCGAAGGTGCTCTCGGCCTGGGTCAAGGAGATCGAGCGCGGCGCGATCAGGAGCCTGCTCGCGGTGAGAGATGGCAAGGTCGTCGGCTGCGGCACGCTGGTGCGCGATCCGCATTCCTGGTCGCCGCATGTCGGCGAGATCCGGATGGTTGTGTCACCCGACGTCCGCGGGAAGGGGGTAGGGAAGGCGCTGTCGCAGGAGACCTTTGCGCTCGCGCTTGGCGCCGGCCTGGAAAAGCTCTCGGTCCAGATGACGGTCGACCAGCAGGCAGCGATCGCCCTGTTCGAAAGCCTTGGCTTCAAGGCCGAGGCGCTGCTGCGGGACCACGTCCGGGACGTCGATGGCAAGACCCACGACATAGTCGTGCTCGGGCACAACATCGCGCAGGTCCAGGCCCAGATGGAAGCCTATGGGTTGCCAGGCGCCGTCCAGCACTAAGAGCGCCGTCCAGCGCTAGGTATCCGGCCCACGGTGTCAGGGAACCTGAACGATGAGGGAGGCAGCAGATTGCCTCTCGTTAAGATTTTTCACGATTTCGTGATATTGCGTCGCAACATGAATGTTGCGCCGCACAATTAACTGTGCCATATAGGACGTGCCCCGGGCCAATGCGGACGGGGTGAGCCCATAGCTCAAACCAATGAGGATGGAGAGACCCCTGTGACCACTGAAACGAACACTGCTTTCGACGGCTTCAAGGACGCTTTCAAGAACATCCAAAATCTGGAAGTTCCCGAGGCTGCTCGCGAGTTCGTCAAGAAGACCGCCAATACCGCCAAGGACCGTGCTGCCGAGGCTTTCGCAGGCTCCGAGCGCGTGACCGCCGCCGTCGAGAACGCGGTGACCGAATCCGTCGCCGAGGCCGGCAAGATCAGCCGCAACATCCAGCAGGCGATCTACGAGGACGCTGAGGCGTTCTTCTCTGGCATCGACAAGCTCGCTTCGGCCAAGTCGATCAGCGAAGCCGTCGAGATCCAATCGGGCCTACTCCGCGCCCGCGGCGAAGTATTCGTCTCGCGCGCCAAGGCGACCGCCGACTATCTCGGCAAGCTCGCTGCCAACGGCGCGAAGTCTGCTCAGGACAACTTCGCCAAGGTCTACACCAAGACCGCCTGATCTGGCGCTGAGACGAGAAACTGAGTTTGAGGCCCGCTTCGGCGGGCCTTTGTTTTTCTCTTGCGTTCCCCGGATGTGTGCAGCGCGCCGCTCTTGCGGCGTGGTGCACTGCTGATCCGGGGTCCATCCGGCGCCGGATGCTTGCTGGGTCCCGGCTCTGCGGTGCATCGTTGCACGCTGCACCGCGTCCGGGACACGCGGAGACTGACACGTTAGGCCTCAGCCATGACTCCGCCTGCCACCTTCTCCTTCGACACCCCCGGCGATGCCGAACGCGCGGCCGAACTACGCCGCGTCAAGGCGCTGGCGACACTGGTGCTGGCCTCGACGCTTCTGCTGTTCATCGTCGCGAAATGGCTTCTCCCCGTGCATCCCGTGTTCGGCTTCATCGCTGCCTTTGCGGAAGCTGCAACCATTGGCGGGCTCGCCGACTGGTATGCCGTGGTCGCGCTGTTCAAGCGGCCGCTCGGCCTGCCGATCCCGCACACTGCCATCATCCAGAGCAACCAGGCCCGCATCGCGGACAAGCTCGGCGAATTCATCCAGGTGCATTTCCTCGATGCGGGTCCCGTCGAGGCCAAACTGAAGGAGATCGATTTCGGCTCCTTCGTCGCGGACTGGCTGCGCGACCGCAAGCGTAGCGATGACCTTGCGCGCTTCGCGCTGCGCTTGCTGCCGGAGGCCGTCTCTGCGACCGAAAGCTCCGGCCTGATGACCTTCATCATCCGTCGCATGTCCTCGCAGCTCCAGTCGATCGACCTCGCACCGCTCGCGGCCGGCACGCTGCGCGGCTTCGTGGCCGAGGGACGGCATCAGATCCTGTTCGATGATTTCCTGCGCGTGATACACGACACGCTGAAGCAGAAGGAGACGATGGCGATGATCCGCGAGAAGGTGCGCGCGGAGTTGCCGACCCTGCTCAGGCTCTATCGCGCCGACAAGTTTCTGGTGAACAAGATCGTGGCGTCTGCCACCGCCTTCTTCGAGGAGGTGCGCGGCGATCCCAAGCATCCGTTCCGCGGCGAGTTCGACCGCATGGTGCTGGGCTTCGTCGACCGGCTCGGCACCGACCAGGCCTATATCGACCGCATCGACGGCCTGAAGCGCGATCTGCTGGCACGGCCTGAGCTCGCCGATCTCGCCCGCACAGTCTGGGCCAACACGCGCTCCTTCATCGAGCGTAGCGCCTCCGGCGAGACGCAGGTGCTGCAGCATCATCTCGCCGGCATGTTCGTCGCCGCAGGCGAAGCGCTTGCCGGCGATGCCGAGTTGCGCGGCGAGATCAACAAGGGTCTGGTGACGGTGCTGCGCAGCTTTGTCGCCGACCAGAAGAGCGGCGTCTCGACCTTCATCTCCGATCAGGTCAAGGCGTGGGATATGGCGCAGCTGATCTCGCTGATCGAAATCAACATCGGGCGCGACCTGCAATACATCCGCTTCAACGGTTCGCTGATCGGCGGCCTCGCCGGGCTCGCGTTGTACTCCGTCGAGCTCCTGCTCCGATTGCTGTGACTTTTGCGTCACGGACGCTGGCATTAGCGCGCGGGCCTATTGTCGCTGCGCGTCTCTCCCGCTTGAATGTCGGGAGTCGGCCGCCTAGCTGATTCATGTTGCGCTGCGGAACGTTCAAGAAGCCGGCGTATTGGACTCATGCCCATTTGCCGGCACGCGCCGGCGGCCTTTCCAGGAATTCTTGCCAGGGGAAACATTGATGACCGCAACTGCCCAGACGCTGCGCCCGCCATCCCGTACCCTGATGTTCCTGGAGGGGCGTGCGATCCACGAGTTCGGCGCATTCCTCGGCGCGCTCCCGCTGCTCAGCCTCGCGCCGCGCGGTGACGGGCATCCGGTGCTGGTGCTGCCCGGCCTCGTGGCCTCCGATGCGTCCACGCGCGCGCTGCGCACGTTTCTGTCGGGCAAGGGCTACGCGGTAAGCGGCTGGCGCCAGGGCCGCAATTATGGCCTTCGTCCGAGCGTGCAGCATGCGATGGTCGATCTGGTCGAGGAGCTCAACGACAGGCACGGCCGCAAGATCAGCCTGGTCGGCTGGAGCCTCGGCGGCCTCTATGCGCGCCAGCTCGCCAAGATGATGCCGGAGCGCGTGCGTCAGGTGATCACGCTCGGCAGCCCCTTCGCGGGCGACCCTCGTTCGACCAATGCCTGGCGCGTCTACGAATGGGCGAGCGGGCGGAAGTCCGACGAGGTCGATCCGCAGTTCGGCGGCGAGCTCGCCGCCCCGCCGCCGGTGCCGACCACCGCCATCTTCAGCCGCACCGACGGCGTTTGCGCCTGGCAGGGCTGCATGGAGAAAACGGGAGCGCAGACCGAGAGCATCGAGGTCGAGAGCAGCCATTGCGGCATGGGCCATCATCCCGCCGTCGTCTATGCGGTTGCCGACCGCCTCGCGCAGAAGGAAGGCCAGTGGCGGCCGTTCGATCGCAGTGGCTGGCGCAGCCTCGCGTATCCCGATCCGCACCGGTGAGCAGGCCTGCATGGTTCGAGACGCGCGGCTTTGCCGCGCTCCTCACCATGAGGATTGACAGTAGGTGATGCCGCGCGAACGCGATTAGACCTCATCCTGAGGAGGCGCGAAGCGCCGTCTCGAAGGATCGAGCCCGCCTCTCGCCTCCATTGTCGCTCCCGTCCATTGTCGCGCCCGCACCAAACGCGCTATGCCTCGCGCATGGCGCATCCGCTCTCCCGCATCATCGACCAGCTCAAGCGTGAACCGTCGCGTACGGGCTCCATCGTCATCACCGTGTTCGGCGATGCCATCGTGCCGCGTGGCGGTTCGGTGTGGCTCGGCACGCTGCTGGAATTTTTCGAAAGCCTGGATATCGACAGCGGCGTCGTCCGTACCGCGATGTCGCGCCTCGCAGCCGATGGCTGGCTGACGCGCGAAAAGGTCGGTCGCAACAGCTTTTATCGCCTCGCCGAAAAGGGCCACGAGACCTTCGAGGCCGCGACGCGCCACATCTACGATCCGCCGCCATCCGACTGGACCGGTCGCTTTGAGCTGCTCCTGATCGGCAATGGCGAGGATCGCGACGCCTCGCGCGAGGCGCTGCGCAACGCCGGCTTCGGCAGTCCGCTGCCCGGCGTCTGGGTCGCGCCGTCGGGCGTGCCGGTGCCGGACGAGGCCGCTGGCGCGATCCGTCTCGAAATCTCGGCGGAAGATGCC
Organism: Bradyrhizobium sp. NAS80.1; assembly: GCF_001908205.1. Taxonomy (GTDB): domain Bacteria; phylum Pseudomonadota; class Alphaproteobacteria; order Rhizobiales; family Xanthobacteraceae; genus Bradyrhizobium. The sequence continues at coordinate 84,410 of NZ_LGHL01000037.1, forward strand.
AGTGGCCGCCGTCTGCTCAGCGCGAGCTGGCCTCTGGACCGCACCGCGGGCGCCTATCTGAAATTCATGAAGACGTTCGAGCCGCTCCGCGCCGCGATCGCGCGCGGCACGGAGCTGTCTGAAGCCGACGCCTTCACCGCTCGCATCCTCCTGATCCACTATTACCGCCGCGTCGTGCTGCGCGATCCGCTGTTGCCCGAAAGCCTGCTGCCGGCGGATTGGCCGGGCAGGGCGGCGCGGGACCTCTGCGGCGAGATCTATCGCGCGCTGCTCGTCCCGTCCGAACAATGGCTTGATGGCCATGGAACCAACGAGAAGGGACCGCTGCCGCCGGCAAGGAAGCTCCTGGAGAGGAGGTTTGAGGCCTGATTTTTATGTTACAGAAATATCTTGCATGAAGTAATTTTTGTTATATATTGCCTCCCAATAAAATGGGAGGATGCGCATGTATACCCAGGCGCTGAACACGGCCGAGGCGGACGACCGCGGCCTCGAGGACGCGGCTAGAGCTGCGCAGTTCCAGGTCCGCATCGATGCCGAGGAACGCATCGAGCCGAACGACTGGATGCCGGCGGCCTATCGCAAGACGCTGACCCGCCAGATCTCCCAGCACGCCCATTCCGAAATCGTCGGCATGCTGCCCGAAGGCAATTGGATCACGCGCGCACCCACGCTGCGCCGCAAGGCGGCGCTGCTCGCGAAGGTGCAGGACGAGTGCGGCCACGGGCTCTATCTCTATGCCGCCGCCGAGACGCTCGGCTCATCGCGCGAGGAGCTGGTCGACGCCATGCTCGCGGGCAAGGCCAAGTATTCCTCGATCTTCAACTATCCGACGCTGACCTGGGCGGATATCGGCACCATCGGCTGGCTCGTCGACGGCGCTGCGATCATGAATCAGATCCCGCTGTGCCGCTGCTCCTACGGTCCCTATGCGCGCGCGATGATCCGCGTCTGCAAGGAGGAATCGTTCCACCAGCGCCAGGGTTACGAGATCATGCTGACCTTGTGCCGCGGCTCGGACGAGCAGAAGGCGACGGCGCAGGATGCGCTGAACCGCTGGTGGTGGCCGGTCCTGATGATGTTCGGTCCGCCCGATGCCACGAGCCAGCACAGCGACACCTCGACGAGGTGGAAGATCAAGCGCTTCTCCAATGACGAACTGCGCCAGAAGTTCGTCGATGCCACCGTGCCGCAGGCGCAATATCTCGGCCTCACTATCCCCGATCCCGGCATGACGCAGGATGCCGACGGGCACTGGCGTTACAGCGAGATCGACTGGACCGAATTCAAGCAGGTGCTCGCCGGCAACGGTCCGTGCAACCGCGACCGCATGGCCGCGCGCCGCAAGGCCCACGCGGAGGGCGCCTGGGTGCGCGAGGCGGCAGCCGCCTATGCCGCAAAGCGCGCGCAGCGTCAGACCGCACAAGCCGCGGAATAGGGAGATCACGATGGCCACGCCGAACACGCCGCTGTGGGAAGTCTTCATTCGCAGCCGAAACGGGCTTGCGCACAAGCACGTCGGCTCGCTGCATGCGAGCGACGCCACCATGGCCCTGCAAGCCGCGCGCGACATCTATACCCGCCGCGGCGAGGGCCTGTCGATCTGGGTCGTGCCGTCGAGCGCGATCACCGCGAGCGATCCCGCCGAAAAGGGCATGATGTTCGAGCCGGCGGAATCGAAGATCTATCGGCACCCGACCTTCTACGAGGTGCCCGAGGAAGTGGGGCACATGTGATGCCCGTCGCCAACATCCAGGTCTCCGAAACGCTGCTGGTGCTCTACGCGCTGCGCCGTGCCGACGATGCGCTGATCCTCGGCCACAGGCTGTCGGAATGGTGTGGGCATGCGCCGATGCTGGAAGAGGACATGGCGCTCTCCAACATCGCGCTCGACCTCATCGGTCAGGCCCGCGAGCTCTACACCTATGCCGCCAAGGCCGAAGGCAAGGATAACGACGAGGACAAGCTCGCTTACTTGCGCGATGTCAGGCAGTACCGCAACCTGCTGCTGGTCGAGCAGCCCAACGGCGACTTTGCCCAGACCCTGGTGCGGCAGTTCTTCTATTCCGCCTTCGCCGACCTGTACTGGCGTGCGATGATGACGTCGCGCGACACGACGCTCGCTGCCATCGCCGCCAAGTCGGAGAAGGAGAGCGCCTATCATCTGCGCCATGCCTCGGAATGGATCATCCGGCTAGGTGATGGCACGGACGAAAGCCATGCCCGCGCGCAGGCTGCAATCGATCACCTCTGGGCCTTCACCGGTGAGATGTTCGCCGTCGATGAAGGCGAGCGCGCCCTGATCCATGCCGGTATCGCCATCGATCCCGCGACCCTGCGCGGTCGCTGGCTGACGACGCTCTCGGATGTCGTCGGCGAAGCAGCGCTGGTGCTGCCGCAGAACGACTGGATGCAGCAGGGCGGCCGCGCGGGCCGGCACAGCGAGCATCTCGGCCATCTTCTGTCCGAGCTGCAATCGATGCAGCGCACCTTCCCGGGGCAGACATGGTGACGGTGCTCGACCGCGATAGTCAGCTGCGCCGGCGCGCCTGGGACGCCGCGGCGGGCGTGGTCGATCCCGAAATTCCGGTCTTGACCATTGGCGATCTCGGTGTGCTTCGCGATGTCGTTCTCGACGGCGATCATGTCGAGGTTGCGATCACCCCGACGTATTCGGGCTGCCCGGCCATGAACATGATCGCGCTCGAAATCGAGGTCGCGTTGGAGCGCGCAGGATTCCATCGTCCAAAGGTCCGCACCGTGCTGTCGCCGGCCTGGACGACGGACTGGATGAGCGAGGAGGGACGCCGGAAGCTGCGCGCCTACGGCATCGCGCCGCCGCAAGCTTCAAACTCACGGCGCGCGCTGTTCGGCGAGCAGGCCGTCACGTGCCCGCAATGCGGCTCGGAAAATACCGAGCTCTTGTCTGAATTCGGCTCAACCTCCTGCAAGGCGCTCTGGCGCTGCAAGGCCTGCCGCGAACCCTTCGATTATTTCAAGTGTCATTGACCATGTCAGCAGCCGCACCACGTTTCCATCGTCTCGCTGTCAACGATCTCCGCCGCGAGGCATCCGATGCCGTTTCGATGACCTTCGCCATCCCCGGCGAACTCGCCGGCGACTACGCCTTCGCGCCCGGTCAGTACCTGACGCTCCGCACCACGCTGGATGGCGAGGAAGTGCGCCGCTCCTATTCGATCTGCTCCGGCCCTGATGACGGCGAGATCCGCATCGCCGTGAAGAAGGTCGACGGCGGCGCGTTTTCTAACTGGGCGGCGGATGAACTCAAATGCGGCGACGAGCTCGACGTGATGACGCCGACAGGGCGCTTTGGCGTGGTTCCCCCTGATGATGCCGGGCGCATCCACGTCGGCTTTGCCGCGGGCTCCGGCATCACGCCGATCCTGTCGATCGTCAAGGGCACGCTCGCGCGCGGGCCGGATAGCCGCTTTTTCCTGTTCTATGGCAACCGATCGACGGACAACATCATGTTCCTCGAGGCGCTAGAGGAGCTGAAGGATCGCTTCATCGATCGCCTCTCGATCTTTCATGTCATCTCCGGCGAGGAGCAGGACATCCCGATTCTGCATGGCCGGCTCGACGGCGACAAGGTGAGGGTGCTGTTGCGCTCGCTGGTGCCGGCCGCCAGCGTCGATCACGTCTTCATCTGCGGCCCCTCAGGCATGAGCGAGGACATCGAGGCGACGTGCCGCAGTCTCGGCATCGCGGAGGAGCGCATCCATGTCGAGCGCTTTGTCTCCGAGTTTGGCGGCAAGCCGCGGCCGAAGAAGGAAGTTGCTCCCGACGCTCCGCCGAAGGCGATCGCCTCGCTGATCATCGACGGCAAGCGCCGTGAGGTGCCGGTCGCCGAGGACGAGGCGATCCTCGACGCTGCGCTGCGCGCCGGCGTCGATCTGCCCTTCGCCTGTAAGGGCGGCATGTGCTCGACCTGCCGCGCCAAGCTGGTGGAGGGGGAGGCGCCGATGGACATCAACTATTCGCTGGAGCCCTGGGAGCTGAAGGCCGGCTTTGTCCTGACCTGCCAGGCGAAGCCATCTTCGGAGCGGGTCGTGGTCGACTACGACCATGTCTGATCGGGCGTATCAGATCCCAACAATGCAAATGCGTCGCATTAATTGACAGCTTGAGCCAACCAGCAGAACATCATGTGCAGATATTTGACCGGGAGAAGCGCGTGAACGTCAAAGCCGACCTGTCGCCTGAGGACGTTGCCCGCGCCTGCGCCGAGGCGATGTGGGCGGAGGACGATGCTTCCAAAGGTCTCGGCATGGAGATCGTCGAGGTCGGTCCGGGGTTCGCAACGCTCGCAATGACGGTGCGGCCGGACATGGTCAATGGCCAGCGTATCGCCCATGGCGGTTTCATCTTCACGCTCGCCGATTCCGCCTTCGCTTTCGCCTGCAACTCGCACAATGACCGTGTGGTGGCCGCGCAGGGCCAGATCACCTTCATCAAGCCGGGCAGGCTCGGCGACCGTCTCGTTGCGAAGGCAAGGGAGATCACCCGCGGCGGCCGCTCCGGGATCTATGACGTTCGCGTCACCGCGGGCGACACCGTCATCGCGGAATTCCGCGGGCATTCGCGTGTCATTCCCGGCACGTGGCTGCCGCCGCAAGATCAATAAGAGGCCAATAAAGAAAAGAACAAACCAATGATGTGGGGAAACGAGGATGGCTCTGACGAGGCTCAAGGAAGGTGGCAACGCCTATAGTCCCGAGATGGATGCGCATGAGCGCGCCTCACGCGATGAGATCATGGCGCTGCAGACGCAACGGCTAGCCTGGTCGCTGAAGCACGCCTATGACAACGTCGCGCATTATCGCAAGGCCTTCGACAAGGCCAGCGTGCATCCGTCCGATTTTCGCGAGCTCGCCGATCTCGCGAAATTTCCGTTCACGGTGAAGACGGATCTGCGCGACAACTATCCCTTCAACATGTTCGCCGTGCCGCGCGAAAAGCTGGTGCGCGTGCACGCCTCCTCCGGCACGACGGGCAAGCCGATCGTTGTGGGCTACACGCAACGCGATATCGACACCTGGTCGGAGGTAATGGCGCGCTCGATCCGCGCGGCCGGCGGCCGCACCGGCATGATCATCCACAATGCCTATGGTTATGGTCTCTTCACCGGCGGGCTCGGCGTACACTACGGCGCCGAAAAACTCGGCTGCACCGTGGTGCCGATCTCCGGCGGCATGACCGAACGGCAGGTGCAGCTCATCAACGATTTCCGGCCCGACATCATCACGGTGACGCCGAGCTACATGCTGGCGATCCTCGATGAGTTCAAGCGCCAGAAGCTCGATCCGCGCCAGTGCTCGCTCAAGGTCGGCATCTTCGGCGCCGAGCCCTGGACCAATGCAATGCGAGGTGAGATCGAGGATGCCTTCGACATGGACGCGACCGACATCTACGGCCTCTCCGAAGTGATCGGCCCTGGCGTCGCGCAGGAGTGCATCGAGACCAAGGACGGCCTGCACATCTGGGAGGACCATTTCTATCCCGAAGTGATCGATCCCGTGACCGGCGCGGTGCTGCCCGATGGGGAGAAGGGCGAACTGGTCTTCACCTCGCTCACCAAGGAAGGTTTTCCGGTGATCCGCTATCGCACCCGCGACCTGACCCGGCTGCTGCCGGGTACGGCGCGGCCGGGCATGCGGCGGATGGAAAAGGTGACGGGCCGCTCCGACGACATGATCATCCTGCGCGGCGTCAATCTGTTCCCGACCCAGATCGAGGAGGTGCTGCTTGCGACCGACTGGTGCGGCGGACACTTCATCCTGGAACTGACCCGCGAAGGCCGCATGGACGAGCTGACCATCATCGCCGAGGCAAGGCCGGAAAGCTGGGACGGTCGGGGGCTCGTGGATCATGCCGACCGGATCGTAACCCATATCAAGAATACGATCGGCATCAGCTCCAAGGTGCAGGTGGTCGCGCCGGCGACCCTGGAGCGCTCGCTCGGCAAGGCCAAGCGGCTCTACGACAAGCGACCGAAGGATTGACTTGACAACCCGTAACGGCGACAAGGCCCGCGAGAAATCGTGGGTCTTTCGATGTCATCAACCGATACCAAAGCCGTCGAAGCGCGCTGCGTGCGCCTCAATGCCAAGGCCGAAAATGCTGCCGCGGTTGCGCCGGTTGTCGAGCGCCATATCCTCACGCGCGGTCCGAACGACCTTCTGATCGAGGTGAAGGCTGCGGCGGTCAATCCATCCGATGTCAAGGCCGCGACCGGGCTGATGCCCTATGCCGTGTTCCCGCGCACGCCTGGCCGCGATTACGCCGGTGTGGTGATCGACGGCCCAGCCGGCACGGTGGGCCGCGAGGTGTTCGGCTCGTCCGGCGATCTCGGCATCCGCCGCGACGGCAGCCACGCAACCCATCTCGTCGTCGAGGCGGACGCGGTGGTGGAGAAGCCGAAGACGGTGTCGTGGGAGGAGGCGGCCGGCATCGGCGTGCCTTTCGTCACGGCGATGGAAGGCTTTCGTCGCGCGGGCATTCCAAAGCCCGGCGAGACGGTGCTCGTGTTCGGCGTCAACGGCAAGGTCGGCCAAGCCGCCGTGCAGATCGCGACCTGGCAGGGTGCGCGCGTGATCGGCGTGGTGCGCAAGGCGGAAGCCTATGAAGGCCATGCCAACGCGCCCGTCGAGGTCATCGACGCCTCCGCTAGCGACGTCGCGGAACGCGTGCGCGAATTGACCGGCGGCAAGGGCGCCGACATCGTCTTCAACACGGTCGGCGATCCCTACTTCCAGGCCGCGCACAAGTCGCTCGCCTTGCGTGGCCGTCAGATCCTGATCGCCGCGATCGACCGCATCGTGCAGTTCAACATCCTCGAATTCTATCGGGGACAGCACACCTATGTTGGCATCGACACGCTCGGGCTGTCCTCGGCTGCAACCGGTGCGGTGTTGCGCGAACTCGGCCCCGGCTTTGCCAGCGGTCATCTGAAACCGTTTCCGATCAAGGCGAATGCCGTCTATCCGCTGGAGCGCGCCAGGGAGGCCTATGTTGCCGTCGCCAGCTCGTCTCGCGACAGGGTGATCCTGCGGCCGTGAAACTCGTCATTGCGAACGCAGCGAAGCAATCCAGAGTCTTTCCGCGACGGCAGTCTGGATTGCTTCGCTACGCTCGCAATGACAGAAAATGGCGAGAGGTCTGAGAGCAACCGATGGAATCCACCCAACTCGTCATCCTCGCCGGCCTTGTCATCGGCCTCGTCTACGGCGCCGTTGGCCTGCTCAGCGGTTTCTGTCTGATGAGCAGCATGCGCGGTATTCTTGCGAAGGGTGATGGGCGGTTGGTGAGGACCTATGCGCTGGCGGTCGCGGTTGCGATCGCCGCCAGCCAGTTCCTCGCCGGCAGCGGCTCGGTCGATCTCGGCAAGTCGATCTATTTGCAACAGTCCTTTTCAGTGCCGGTGCTGTTCCTCGGCGGCCTCCTGTTCGGTTACGGCATGGTGCTGTCGAACGGCTGTGGCTCGCGCGCGCTGGTGCTGCTCGGTCGTGGCAATCTCCGCTCCTTCGTCGTTGTGATCGTGCTCGCTATCGCCGCCCAGATGACACTCAAAGGCTTGATCGCACCAGCACGTATTGCGTTGGTTCAGGCTTCCCAAACCACCGTCATTGCCAATTCGCTGCCGTCGCTGCTGGCATCGCTCGGACCTTCCGAAGTCGTTTCGCGCGCGTTGGCCGCTGTCGTGGCCGTCGTCGCGCTGGTCCTGTTTGCTTTTGCCCATCCGGCGTTCCGCCGCTCGCCGGGCCAGATCGCTGCGGGTGTCATCGTCGGTCTCCTCGTCGCCGCCGGCTGGTTTGTCACCGGCTATCTCGGTGCTGACGACTTCAATCCCGTCCCGGTGACTTCGCTCACCTTCATTGCGCCGATCGCCGACGCGCTGCAATACGCCATGCTCTCGACCGGCCTGACGCTGAATTTCGGCATCGCGACGGTTGTCGGTATCCTCGCCGGCAGCTTGGTCACCGCACTTGCCACCGGTCGCTTCCATCTCGAAGGTTATTCATCGCCACGCCACATGCTGCGCTCAGCCAGCGGTGCGGCGCTAATGGGGATCGGCGGCGTGATGGCATTCGGTTGTTCGATCGGGCAGGGGCTCACGGGCGTATCGACGCTTGCGGTAGGCTCGTTCATTGCGGTCGCCGGCATCCTGCTCGGAACGACGGCAGGCCTGCGCGGTGCGCTGCGCGTTCAGCCCCTCGCGATGTTCTGACCGCGCTGCAGCCGGTCGCCGAGCGTCGCAAGGCCGATACCCGCGACAATCAGTCCGGCCGCAACTGCAAGACTGATGTCGATCGGCTCGCCCAGCAGAATCGCAGCGCTGGCGATGCCGACGAGTGGCGTTGCGGTGGTGCCGAGTGAGGTCGTCAGCGCCGAGATGCTCTTGTTGACCATCGACATCGCCCAATAGGCCAGCGCGGTTCCGATCAGTCCGGAGTACAGGAACAGTAATGCGAGCCTCCACGACCATTCCACGTGCGGCAGGCCGTCCGTGATTGTCGCGCTGACCGACAACACGATCGTGGCGACCAGCACCTGCCAGATCAGGAGCTGGAGCGGGGAGGCGATCCAGCGGTGCGCGCGGATATAGATGATGTTCGCGGCCCAGCAGATCGCGGCCAGGATCACCATGCCGGCGCCGAGCAGGACGCTTGCATTGGTCCAGTCCACCGACGCCGGGTTCAGGATCACGGCAAGGCCGATCAGTCCGAGCAGGGCGCCGGCGAGCTTTGGCGCCGTCAGCATGTCCTTCCCGAGCAGGGGAGCGGCAATCGCGACCCAGAGCGGCGTGGTGTAGCCGAGCACGACGCCCTTGCTCGCGGGCAGGAAGCGCAGGCCGGCCGCGACTAGGGTCGAGAACAGCGTCATGTGCAGCAGCGCCACGCTCAGGACGACCGGAATGTCGCGCCGTTCCGGGATCACCAGATTGTTGCTCAGTCCGAGGATCACGGCGAGACCGGCCAGCGCGATCCAGCTCCGGATCGCCGCAGTCCACAACGGCGGGACGAACTGCACGAGCTGCTTCGTCACCGACCAGTTCACGCCCCAGGCCAGCACGACGATGAGGAACAGGCCGACGGCCGCTCGGGGTGACAGGGAGTTCATCAGAGGTCCTTGAAGCAGTCCGGTCCGGCGGATAGCATCCCGATTGGCACCTGAAAAAGTGCCAGATTGTAAAGGAATTAGGTGCCAGTTTCTGAAGGCATGATCTCCGCCCTGATCGACCTGAAGCGGACCGGCGATGAGGCGCTGGTGGCTCAACTGACGAGCCAGCTCCGAAGCCTGATCGCGAGCGGCCGTCTCGGTAAAGGGCGCACGCTGCCGTCGAGCCGACGGCTTGCGAGCAATCTCGGCGTCTCGCGAAACACGGTCACCTATGCATTCGAGCAGCTCGCGGCAGAGGGATATCTCGAGGCGTCGCACGGCCGCCGTCCGGTGGTCAAAGTCGACGGCGGCGAACGTCAAGCGGCAGGCGCCGTCGCATCCGGCGTGCGCTCCGGTAAGCCGCGGCTCTCACCCTGGGCGTCGAGGCTCAAACAGACCGATTGGCCGATGTCCTACCTGGCGCCGCTGCGGCCCCTGCGACCAGGGCATGGAGATGCGCGGGAGTTTCCGAATGAAGTCTGGGCGCGCTGCCTGCGCCGCAGCGCCGTGCGTGCGGCCAAACGTGAGCTCGGACCGGTCAATCGAACGCGCCTGCGCGAGGCGCTGGCGCATTATGTCGCGACCAGCAGGGGTGTCCGCGCCTCGGCGGACCAGATCCTGATCCTGCCAAGCGCGCAGGCCGCGCTGACGTTGATAGCGGCTGTTGTCATAACGCAAGGCGACGAGGTCTGGGTCGAAGATCCCGGCTATCCCGGCGCCGCGGCTGCGTTCCGCGCGTCCGGCGCGCGCGTGACCGGTATCAAGCTCGACGAGCAGGGTATGCAGCGTATTCCGGGAGCGGCGGCGCCAACGCTGATCTTCATGACGCCGTCGCACCAGCACCCGACCGGCCGGCTGATGTCTCTGGCCCGCCGAACCGAGTTTCTCAGGCTAAGCAGGCCCGGCAAGACCTGGATCGTGGAGGACGACTACGACGGCGAGTTCCACTATGACAGTCGCCCGGTGCCGTCCTTGCAGGGGCTCGATGCCCATGGCCGCGTCTTCTACGTCGGCACGTTCTCGAAGGCTATGACTTCGGATATCCGGCTCGGCTATCTCGTCGTGCCGCCGGCGCTGGTCGGCACCCTGGAGATCGCGCAGCGGCACATCGGGCTGATCGCCGCCAGCCATGTCCAGGAGGCGCTGGCCGAGTTCATCGCCGACGGGCATTTCCTCGCGCATCTGCGCCGGATGCGCCGGCTCTATCACGCGCGTCGCGATCATCTTGTCGAGGGACTTCAGCGCCATCTGGGGGAGGTGCTTTCGGTCGAAGTGCCCTCGGGCGGCATCCAGCTCGTCGCCCGCCTCAGGCGCGGAGGCGTCGATCAGGCGGCGGTCAAGCGGTTGGTCGAGGCGGGCGTTGAAACGCGCGCCTTGTCCAGCCTGTCGCTCGGCCGGCCACGCGATCACGGCCTGCTGCTCGGCTTTGCGGCCTGGCGCGAGAGTGAGATCAGCGCGGCCGTGCGGACGATGGCGTCGTGCTTCTAGTGCAAGTGCGCCAAAGCGTTTTCGAGCGAAGTGGATACCGGTTCGCGTAAAGAAAACGCGTCAGACAAGAATCTAGAGCCCCGTTCCGATTCCATCGGAACGGGGCTCTAGTCCACAGCCTTCGTGACGATGCGGATCTCGGAGGTCAGTGTCCGGTGTACCGGACACTTGTCCGCGATCTCCATCAGCTTTTTGCGCTGCTCGGCGTCGAGTGCGCCGTCCATCGCGATGTCGCGCTCGATCTGGTCGAGCATGCCTTCGCGCGTCTCGCACTCTGCGCAATCCTTGGCGTAGATCTTGGAATGCTTCAGCGTGACCGTGACGCGGTCGAGCGGCAGTGACTTGCGGTCGGCATAGAGGCGCATGGTCATGGAGGTGCAGGCGCCCAAACCGGCGAGTAGGAAGTCGTAGGGACCGGGGCCGGCATCCTCGCCGCCGGCCGCCACCGGCTCGTCCGCCACGAGACGATGGGGGCCGACTGTGATGTTCTGGTTGAACTTGCTCTTGCGGGTCTCCTGTACCACGACTTTGCGCGGCTCTTCTGCGCCATCCATCGCCTTCGCGGGTTTTTCCGTTTCGATGTAGCGGCTTGCCCAGGCCGCGATCACGTTAGCCGCGTAGAGCGCGTCCGCTGGTTTCGTCAGCAGATGATCGGCATGGTCGAGCGAGACGAAGCTCTTGGGATGCCTGGCCGCAACGAAGATCCTGGTCGCATTGTCGATGCCGACGGTGTCGTCGACCGGCGATTGCATCACCAGCAACGCCTTGTGCAGGCCGGTGACGTCCTTCATCAGCTCATGCTCGACGATGTCGTCGAGGAATTCGCGCTTGATCCGGAACGGGCGGCCCGCGAGCGAGACTTCGACCTCGCCCTGCGCGCGGATGTCGTCGATATGCTCCCTAAACAGGCCGGTGACGTGTGCCGGATCGGACGGTGCCGCGATGGTCGCGACCGCTCTGGCTTCCGGGATTTGGCCGGCTGCAGCCAGAATCGCGGCGCCACCGAGGCTGTGGCCGATCAGGATCGACGGTGCCTTGCGCATCGCGCGCAGATGATCGGCGGCGCGCACGAGATCGGCGACGTTGGAGGAGAACGTGGAATTGGCAAAATCGCCTTCGCTGGAGCCGAGCCCGGTGAAGTCGAAGCGCAACACCGCGATGCCTTTGGCCGCGAGCGCGACCGAGATGCGCTTGGCTGCCAGCGTGTCCTTGCCGCATGTGAAGCAGTGGGCGAACAGCGCGAAAGCCGCAGGCTCGCCGTCCGGCAACTCCAGTGCGGCCGCGAGCTGATGGCCACCTTCGCCCGTGAACTGAAAGCGTTCCGTCGGCATGGGCATCCCCCCGTCGTTGCTTGAACCTAATCGCCTGAATAGCGTTGCTCGGCCCAGGGATCGCCGCGGTTATGGTAGCCGCGGACTTCCCAGAAGCCCGGCGCGTCGTTGGTCAGGAATTCGATTGCCTGAAGCCACTTCGCGCTCTTCCAGAAATAGAGATGCGGCACGACCAGCCGCACCGGGCCGCCATGCTCCTCCGTCAACGGTTGGCCTGACCAGCTATGGGCGAGCAGAGCGTCCTCGGCGGCGAAGTCGTCCAGCGCGAGGTTGGTGGTGTAGCCGTCATAGGAATGTAGCACGACGAAGCGCGCATCGTCGCGCGGCTGGCATGCCGCGAGCAACTCGCTCGTCGCAAGCCCCTCCCACTCGTTGTCGTAGCGCGACCAGGTCGTCACGCAATGGATGTCTGAAGTGAATTGTGCCTGCTTCTGCGCGCTGAACTCGGCAAAGGTCCAGAACACGGGATAGTCAACCGCACCGTAGACGTCGAGCCGCCAGCGCTCGCGCGGCACCGGCGGCACGACCCCGAGATCGAGCACCGGCCAATCCCTGGTGAGATGCTGGCCGGGCGGCAGGCGCTGGTCGTCCGGGCGCGTGACCCGGCCCGTGAGGAAGCGGCCCTCGCGCGCCCATTTCTCCTTGGTGCGCGTCAGCTTGCTGTCGGGCGGCTCGCTGTCGTCGACCATGAGCTACTCGTGGCGGTGCATCGCGGAAGCGTGCTTGGTGTCGCGCATGGTGGAATAGATGATCAGCGACAGGAAGATGACGCTGGCGAGATAGTAGTAGAACCACTCCTCATGCCCGATGGTCTTGAAGTAAAGCGCGATCGCCGGCGCGGTGCCGCCGAAGATCGAGACCGTGATGGCATAGGGCAGGCCGACGCCGAGGGCGCGGACGTTGGTCGGGAACAGCTCGGCCTTCACCACCGCATTGATGGAGGTGTAGCCAGCCACGAACAGCCAGGCGGCGCAGATCAGAATGAATGCCATGAATGGCGACTTGGTCTCCTTCAGCGTCATCAAGAGCGGCACGGTGGCGAGTGTGCCGGCCACGCCGAAAAAGATCAGCAGCGGCTTGCGCCCGATCTTGTCCGAGATGGCGCCGTAGATCGGCTGCAGAATGGTCGCGAAGATCAGCGTGCCGAAGATCACGAACGTGGTCTGGTCCTCGGTCAGGCCGACCGAGAGCTTGACGAAGGTCTGCATGTAAGTGGTGAAGGTGTAGAACGCCGCGGTGCCGCCCGCGGTGAGGCCGACCACCAGCAGCAGCTCGCGCGGATAGCGCAGCAGGTTGGCGAGCGAGCCGGTCGGCTGCACTTTCTTCTTGGCTTCCTCGAAGGCCTCGGTTTCATGCAGGCCGCGGCGCATCACGGCAGCGAAGATCGCGAGCATCGCGCCGATGGCGAACGGGATACGCCAGCCCCAGGCCTTGAGTTCCTCGGGGGTGAGGAAGACCTTTTGCAGGAGCAGCAGCACGATGATCGCGGTGAGCTGGCCGCCGATCAGCGTGACGTACTGAAAGCTTGAATAAAAGCCACGGTGCTTGGGATCTGCGACTTCGCTTAAGTAGGTGGCGCTGGCACCATATTCGCCGCCGAGGCTCAGGCCTTCGATCACGCGGGCGAGGGCCAGGATCGCCGGCGCGGCAAAGCCGATCGTGGCATAGGTCGGCGTCACCGCGATGATCAGCGAGCCGAAGCACATGAAGACGACCGACAGCGTCAGGGAGATGCGGCGGCCGAAATGGTCAGCGAGGTAGCCGAAGAACCAGCCACCGAGGGGCCGCATCAGGAAGGTCGCCGCGAACACCACGGCGGCGTTCAACTGCTGCACGACCGGGTCGTTGCCGGGGAAAAAGGCCGGGGCGAAATAGAGCGCGAACGCTGTATAGGCGTAGAAATCGTACCATTCGACCAGATTGCCGATCGAGCCGATGAAGATCGCCTTGATCCGCCGTTTCGCGTCGGCGACGTCAAAGTGCTCGGAGGCCGGTTTGGTTGCTAACTCGGTCACGCCCGGCCTCTCCGCTTGTCTTTTGGAAAGGCTTACATCGCCTTTCCGAGCAGAAATGGCAACTGGCGGGGGCCTCTCACCGTGCCCTGTGACCAGGTCACCGTGCCTGCCGGATCGAGCCGGAAGTCCGGAATCCGCTTCAGCCATTCCTCCAGCGCAACCTGCATCTCCATGCGCGCCAGATTGGAACCGACGCAGCGGTGGATGCCGAGGCCGAAGGCGGCGTGGCGGTTCTCCCGCCGGTCGATCACGACTTTGTCAGCGTCCGGAAACATCTTGGGGTCGCGGTTTGCGGCCGGGAAGGACAAGAGCACCATGTTGCCCGCCTTGACCGGGCAGCCTGAAATCGTGGTCTCCTTGACCACCTCGCGAGCCATCGTCACCGGCGCATAGGCGCGCAGCAGTTCCTCTACAGCGGTCGGGATCAGCCCGGGCTCGGCGATCAGGCGCTCGCGGTCGGCCGGCGTCTTGGCGAGATGCCAGAGCGAGGAGCCGATCGCGCTCCAGGTGGTGTCGATGCCGGCGATTAGGAGTAGCCGCAGCGAACCCAGCACGTGCGAATCCTCGAGCGGGTTGCCCTCCTTGTCCTTGGCGTTCATCAAGTAGGAGATGAGGTCGTCAGTCGGCTTCTTCTTGCGCTCCTCGATGTGGCCGCTGAAATAGGCGCTCATCTCCTGCACGGCCTGGAGCAGCATGTTCTCGTCCTTGATGCCGAGCTCAAGGATCATGTGGATCCACTTGACGAAGAGGTCGCTGTCGCTTTCGGGAATGCCGAGCATATGTGCGATCGCGCGCACGGGAATGTGTTTTGTGTACCGCGCTGCCGCATCCACGCTGCCCGCGGCGATGAAGTCGTCGATCAGCTCGTTGCAGATGGCGCGAACCCGCGGCTCGAGCCTCTTCATCGCGTCCGGCGTGAAGGGCGGCAGCAGCAATTGCTTCGCCGGCTTGTGCACGGGTGGATCGGAGGTGATCGGCGGGGCGGCGTTCCGGGCGATCTCGGGCCGTACATTACGGACGATGATTCGGCGCGAGGAGAAATGCTCGGTGTCGTTGGCGATCTCGCGCACCGCCTCATAGGTTGTCGGCATGTAGCAGCCGAGGAAACGCTCGGTGTGCACGACCGGGCTCGCGGCGCGCAGCTCGTCCCAGATCGGAAAAGGATCTTCCGTCCACTGAGGATCGGTGTGGTCGAAATCATGGACCCAGTCGGTCACGGGCGGATGGGCGGCGGGCTGGCTGACGTCGGACATCTCGGGAACCTCTCGGGGGGCGTGGTCGCTGAAGGCACACAAGCGGGCGGAGAGCGCGCTACTCCTCGATCACATCGATTGCGATTTCCGGACAATTGGATTTGGCAAGCCAGGCCTTGTCTTCAAGGCCCGGAGGGACCGTGCCGTCTCCGGCCTCATGGGCGTTGCCGTATTCGTCGAGTTCGAAAAGCTCCGGCGCCAGCGCCTTGCAGCGCGCGTGGCCCTGGCATTTGTCGGGATCGACGTGAACCTTGAGTCGCTCTGCCATTGCGGCTTCCTCGGCGTGTGTGCGGGCCTGAAAGGGCCGCGCGTTCCTCGTGTCAGAGATTATTCGCGGCACTCACCGCGAGTTCTAAGTTATAGTATATTACATTCGCGACAGGCTTCCCGTGTCAAGCGCAAACTTATAGTGGACAGTCCAGCAATAATTGCGAAAGCGTCACCAAAAGCTGCGAAAGTTTCTAAACGCACAATCGCTGCGGTCACTACGCTTAATGCATACTCTAGACACAGGCCGGGCAAGTGTTCCGCGGCGGCAATCGCTTCTGCTGCATCCTCGAGGCGGATTTTTTTGCGATTCTCATACAACCTTCGTACAACAAGCGCCCAGAAATCACGGACCAAACTTCGGAAAGCTCGTAGCTTTCGAGGCAGAAGCCATCATGCATGAGCAGATGAAGCGGGACGAGGACTGCACCTTCGTCGCCGAGGAGATCATGAAGATGCGCACCGTCATGAGCGGGCTGGTCCAGGAGCGGACCCGTCCTGCAGTGGGGCATCAGTCACCCCGACATGATGGACAGTCTCATCGCGATGGTGCCGCTCGCCAATCAATGCGGTGATGATTACCGCTGATCGCCGTGACGACCAGGATCGCGTTCGACTTCTTAGCGTTTCGTGTTCCGTGGGTGACGTAGGAAATCGAAAAATCCTTTATGACCTCGCCGCTTTCCAGTCTGAGGTCGCCTTCGCTGAATAGTTGATGTGGTGGCTGGCTTGGCGTATGAGCCCCCGTGGCCGTTGTAATAGCAAGCAAGGCAATTCCGGCCAATACAGCAACGCGCGACATACGTCCCTCCCAAATACGATTGTATTGTCAAGCTGCTTGATGCATGGACCACAGCCAGACGCGCGCAATTTATTCTCTCAGGAATTTCAGGATTTCTTCGAGGAATTGCTCGCGGTTCTTCTCGAAAAGAACAAAATGCGTGGCGTCCTTGACCAAAACATTGCGCTTCATCGGAGCGTGAATGAGTTCACGCATCAGGCCCGCGCGATCCTCCTGAAACGACCAGGTGTCGAAGTCGCCGCCGATCACCAGGGTGGGGGCGTATATATTCGCAGCGTTCCACAGGGGCCTGCCGGTCGCCTGATAGAACGAATCTTCCAGCACACCATTTGGCGCACGCAGGCTTGGGGGCGTTCGGCTGTTGCTAGTCGGGTCAGTCACCAAACACTCGTTCCAGAATGCGGCAGGTAACGCTGGATCGCGGTACTCGTCCTTGTTTTCGACCGGAATCTCACCGTTCCAGCGCGCGGTATTCGCCGCCTCAGAGGCCACGCGATACGCGCCCAATGCGAAGTTGAACTCCGTCGGCTTGCGCTTGTTCTGCAGTCCGCTGCCTGGGCCAAGATTCGTGTGATCGTTAAACTTATAGAGCGGCGCGTACATTACCAGCTTCTGCACGTTCTCAGAGTGCAGCGAAGCATAATAGCCCCCCATCATGGCCCCCCACGACCAGCCGATCAGTGTTACCTTCTGTACGTCACGCGTACGCTTGATATGGTCGACCATCGCTTCGATGTCGCGCAGCGCAAGATATGAGCGCGTGACAGGTTGATTTTTGGTGGCGGGCTCGTCCATTGCGGCCTCGCGGGTCGAACCACCGTAGTTTCGATAGTCGCCCATGTAGACGACGTAACCGCGATTCACGAGCCAGTCGGCCCAGGAATAGTCCTTGTATTGGAGATCAAAGTCGCAAGTCGAGGGGCTGGTCGCGCCATGCAGAAAAAGAACGATGTTGTCATTGGCAAACCGAGTGTTGCCTTGCACCATTTTCTCGCGAATGAAGATCTTGATTCCCCCGTCAAGTCCGTCGATCTGCATATCATTTTTGACAATAGCCGCCTGCTGGGCAGAGGCAGGCGCCACGCAGACAAGTGCAGCCAACAGCGCGATGATTGATTTTTTCATAGTGTCCCTCCCTCTTTCCTCCCTGATATCAAACCCACTTCTATCCGCATATTCCATAGGGCGCTTCGCGCGTCAGGTGGTCGATCGCCGAGCATTCTTTTGCGCCGCAACGGACGTAACCTCGTGCGGTCTTTGGATGTGCGGCCTCGGGTCGTCGATGCCCGGGCCTGCTTCGAGCGCATCCGCCCTTCTGGATATGTTGAAAAAGTCAGAACCTCAACCGCTCGAGTCGGGCTCGGATGTGCCTGACCACGCGCGCCTAATCTGCTTTTCGTCGAGCAACTGATGCAGGCGCCGACTCAGCCACCCGGAGGGACCAGCGGCCCAGTAGCCGCCTCTCGGCGGAGCAGCAAACAAAGGTGAGACGGAGTGAGGGATGCCGGCAACCGGTTGCGGCTGCAGCGGCGCCAACGGGACAGTTCCTGTCGTTGGGCACTCGGTTCCTCGCGGATCGTCAACAGCGATGCTGAGTTACTGTCGAAACAAGCCATCCACGCGGAACGAATAGCCGACACCAACAATGTAACGCGGCGCATTGTGGTTAAGCCCAATCGCAAAATGGAAATCGAGCTGCTGCGTTGGGGTCAAATGGTACAACCCGCCGGAGTTCATGAGCTGGCTTGGACTGCCACCGGCTGGATAGTCGCCGACATACTCCGTAAACACGCTCATCTTCTCTGTTAGCTTCTTTTCAATGACAAATGTCGTCTCAGTGATTTGCTTGTTCGTAAAGTCAGCAGGACGGAAGAACTCGGTGAACATGCCACTCAGACCCCAGCCGTCGTGCAGTTCCCATGACCACGGGAATTGCAGGTACGGTTGAACACCACGGCCAGCTACTTCAACGGCCCCGGTCGGGAGCGCCACACCAACCGTCATCGACAGATCGATCTTGCCAGGCACTGGACTGATTTGCCATTTCATGGCCGGAGCAATGTCTGAGAAGCCCAAACTGCCCGGCGCTTTCACGTTTGCGAAAAAGGTTGGGAGGTCCACTAAGACTTCCAGGCAGGGAGCAATACCGAGCCGCCACCGGGTGTTTGTGCCGTCCGCCGTTCGGCCACCGTCTCGCCAACTCAGGTTGACCCCATTTTCGCTCTGGAAGCTCCCGACCGGCACAACGAGACTTGAGTTTGTTACGTCCGGGCGGTCTGTAGCAATCTCATCGGTCGGCTGTGGACAGCTCTCCGCTCGCGCTTCGGCGACGGTCAGCATGAGAAATGCAACCAAAACGTATCCGCGACAATGCAGACCTGCCCCAAGCCGCTTCATACGGCCCGGCTGATACGAACTCATAGGTGATCGCGCTCCAATGCTGGAGCCCGCCGCCTCCAGAACGATGCAGTTGCGAGATAAACAGCCTTGCTTGGCGGTTATTCCGCACAATCCGCACGTAGTTTTAAGAACGTTTCTAGAAAGCAGAAGCTAGGTTCGGCCGCATTTTCAGATATGCTTCGAGAGTGAGCTTGAGTGGAGGCGGTGCGCAATGACCGCTTGGAGACCGCACTCATTTCCTCGATTTTCTGCAATCCTATTGCTCGTGCTTTGTGCTCACACGAGCGCCCTTGCGCGGGGAGCCGGATTTCCGCACGACGAACCATGGAGTTCCGAGCGTATCGATCACCTCCCTGCAGAAGTACGAAATGCTGTCTTTGGCATGTGCAGAGTGAGACCGACCGCCGCGCAATACTTTGCGACCTATCTCGACAATGCGAGAATAGTCAAACTGCACTTTGAACATTTCAGTTGCGAGGGAACGCGCACCTATCGCCACTCGGACCGTTGCCTTCGCGAAGAGTTTGTACGCTCGAATTCGCACTACCGACTCGCGAGAAACTACTACGGTCGGTGTGGCGATTGATCCATCAGAAGATTTTCTGCTCCTGGTTGGCAAGCATTTCGCCGACCGCGATCTGCTGATCTGGCGGGGTGAACTCGGACAGGCCGGTCACGTGCACGGCATCGCGAGCGCACAACAAACCGCTGCGGAGCGGACGGGGCCGGCGCTTGTCACGGCGCATTGCAACAGGATGCGACATCTGTTGTTACCGCGCGCTCGGCCTGGACGGGCGGGCACGGCACGGAGCCGTAAGAGCAAAACACGCAGCATCGCCTTGCTTCGGCCGCAGCCGCTCTCCGCAGCCCGTGCATACATAGAAGAACTGGCAGGCGTCTGTCGGCATCGTCTCCGATCGGGCGGTGCCACAGCTCGGACAGGTAATGACCGATTGAAGGATCACGACAGTTAGCCCTTGGGCGCCGAAGGATAACCGGCATTTGTTGTGGCCTTGGCGAGCGCCTTCACATCGGCCTTGTTGTCGTGAGGGTCACGATTGCAGTCTTCTCCTTGAACGACACAGCAACCTTCACGACATCGGGGACGGCTTCAAGACTGGCCCTCACGGTGTGGGGGGAGGTCGCGCAATACATGTTCTCGACCGCGAGCGTGACAGTTTTCTCGGCGGCGGACGCGACCGACGATGCCAGGAGGCTTAGCGCGAGCGCAGTGGCAGATGCGAAAGACTTGCTCATGGTGACCTTCCATTTACGAGCTGAGCAGCAGCGGGGCGAGAAAGTCCAGGCCGAGAGCAACAACGACCAGGATAGTCGCAACAACGAGTACGGCCTTGAGCAGGCGGCCTGGTAGCGGACGCACACAGGCAGCGCCGTCGGCGCAGGCAGGGGCGGAGGCGCGGTACACAAGCCAGTGGCCCGTGCCGAGCGCTCCCAAGGTCACGACGATGAAGTAAGGCTGATAGGGCGCGAGCCGCGTCAGATTGCCGATCCATGCGCCGCTGACGCCGACACTGAACAACACCAGCGGCAGGATGCAGCAAGACGAGGCAGCGAGCGCGCCGGTGAGCGCGCTTGCCGCCAACAACACCGGGCCACGCTGGAACTCGCTTGCGAAGTCATCCTTGACCATGATGGCGGCATCCTAGATCCTGTAGCGACTGCAGGATCAAGGGGATTGGACATGGGCCGGATCACTGCTTCGCGAGCGGATGCGAGTGCGATGACGATCGGGCAGCTTTCCGAACTGACCGGCGTCAACATCGAAACGATTCGCTACTATGAAAAGATCAAGTTACTGCCCCTTCCTTCGCGCGCGGCCAACGGCCGGCGTGTCTACGGTCCGAGCGAAGGGCGCGTCCTTGCATTCGTGCGGCGCTCCCGCGAATTGGGATTCTCGCTTGATGAAATCCGCGCTCTTCTGCGGCTGAGCGGCCCCGAGAAGGCATCATGCCGCGAAGTGCGCGAGATCGCGGCGCACCATCCCGACGATATCCGCGCGAAGATCGGTGATCTCTGCAAGTTGGAACGTTTGCTGTCGGCGACCGTCGCCAGATGTTCGGGGACAACAACAGCTCCGGAATGCCCCGTTCTGGATATTCTCGACGTTCAGCGCGCCAAATGACTGGAAGCCGATGGCCACCGGCTCCTCACGCGGTAGACCGAGTGAAAACCTGTCGATGCAAGAACCGCCGCGCATCGAATGACTTGCATCTGGCCGCGAAAGTGAATGATACCGGAAGCAAAGGGACAGCCGGTCTCTGACAAATCCCTTGAGCAATCTTCCCGGACAGATGTTGCTCGCCCTAGCCGTGCAAATCCCATAGGGGAGACTGGATACGATAAAGCTCCTCGATCACCAGGACTTGGTTGTATCTTACTCAGAGTCGAGCAACGCTAGGTACGTACCGTCTATTACTTGCGATTTGAGCGCAGCTCTTGCGGAGCACAGCGCCTATTACGCTAGGGATATTAACGGAGCCGCGTATCCGTCGTGGCTGTACGCGGGCTGGCGCTGGTGTGGCGCAGTAGGCTTAATCGCAAACCTGAACACGGCGTACCCTATAGCCATACCCGTCCCAATAGCTTTCCCGTACAATCCGACAAAAGGGCTCATCGAGAACGACAGGAGCTGGCTCATAGTAGACGGGCGGCGGTGGGGGTGCATACACAGGATGACTGGCTAGGGCACCGCCGATAAGGGCTCCGCCGATCAGTCCGCCGGCAATCCCGGCTGCAATCTGACCGTTCTCTGCTCCGGCCGTGCCGGCGCTCCACACCAGCAGGCTAGCTGCCAGCGCCCACGTAGTTGGTCGGTGTACCGTGCCCAGCAAAACCATCCGGGTTTTCCCAATGAACGCGACAGTCATTTGTCGCCGGCGCGCTGACCCGCTCTTATTAGGATTCAACTTAAACAATTAACGATCCGTAAATCGAGCTCAACTCTCTACTGATTCCGCAAGGACCGCTTGGTAGACCCCTGTGGGTCTCGTCTGCCGCCTCCACGCGTTCACAGCTCGCTGCTGTTTGATGATCGGACATCTGAGACTTGCCGTTCCTTTGCTTCGTAAAATTCGGCAGAGAACTTGATTGACCACCGAGAGAAGAACGATCGCAATTTCTGAGTGGGCTTCTCGACGCCGAGATGCTCAGCAACGTGCGCGTTGCGCAGCCAGCTCACGGCCGATCCGACGCCGACGGTGCGCTCGAGCCTCTCAATCATGGCGATGCCGGCGAGCTCCGCCTGCCGATAGCGAACGCCGACCTTTCTGATCACATACATGCGCTTGAGGGTTTCATAGCCCTTGAATGCGAGCTGAACGAGGGGGTGTTTTTTTGGCCTGTGGCCAAGCTGCCGGGTATACCGGTAGCACCAAAAGCTTGCTCTTCGCGATGACCGTTGCCGGCGCATGCAAGAGTTGCGTCCATGCCGGCCAGGACGTGGCCTTCGAAAGCAATACTGCGTGCATCGCTGTTGCTGCCCCAAAAGAGATCGGGAGCCAAAGTACTGCGCCCAGGATCACGAGCAATGCCGTGCCCGGCGTGAGATGCCGGCATTTCCGGAATACCCACGCCATGCCGCTCTCAAAGGCACGATGCACAGCTCGTTCGAACGCTTGATAGCTTATCCTCCGTCGGAGCCATGACCAGTTTCGGCGGATCGATATCCTCCAGCGTCGACAGTTCCTCTCGGAAAGGGGAACAAAACGCAGCGCGCCGCTCATGGCAGCAACGATGACGTTGCCGAGAAGCCTGGCAGCGACGAACGGAAGCCAGACGATCTCTATTACCAAAGGGAAGGTGTAGTCGAGGAGCCGAATCAGGATTGAAAGGATGAAACGCAGAATTTTGTTGGCAGCGAGCGCAACTACAACGAATGGGACAATGATCACATCGTCGAGAGTACCGCGGACGCGGCTTTCCTTTGTCCATGCCGGATTGTGATAATCGGTCATGGTGCAACAGTTCCGGCTGAAGACAGTGGATCGCGCCGGCCCAAATTAGCAGTCGAATGGGCCGCGGGCCTTCACTTACCAGTCATTTAGCGACAACCCGATGTCCGCCAAGGGGCAAAAACGGCGGTCAAGGCAATGCGGGCCGATGTCCGGTCTACCCCAACCAGCCGACGTGGGAACCTACCCTCGCAAGGCTCTTCCTGCAGGCGGCCCGTGTCGTACTGCTTCGGCCAATTGCCTCTATGAGCCAGCGCATTGCGCGTTGCAATCACCGACTTTCAATAGGGAGCCACCCCGTGCCCGCCCTCGGACCTGCCGGAGCTTATCATCGGAGAGGGTTGCAGTGCAGCAGCAGGCGGCGGCAGGGGCTGAGACTGATAGAGCGGCGACTGCGGATATGGCGATTGCGGCGGCGCATATTGCGGCAGCTCACGGCGCTCCGCCGCGGCCGACTGCACCGAACCGGTCGGCTGCGGGTCGAAGGCAAGGGGATTACCGGAATAGGAGTCTTGCGAGAAGCGCGTCGACATGTCGGCGCTGCAACCAGCAAGGCCGAACGAGATGAGCGCGAGCACAACGACCTGGGTCATGCCACGCGAGCGAAGTAACCCGAGAGCACCGGGCATGGTTATTTACTCGACGCGACAAATTAGTTTGAAATATACACGCTCCAAGTAAACAAGCGATTAACCCTGAAGTGGCCGATCTATCCGAGTGGTGGGCGGCCGGGGAGCGGGCTTACTGTCCTTTGCGCGCGGCTCCGAAGGACAATTAGACATGCGGCTTCATCAGGGGCCGCGTCCGCTCTTATTCGCCAAGCCACTCCGATTCGAGTTCCTCAAGGGGATTGGCCTATGCACTTGCGTCGAATGTCTGTCCCGTGACAGTGCCTGGCATGATCTGGAAGCCCGGATCGAACTCGACGACTGCCAATCGTAGATCGCCAAGGACCTTCGTGTGCGTCGAGCTTCTGCTTTCCGTAGGCGATCATGCGGTTGAGTTCGACTCTGGCCGCCATCATGGTTTCGAGATCGGAGCGACTTAGGGTCATCGTCAGGTCCGGATTTTTGGCAAGACGGCCTGGATTGGTAAGCGCGGCATTGCTCGCCATGACGTAGTAGATTTTGAACGCGACACCGACGCCCAACAACAGTGGCAAGGCGATAATATTGGCGAAATTCAGCGGAAGCCGAAAGACGACGCATAGTTCCAACGTCTCGACGCCCGCGACCAGCAGCGGTACGAGTGTGAGCAGGAGATCTCCGATCCGACGCAGTGTGATCCACAGCAGCACGGCGATCGCGGACAATGCGAAAATCCCGGCCTCTACGAAGGCGCGAACGACCGTATTCCCTGACTCGTAAAGCGCCACTGCCTCGCCTGTCGCATTCGGCTCAATCGCCAGCACAGCCGTCACGAAATCGCCCAGGGCGCGGGTATCATCAGGATCTGCTTTCGGCAGCACTCGTGCCCGCGCACGCCCGTCAGTAGTGATCCATTGGCGGGCAATATCGCGAGGAACAGTTTCCGTGATGATCGGCTGTGGGTTCAGCTCTTGCCTCAATCGTTCGAGCAAGTTCCGCAGCGGTTCAGCGATTGTGGTCTCGGCCTTCTTCCGAAGCGCAGGACCGGCCCTCGCGAGGCGCGACAGCGCGCTGGAGAGCCGCCTGGCAGAATCTGCTCCCAGCCCTGGCTCGGTGCCTGCGACGTCTGAAAGCAAATCGGCTGTCGAGGTCAGAGACGCGATGGTCTCGTCGTCAGTCGGAGGAGGATCGACATCCTGGGGATTGAGTGAGGGGGTGATCGTCGCAGCCAATGCGCGAATGAGGTTGAGCTTTTCCTCTTGATCGCCAGGCACCAAATTGGTGAGCGTGAGTACCTGCGAGACCTCGTGGAGTTCGGAGAGCCGTCGCGCAACCAGATCCGCTGTAGCCAGGCTCGGTTCAATGATTTCGATGGAATTAAGCTCCGTCTGCGGGTCCTTCCGCTGCTCCAGAAGGGCCGCGACCGATTCGACCTCTGAACTGCGCAGATGCAGCGGATTGAAGTCGAATAGCAGGAATAGCAGCAGCGGCGAGGCAAGCGCGACGGCCGGAATCGTGAAAGCCACAACCGCCGTCCGATGCTGCTCTAGAAATCAATCCAGCGGGGCGAGTGCCGTAAACCCAATCGAATGCTGCTCCGCGTGCGGATTCAAGATGGCCAACAGCGCTCGCAATACGGTGATGCTTGTGAGGAAGGCGATGATCATCCCTGAGCCGGCGATCTGCCCGAGCTCCGACAGACCACGATAGGCGGTGGGCAGGAATGAGGAAAAGCCGAGCGCGGTGGCCGCTGCAGCAAGCGCCAATGGCCCCCCGCTTTCACTGCCGTGTTGTGCAAGGCGGTGCTCAGTTCTTCGCAGTCGTGGCGTTCGGCACGATAGCGGATAGAGAACTGGATGCCGAAATCGATGCCAAGTCCGACGAATAGGACGAAAAATCCGGCCGAGATCAAATTCAGAGCGCCAACCAGGAACAGCCCCCACGCAGCAGAAATTGCCAAGCCCATGGTGATGCTGACGACCACAGCAAATATGATACGCGCCGAGCGCAGCGCCACCCACAAGATGGCCAAGACCGTGAGCAGCGATATCGTGCCATTGAGCACGGCGTTTTGCTTGATAGTATCAAATTCATCGTCAGCGATTGGGATGAGCCCTGTCAGGCGCACGCGTGCGCCATAGTCTGTTGCGAGATTCGCGCTCGCGGCGGCCTGCCGGATCGCACCGGTGGCGGCACGGCCAGGCTCAAACGCGCCGAAATCGAGCCTGGGCTGCACCTCGATCGAGCGCCGCAAGTCAGACGGTTCGGCGGGTTTGTCGCCGACCAATGCCCGCCAGGAAAAGGTTGCGAACCGGCCCGCGAGGATGGCTTCGGTCGTCTCAGCGGCCATGGTCAGCGGGCGTGCCATGTCGTCGAGTGTGACCTCTTTGCGCTGCACGCCAGCGAGACCGAGCGACAGCGCATCGAGCGTTCCTCGCAGACTGGGGTCGGCGGCTAACGTCCCAATCAGGACGTCCGCACGCGTCAGATAGTCCGCTTCTTTCTTGAGCTCTGCAGTCGGCAGATACAGCAGCCCGTTGCTCTCAAAAAAGCTTCCGCGCGCTCCGGTTGGCGAACCGAGGGGAACAGCTCGGGACGGGCTTCGAGCACCTGTTGGAGTCGATTGGCCGCCTGTTCGACGAGTTCCGGTGTCGGAGCATCGACCACGACGAGGATCTCCCGTTGCGGAAACGCTTTCAGGAAGGCCTTTATCCGCTGGGTCCAGGGCAGATCCGGCGAGATGAGTTCGTTGACATCAGTCTTGATGGCGAAGTGCCGTTCGGTATAGCCGGCGGAGAACGCCGACAAAGCCAGTGCGAGAGCGATCACGTACCATGGATGGCGTGTGCAGAAGTCGGTGACGCGAACTATCGCTGATCTGAGCATCGAACTCGGCTGCTTGATCTACGCCATCTCTCGGTCAAGGCCCGTCGCGGAACAGCCTCCCTTCACTAACCGGAGATTGATTTGAAGGCTGATCATACGACCTTTCGTTGGCACTTTGCACCTTTTGCCATTGGCAGGTCAGCGATAACGCGCTTTATGAACGCTCCAGGTGGCGGCTGTCCAAGCCGCAGATAGGAATTTCGATGCTCGGGGCTAGCTCTGGCTCGCGTGCTTGCAAGGCAGGTAGCCCTAAGCCCGGGCCAAGCAATCGACGGCAGCGAAGCAGCGCATCGAACCCGGTCCACGCGTCCAGAGCAGTCCGAAGCAGCGTCGGCAATTCGCCAGGCCGCCTCAGTATTGCGTGGATCAGTGCGGCGAGATCGATCGTCCCGTTCGCACGCAGCGCAGCCAAAGCCGCAGCAGGGAGCTCGCGGGTGAGCGGATCCATGATCACGCGAACGGCGGTCACGGGGAGATCGCGTGCTGCGGCGACGCTCGCCACAACGTGGGATTCATTATCGACTGCCAGCGCACCGGTGCTCATATGCAGCAGGTGCTTCGCCTCCGGATGCGCCGCGACAGTTGGCACGCCGGAAATTGCGCCATGAATGGCATCAGGGATTAGTCGAAGTAACGCCTGTGACCAGTTTCGGTCAGTTGCGAGCTCGATCGTCTCCGCGACGATCGTGGACCCTACGATACATGTACCTGAGCGGAGGCCAGGCGAAAGGCCGCCCGCGATGCCAAAGCTCATGAGACCGCAGCAATCCCCGGCAATTGCGGATGCGAGAGACTCCGTGAGTGTGCGGCCATCACCACCGCAGATCGCGTGCGTGTACCGGTCCGCAACAATCCGCGCCTCAATTGCGAGTCCCGTGACTCCAATCACCGCTGCCAAGAGACCACTCCCAGAATGCCAAGCCGGCAGCGCTCACGATAAATCGCAGGTGCCCCAAAAGATCGCAACGCGCTGCGCAAAGCTCGCACACGGATATCGGCGTCAACACATTCCAGAACTGTCAGAAATGTTCCGCTCGAATGTCAAATTGCAAATGAGTTGTCAGTTATTTTGTGACGGATAAGTCAGATTTGGTTGTTGTTGCTTCGTGATAAATGACGCCTTGTGGGCGCGGACCGTAGCGAACGTGAGATCGTGTCGGAATCAATGACTGCGCACGCGACTAGCCAAATTGTCGACGTCTCGGGAAATGAGCCGATGCGATACGCGTTGCGTCTCGAAGTCGTCGCGCGTGGCGACTTGCAGTGCTGTCCGCGCTGGCAGGTCGCATTCGCGAACGAGCGCAAGGATCATCGATATTACGAACTGGTCGAGGATACGCTTCATCCCGAGTTCGATTATCGGTACTTCGTCGTCAAGGACACCGTAGGTCAGGTTTGTGCCGTACAGCCCTTTTTTCCTACTGGACCTGGACTTGCTGGTCGGAGCGAGCCCGCGGTTTGGCGTGCCCATCGACGCCATTCGTCGGTTGTGGCCGCGCCTGATGCGAGCTCGCACGCTGATGATCGGTTGCGTCGCCGGTGAAGGCCATCTTGATGGCGATGAAGCCTGCCATCGTGTCCGCGCCGAGGTGCTGGCTTCAGGGATTGCGGGACATGCTCATAGGCTCGGGGCACAGTTGATCGTATTCAAGGAATTTCCGGCGCGATACCGATCGGCCCTCGACTGCCAGATTGACAACGGGTTCACGCGCATCCCGAGCCTCCCCATGACCGGGCTTTGCATTGATTACGCAAGCTTCGACGAGTACACGAAGCGCGCGCTCAACAGTGCGACCCGCAAGAAGCTACGCACGAAGTTTGAGGCGATAGAACGAGCCGACCCACTGGAGATGAGCATCATCAACGACGCAACCCCGGTGATCGCGCAGGTCTATCCGCTGTACCTCCATGTTTATGAGCGTTCGAAGCTGCACTTCGATACGGGATGGAAATCCAGCAGCGAGGAGATTAATCTCCCCACCAAATGACCTTAGGGAGGCTTTGATGTCTTGGCGCCACTGCCTGTTGGCTGTCCTGATATGTCAAGGATCGGTCATCCAAGCCGCCTCGATAAACAAGCACGACCCCTGGGATGCGCACCATATTTCTGATTTGCCCCCGGAGGTCCGGCAATACATCGCTGGGCTTTGCAAGGGACCGGCCTCTGCGCAGCATGATTTTGCAACCTACAACCCGCAGGAACATCGCTGGAGGATCAACATCGAATATCTCAATTGCCCAGGGCTTGCCCGCGATTTCCGCGAGGGCAATCAGTGCCTCGACGTCGACTTCGTTGAAGTCGGATCGCACTACCGTCTTGCTCGCAAGACCTACGCAGCCTGTGGCTTCTGACGAAGCCCGCCAGCGTGATCCTTTCAAAACCGTTCGGAAGGTTGAGGCTGCCCTAGGCTCGGTCCGCGTTGGCCCCGAAATCGGACATCAGAGCGGGTCGAAGGCTTGTCCGCTAAGGCCCCAAAAGGAGACCTTGTCGTTCCTCCGGCCAAGCCGACGTAGCCGACGACCAGTGGTGGCTTGGGGCCAGTCGAAAGAAGGAGAACGCGAAGTGAGACAGCCTCACTTGCAGCAGCTAGCGCCTATCTGAATGGGTGGGCATTGGACTGTCGCAAATGAACAAAAGACGCAGCAGTCCCCGGCCTTTGGCTTTAGCCGGGTTCCGCATGCCTTGCAGTCATAGAAGAACAGGCAAGCATCTAGTGGCATCACCTCGATAGCTTGGTGGCCGCAAGCGGGACAGGTAAGGGTGGATTGTAATTGCATCTGCTCTCCACGTGACGTCGTGAACCTCAAAGGACGAGAACGCCTGAGTGCTTTGCCTTGCTTTCGGGTTCAACGTGAATTGTGATCCAGCTATGCTCATCGTCTCCGCGTAGTGCCGCTTCAATCCGATCGCAGATATCATGGGCCTGATTGACGGACATCTCGCCGGGGACGACAAGGTGGAACTCGACAAATATTAATCTGCCAGCGTGCCTTGTCCGAACGTCGTGAGCCTCCAATGCTCCCTCGGCATGTTCGCTGATGATCTGTCTAATTCGTGCAAGCGTTGCCTCTGGCACCGCTTGGTCCATCAGCCCTCCCGTTGATTCCTTTAGAACTTGCCACCCCGACCACAGAATGTTGATAGCGACGAGTACGGCCAAGCTAGGATCGAGTATTGGCAAGTCCAGAACAACGGCCAGGGACAGTCCGACGACGACACCGCCCGACGATAGAACATCCGAGAGCAGATGTCGTCCGTCCGCGACAAGAGCTGGCGATCGCAACCGCTTTCCTCGGGTGATAAGCACCCAACACCAAACAGCATTTAGAACGCTCGCCGCTCCGTTTACAACGAGCCCCTCGAGCGGTGCCGAAAGCTGCCGTGGATCAAGGAAATTGTCATATGCGTAACGGACGATCAGCAGCGCCGCGACCACGATCATGACCCCCTCGATCACTGCGCTGAAGTATTCGACGTCGGAACCATCGTCGAAGGGCCGTCGAAGTGGAAGCTGCGACCGGTCGCAGAATTCTTTTACGAGAAGGAGTTCGGCTTGGCGGAGACCGTTTCGGGGCTGGCGGGTCTAATCTGGCAGGTTAGCGACAAGCTGTCCTTCGATGTGGCGTACCGCCACGCAGTAATCAACGCTCGTCCGCTTAACGAAGTTCGCGCCGGGTTGACCTTCGCTGTTCCACTTCGGTTCGAAGGCGCCCACAACCGGTGATCGACTGAGGCAGCGCATGAATTTCTGGAGCGCTGGAACGGACCTGCGGCAGCCTGCTTCACGGTGACGCGATGCTTTGTTTCGCCCTGCGCAATTCGTTCGGCAACTGTCGATCTCCGGCGGACTCGGTTGAAGCATTGGGCAGAATGACCCGGAACAAGCTTCCTTCTGTCATATCGCTTGCGAGTTCGATTTGGCCGCCATTCGCCTCAACCGCCCACCGAGCGATCGCGAGCCCCAGTCCGACGCCGCCCGCTTCCCTTGAGCGGCTGGTGTCGACGCGATAGAAGCGATCGAAAATACGATCCTGGTGGGTGGCAGGAATTCCCGGTCCCGTATCTCGTACCTCGATCATGGCCCCACCGCCGGCCGCATTCACTTCGACGCTGATCGTGCCGCCATTTGGGGTGTACTTAATCGCGTTGTGTATCAGGTTCATGAGCGCATGCCGAATGAGCGCGGCGTCTCCTCTAACATGGACTCTGACGACAGCTCGGAACCTAAGCTCTTGGTGCTTTTCGTCGGCGAGCACCCGAAGCTGATCGATCACATGTCCTACCAACGCTCCGAGGTCCAGGGCTTCAGGGGCCAGCTGGACCTTCCCCGAGTCGGCGCGCGTGAGGATCAGAAGGCTTTCGACGAGCCGCGTGAGCCTGTCGACCTCCTCCAGCATGCTGCCGATGACGTCGCGATATGCAACAGCATCAAGCGGGTTTTGCAGCGCCACCTCGCCAACGCTGCGCATCGCGGTGAGTGGGGTGCGGAGCTCATGCGAAGCATCGGCCGTGAAACGGCGCAATCGTTCGAACGCGTCTTGCAGACGGGATAGCGTGTCATTGAATACTGTCGCGAGACGCCCGAACTCGTCCTCGGCGTTGTCGACCGGAAGCCGTTTGGCGAGCGATTCAGCGGTTATCTCCCGAGCCTTTTGCGCCATGGCGCCGACCGGGGAGAGTACGCGGCCGGCAAGGAAGTAACCTCCCGCGATCGCCAGGCCGGCGGCGAAGGGAATACCGGTCGCGAGGATGATTGCGAGTGTCCAGAGCGTGTCCCGCAGCGAGGTTTCGTCAATCGCAGCGGCTACATGATAGGACGAGTCAGAGGCACTCTGGACGCGATAACTACGACCGTCTGGCGCTGTCCAAGACAACGGCGATGTCGAACCGCCTTTTTGTAGCGCACGCGATAGACCTTCTCGTTCCCATGCCTCGCTCTGCTGGCCGGCGCCGCCGTCGTCCACTTGGAACAGTGTAATGCCCCAGTCGGGGCCCAAGTCCCTCAGTTCATCCGGCTCCTCGCGAAAGATCTTACTGATCGTCGCGATCTCTCGACCGAGTTGCGCGTCCAAGCCGGCGTAGAGGCGTGCCCCGACAAACAGCAGAATGCCCACGGAAAACACACACACGATCAGGGTCAGCACGCCAGCATGCCAGAACGTAAGCCGCGCGCGCACGCTTGGCGGGCGGATCCTCATGCTTGCCTCCCGCTCAGGAGGTATCCAAGCCCGCGGACGGTGTGGAGCAGCTTTCTTTCGTAGGGTTCGTCGACCTTGCGGCGCAGCCGCGCGATCGTAACGTCAATGACGTTATCGAGTGGCGTCGCCCTGGCCGTCGCGTGCCAGACGTCATGTGCGAGCATTTCCCGTGACACGACGCGGCCGCTGTGGCGCAACAGGTATTCGAGCAGGTCGAACTCCTTCGTGGTCAGGTCGAGAGACTGAGCCCCCCTGCAAACCTTATGCGTGACGAGATCCATCTCGAGATCCTCGTGCTGTAGCTTGAGGATTTGGTCCATGCGTCCACGACGAAGTAGCGCCCGGATACGAGCAAGCAGCTCGGAGAATGCAAACGGTTTTGTGAGGTAGTCGTCAGCGCCCTGGTCGAGGCCGACAACCCGGTCCTGGACGGTGTCTTTTCGCGGTGACGACCAGGATCGGCGTCTGACTACCACACCTGCGCAATGTCGCGAGGACATCGAGACCGTCGCGGCGGGGCAGCAT
The DNA here is from genome assembly GCF_001908205.1 of Bradyrhizobium sp. NAS80.1. Lineage (GTDB taxonomy): Bacteria > Pseudomonadota > Alphaproteobacteria > Rhizobiales > Xanthobacteraceae > Bradyrhizobium. The sequence goes on from NZ_LGHL01000037.1 coordinate 116,314, forward strand.
GAGATCGAGCAACAGAAGGTCGAAAGAACGCTGGCTGGCGAGAAAGAAGCCCTCTTCTCCAGTCGGAGCGATCGTGACTTCGTAGTGCTCTGCTTCAAGGCCGTCGCGCAGCGCGTGCGCGACTTTCGCTTCGTCCTCAATGATCAGAATACGCACGATATGCTCCGTTAGAGAGCTGCTCTCGAGCCGGCATTATAGACCGGTTCCTTCCTGTCGCAGCCTTCCTGACAGGGATTTCAGAAACTCTTCAGTGGTGGCAGCGCTGGAAGACGACCAAGATCGAATCGCTGATCGAAGGATCGGGCGCTCTGTCTCGGGCGCCGGACCAGCGGAACCCAATCGCGACCTGAAACGGCGGACGAAATACCGCGACCAAGACCACACAATCGCTGCAGCCGACACGCCTGACGATGCGAGAGCGGCGTTAATTCCACGGCATCTCGATTAATGGAGGAGGTACACCATGACTAGACGGGAAATGCTACTGACGTCCGCCTATGGGTTCGCCATCGTTGTTTTGGCGGTGTCGCTTCCCGGTCATCGATCAGCTCTTGCGGTCGGTCCAGACCAGGAACAGGCCGAATTGGCGAACGCGTTGAGTGGCGCGAAGGTCAGCCTGCAGCAGGGCTTCACGGCCAGCGAACGGGAAGGCCATCGGTAACCGCACTGGCGATTGCGACCGCGCTGATCGCAGTCACGTTCTTTGTGGGGCAGATAGGTCTTCGACGAGCGGAGCTGCTGGCCGGATATGAAGCGTCCGGAGCAGCGACATTTGTTATCGAGCTCGGGAGCGTGCCTCTGGACGAAGTCACAAGCCTCGCCGAGACGCTACGGTCGGCCGCCGGCGTGGAGTCGGTCGAGGCTCCCTACAACGGGACGCAACTCGGCCTAGTCGCCGACACCTCGTTTGTGGTCTTTGAAAACGAGAAGCAGCAGGAATCGCTCGGTGCCCGGACAACTGTGCTAGGCATCGATGGGTCATTCGATCCAGTGCGCGACTATTATGTAGATTTCCACGATCTGAATCCGCAGGCGCCAATGGCGGTTCTCGGAGCTCCCCTGTTTAGGACATCCGGAACGGTGCGCCCACCGGATCGCAACGAGGTCGTTGTCCCGTCCGGGATCACAGGCTACGTCGGAATTCGACCTGGTGCCGAAGCGACCGTCGACCTGATTTATGCGAATTCGAATCCACCAATCGTTCGACGCTTCGAGAAGCTGCGCCTGATCGGCACATTCGAGTTCGTCGGACCGGATCAGGGGCGATTTGAGCCATTCTGGCGCCTTGCTGCGCAAGGCAGCGAAGTCCTCACTGTGCGTCGCCCGGATGCGCCGGAGGGCGTGACAACAACGCTACCGATTCTTTTGAACAAACAGCTTTTGAAGGAATTTCTTGGATTCGTTGGCGAGCAATTGGCTGCTCGCGGCATGGCACCCCCGAAGCAGCCGATACCTAAAGACCTGATCGTACGGGCGAATTCAGTCCGCGCCGTGCCTCCGGTCGTACGCGAGGCGATATCTTTGCTTGATCAGCGCGGTCTTAAGCAAGACTGCGGCGCTGCCAGTGAAGCCACCTTCTGCTTAAGAGTGCCGGAGCGAAACAATTTTGGGGCGGCCCTCCGGGAGCAAAGGAAACTAGAGACGGGTGGTTCCTTCTTCGTCTTTCTCCTGCTTGTATTGGTGGCAGCCGGAGCAGCCGGTCTGCAGATCCAGTGGGTTCTGGCCCGTTGGCGCGAGTTTGGAATTCTGCAAGCCGTGGGGTTTTCGCGCCCCCAGGTTTTGCTCTATTCCGCACTGCGTCTGTACGTTGTCCTTGCCGCTGGAATACTGCTTGCGGCAGCGACCACAGCCATTCTGCCGTTCGCGCGAACCGTTTCAGGGTTCATTCTCGCTGCCGGCATCGCGCTTGTAGCGGCAAGCATCGCAGCGGTGCCGGTGTTACTCTGGCCGCTCGCGCAACGCCCAGCGCAGCTGTTGCGGGTATCGGCATGATTTGGGTGAAGCTCACATTCGGAGGTATGGGACGACGGTTTGTCGAAGCAATAGCCGCGATCATGATCCTTGCCGCCACCAGCGCGACCGTGGCTGCGTCACTGATGGTGGTCGAAGGTGCCCGGAACGCGTTGAACCGAGCCATACGCCAGGACCGCCCCGACATCATTCACGTAAAGAGCCGGTTTAATCGGGCGTTGTTCGAAACGCCGCGTAGCGGAAATCTGCCGCCCCTTACAATACCGGTTTACGAGCCGCTGATTGATCCCGCGGACCTGGAACATGCGGCGGGCAACAATCGGGTTATCAGGCGACAATCGCTTTTTCGAAACGTCGTTTCCGGTGATAGCTTTCTCAACATTTACGTCTTTGGCATCGATCCGGATCTCGAGCGGGAAGTGAGCAGCTTTGTGCTCGCGCGCGGTCGATTTCTTCGCAAAGACGATCGTGCGGTCGCGGTTCTCGATCAGGCGTCGGCTCGCGCGCTTGGCGTCGACATCGGCGGCGCTTTCCCGATTCGCAAGGCGGATGGAGGGGATCTGGAGCTTACGGTCATCGGGATCCTCGACAAACTGGAATTGCGGGGAGCACCGCCGAGATCGGCCGAAGCCCCTTCGCTGAACCCCGAGGCGACCGACGTTTCGAGCGGGGCTTTCGTAGACATTCAGACGAGTGAGGATATTTTCGGTCGACCGACGCTGACTGATGCGCTCGTCGTTGCAAGGAGCATGTCCGCCGTGCCCTCGCTCGTTGCCAAACTACAGGAAGCCTTCCGGCTTGAGCCGGGCGTCTTCGTCACAGAGCGATACAGTCAATATGAACGCAAGGTGCGCGATTTCGTCCTGACATTGGCGGTGTTCACGGCCCTGAGCGTCGCAACCGTGTTATTGGCCGGGACATTCGCCGCAAACCTCTTGCATGACATATACGTTGATCGCCGCAGGCAATACGCCACATTGATGGCGCTCGGGTGTTCGCCTGCGATGAGTATCGCACCTGCCGTTGTGTTCGGATTGGTGTTGGGCGCGGCTGGATCTGCTATCGGTGCTTTTGTCGCAGTTCTATTTGTACCGCGGTCCTTCGCGATACCATCGCTGATGGCTGATCTTGGCACCACGCAGCCGGCGCTTGATCTGATGGTAGCTGGATCGATCGTCGCGATCGGAATCGTGGCCGTTATCGTCGGTCTTGCGCCAACGGGCCTCCGTCTTCTGCGACAGGCCCTGGCAACAAGCCTGTCGGAGGGGCGCTCATGACCCAAGATCCGTTCGTATCGGTGCGCGGAGTCTCGAAGACGTATCGAGGAGAGCGCTCCACCGTTGGCGCGCTGCGTGGCGTCTCATTCGACATTAGGAAAGGCGAGTTCGTGCGCATCAGCGGTCCGTCCGGATCAGGCAAAACCACACTTCTGAACCTTATTGCGGGTCTTGATGGCCCGGACCAGGGGGACATTGTTGTCGCAGGGACCAATATCGGCCGCCTGTCGATGACCCAGGCCTCGAAATACCGGGCCAGGGAGGTCGGGGTCATTTTTCAGTCCTATAATCTGATCCCACAGCTAACAGCTTTGGAGAACGTTCTGCTCCCGATGATTGCCTTGGGGCGGGCCAATAGCGATCGAGCCCGCGAACTGCTCGACGTTGTTGGCCTCGCCGATCGCAGTGATCACAATCCTTCTCAACTCAGCGGTGGTGAACAGCAACGAGTTGCGGTTGCGAGGGCCTTGGCGAACGATCCTGCGCTCGTCCTGGCAGACGAACCCACCGGCAACCTCGATGACCAGAGCGCGGAAAGCGTGATGGTAATGCTTACGGATGCGGTCCGTGAACGTGGCAAGACACTGCTGCTCGTTACCCACGAGCGCGACAGGGTGAAAGCGATTGACAGGTCGCTCGAGCTCAGGAGTGGCGTGCTCAGTTCCTACCAAATTGAGCTTCCCCAAGAGGGGGTCTCTTGAGATTGCGTCTTGCGCCGCCCCTCGTCGAATTCAGGATTATTGAACGCGCTTGACAACAAAAAGATCAGCAAAGCCGCCGGCTCGCGCTAGGAGGGCAGGCGAGCTGAGGACAAAAACGTGTGTGCGAGCATCAGAATGGCCATTATGCCGATGACATAACCGAGGGACCTGTTGAGGCTCTCGAACCGGTCTCGTGAAAGCTCCGCCACTTCGAAAGACATGCGGTCACCGCGCCCACTCTCGCTGCTCGTCGTCGGCAACACCCACGAGACTCGTGATCTTTCCGTATTCGCTCTCCGCACCGTGAAGAAGATGTAGAGCAAACAGACATCGATCAGAATCGTGGCCACCATTACGCTGTAGGCCCACGGGCTTTCCATCAGCTTCAGTTCGATCAACGTTCGGGAAAGTCCGAACCCGACGACCCATGCGTCAAAACTCATGCATATTCGGCGAAATGTCTCGGGATCCAGTCTTCGGATGGCGAAGGCGCCGGTCGGTATGCCAATCAGAGCGCAGGGAACAAGCAGCAGGAGTAGGCTTCCGCTCTCGGCGATAAAGAGTCCAAGCTTGTAATACGCCAGTGCGGTTACGCTCGATTCCGCAACACGGACCAATGCAAGCCCGGCCCGGAACTCGTCTTTGACCATGCCTTAATTGTTGAACAAGATCGCCAGGGGAGGGCCTGAGATTGTTGTGACCGAATAGAGGATGCCTAATGTCGTCCCGAAGGGCAGGCCGACTAGCCAGCGCGATTGTATGGGCCTACGCCAGCCGGCTGCCTGGATCAGGATGAGGGGCAAGATCACTGAGTAAGTGGAGAGTTTAATCCAGCCAGCCTCCAGCGAAGCCAGAGCAAATGCACCTACTCCAATTCCGGGCAGTAGCCCAATGAGAATCGGTAGCACCCGTTTCCACTCGGCACCCCGCGGATGTTGATGAACAGAACGTACAGATTGACGAAGACTTCGATGATAACGACCGCCGGGTTCAGGACCCGGTTCGTGTAGAACACGAGCGCGAGCGGCACCGTGAGTGACGAAAAGCCATACCCGAGCGCCCCGTTCACGAAGGCCGCAAATGAAGCGACTCCGACAAGAACAACTGCTGCAGTATCGAAGGGCGGCATCTTGGCGTCTCCAGTCGGAGGCGCCCGCACAAACGAAGAGCGCAGAAACGCATTGCGTGGATTTCGCTGCTACGCTGCGAGGCGTACTGCTCGTATCGCCGTCGTGTATCTGGTCAACGGACCCTCCTCGGGATCATCACCATGGAAATGAATCGCTGCGCCAGCCGGGATTTTGCGTGGCTTTCCGTATTCCTTGACGGACGCGGTCTCGACCACCTGTAGG
>NZ_LGHL01000370.1 GCF_001908205.1 Bradyrhizobium sp. NAS80.1
TCCAAGGCGGTTCTAGCGCTTAGGCTAGCACGTGGCTTCAACTTAGACGACGAACTGAAGAATGTAATTCTAGCCGTGTCTCGATCATTCGCGTTTTTACACAGCCAGGGTGAAACTGAGAAGAACTCAGCCCGAGCACATGTCGTCCGGGTTACCTCTGAAAGCGGACGCTGTGCGGCACAATCGGCAGGTCTCAAAGGGGCCAGAAACGGAAGTCCGAACCCGCCGAGACGTTCAGAGGCTTTTCACCTTTAACGTGTTGACTTGTCCCATGACACCGCGCCGAACCGTCGTTATAGGTACAGGGGTAACAATTGTCGCTGGCTTCGTATTGGCCGGGTACAATGCCGCGTCAACCCACGACGCCAGATGTGGAGTGATTGAACTTTACGATTCGGCCGACCGCTATCCCTTGAGTTCAATTCCGCCCGACGCCCATCCAATTATATTTCATCTCTCAGAAGCGTTTCGTTATGGCAGCAGCAAATCAGCCGAGAAAACACGAGGAGTTCTGATCCTAACTTATTATCCAAGTTTCAGCAGCCCGACCGCCCCCGAAAACGCTGCCTATGGTTTGAATTGCATAGGACTCTGCAATGGCCGCATCCTCTTACACGTCGAGTACAACTCAAATCTATTAAGCACATCTTCGCCGAACACAGGTGATTTCGTCGCGCATGCTCAGCTACGATGGAAACGAACCCCGCCATATCCTCCCAACGTAACAGTTCGTGACACGCCGCCGTCTGGTTTTGACGGTGGGTTTCAGCGTAGCTACGCCGGTGTCGAAACTTCTGAGATTGTGCTGTTCAGAAATGACCCGGACGGCTCTCACTATGATTTGGCCGCAACTTGTCACGCTAACGCGCAGAAAACGAGTTGCATACTTCATTTCTCTCTCAAGTGCGATCCGAAGCTATCTGTCACCGTGAATGGCCTCGACAGCTCTTACCTTGTTCACTCGTCTGACATCGTGACGCGAGTGAACGAATTTGTGTCTTCAATGGTCGATTATCCCGCCTGCAAAAGCTGATCCGAGTTCGGGCCATTAAAATCACCTAGAGTTTCCGCTTTGGGTCTTGGCTGTGTGAAAACGCCAAGGCGCTTGAGCGCGATAGAAGAAGTTATTCGTCCAAGGCGGTTCTAGCGCTTAAGCTAGCACGTCGCTTCAACTTAGA
>NZ_LGHL01000371.1 GCF_001908205.1 Bradyrhizobium sp. NAS80.1
GGCGTGATCGCCGACCTACAGCAGAAACGGGACGCGATGCATCCCACCGCAAGCGTGATTGCCGACTCGCAGCAGATGCAGGACTTCTTGCAGCAGATGCGGGACTTGATGCACCCCCACCGTCCTGCCCTCGGAGTAAGGCCGCCTCAATTGGCGTCCTCTTTCATTCCAAATGTCGCTTGTTGGCCCCATCGCGCCATTTTGCTGTCGTGCAGAAATTACGTTGCTTTTGGAGCGAAGCGGACATCAGCTGGCAGGCAAAGCCCGCTGACTCGGTCGAAAATGACCCAGGACGGACATGCGTCACGTAGAATTCCCGCCCTTTTGAGTTCTGTTGAACCGAAATATTAGAGTCGTCTGATTCTATGCAACCGGCATCCGACCCTCGATAGGTGCCGAGAAGCCTATCCCAGAAGAGGCGGATCACGGCAAAATTTCTGTTCGCGTGCCGGTGATGAATGAAGTGCAGCTCCTGCATCCGTCTGAACCACGCAAATCGCTGAAGCCGCGATCCCTCCACGTGGTATTCCTTGTCGAAAAAGACGTGCGCATAAAACGATGCCGCGCTTCCGATGACCATCGCCACAAAAAGACTGAGCGGCAGCAGGAAATATGCGCATCCGCCGACGAGAAACAAAGGGATAAAGAAAAACGGTGTGTTGTTGCCCTCGTCACCGAGGTAGGTTCGTGAGACGAGATGATCTTTGGAATAATAGGTGTGATGGAAGTCGATGTGATTATGAAAGAATCGGCCGCCCATGGGATGGTGACCGAGTTTATAATGCATCACTGTCTGCGCAAATGACATAACCAAATGCGTAGCGATGGCAGTCAGGAGAAAGAGCGGGACTTCAGGAAGTAGCCACGATGTCATTGAAGCATCAGCCTTCCGTCGCCCTAAAAAGATTATAACGCACTTTGCCTGCGATTGGCGCATAGGACGGCGCTCGTAGTCAGCTATTTTTCGGCCCTTAGCGGACTTCACGCAAAGCGTCGTAACTTCCGCTTCTGGGCCCTTCGCGTCATTTCGTTGCGACGCAGTAAGCAGATCGCTTTCGGGGAGGAGCAGACGTCGAACGGTAGCCGAAGCCCGCAGAGTTGGTCGAGAATGACCCATCTCGGAAGTAGGCCCTAGTCCAGCAGGGGCCCGATATGCTTTGATGCGTGGGGCTGGAACTGAGACGCATGGGTGGCGTCATGTACATAGTCATTCGAAAGTACACGAAGGTTCGCTCGGTTGCGGATGCTGCTCGCCGCGCCAAAAGCGGCATCGTTCAGATCCTAAGGAAATCGCACGGATTTAGATCTTATTATGTACTGGATGGGGGCGAAGGCGTCGGTGTCGCTGTGATGATATTCGAGGACCGCGAAAGCGCCAATGCGGCGAACGAAAAAGTACTGGGGTTTGTTAAAGCAAGCCTTTATGACCTTAATCTTGGAGACCCCGAAATCATCGCCGGGGAAGTTTTGGTGAATATAGAATCTGATGCGTAATTATTCGTAAAGGCTACTCATCCGCTACGTGCGCAAGCATGCGTCGAGAGGCGGCCGTAGCGCTCGCCAACAAGAAAAGTCGCATTCACTTTGACCTTTACGGGTGAACGCCAAGGCTTCACTCAGAAAATTGTCCAGAGGAGTGCACGCGCGATGTCGCCTGTTGGCCCGGCTCGGACCTACAGAGAAGTCTGCATTTGTGCCGCTATCGGCGTAAGAGCGGACGCGGCCTCCCTCCTTGACGAGCGGACGGGTTCAGCTTGACTAGCCGAGCAAGCCGTCGAACTTGCCCGGCGATTTCGGATGAACACCGACGGCGAGCCTGCTGCGGGCGACAGGTGTTAGGCCGAATTCGCCCGCATACCGCAGCATATCGGCCGCTGCGTCGGCAGCGATCTTGACCAGCGGATTACGACGCGCGTTACCGTCCGCGCTCTTGACCAATAGACCGTGCATGCTGTCGTCGCGGTTGGCCATGCGCTCCAATGCTTCCTGAGCCTGCCGCCAAAGCTGATAACTCGTGCAATAGGCGGCCAATACCGCGATATCGACCGCAGTCAGCAAGCCAAGCCTGTGAAGCTCCGGCCCGACGCGCCACCATTCGTCGGCCGCATAACCCGTCACGAAAGGCGGCGGCTCCGGACATTGCGGATCGACGGCGGGCTGCGGCTCGGGCCGCAACGGCCGCTTGCTTGGATTGCCGCGCAGGATGCGCAGTTGCAGCGGGATCGGAGGCGGTCCGGACATGGAAACACCTGTTCAGCAAACTTCGGTGGTTGAAACCTGAAGGTATTCCTTCCGAAAAAACCCGCAACCTGCGGCCGCTAACGTTGGACCGCCGCCGCGTTCGGGGATTGGTCCCTTCCGATTTCCAGAACCCGCCCCCCCCGGCTCTTTGAGGGAACTATGCCCAACACAATCCTCTCGCACCGCACCGTCGGAACAACATTACAACCGAGAAGATCGCGGAACGAAAAGGTTGGCTAGCCCTTTCCCGCTATTGGGAGGTGCCCATGATTGCTCAGGCTAGAGACGGCGCGTGTGCGTTCGCTT
>NZ_LGHL01000372.1 GCF_001908205.1 Bradyrhizobium sp. NAS80.1
CGAACTGACGCGGTCCCCCCACGTCTCTGCCGCGAGAACGCGTCAGCACGGCTTAGAAAAATTACACCTCACAGAAAACCGAGTTTTTCAACACAATCGGCCAGACTCGGACATTCGTTTGTTATTCAAATCACCTCGTTCGCGCCTGCGAGCAGCGCCGGCGGCACGGTGAGGCCAAGCGCCTTGGCGGTCTTGAGGTTGATAACCAGTAGGTACTTGGTCGGAGCTTGAACCGGCAAGACGGAGGGCTTCTCGCCCTTCAGGATACGGTCGACGTAGCCGGCCACGTGCTTGTATAGCTCGACCCGATCAGGCCCGTAGGAGAGCAGGCCGCCGTCGACGGTGACCAAGCGGTCGGAATAAACCGCGGGCAGTTTGTGCCGGGCCGCCAGCGTGATGATCAGATTGCGATTGGCCGAGGTCAGCGCGCTCCCCGTCACGATCAGGCCGCCGTCCGGAGAGGCGGCGAAGGCCGCGACGGCGCGTTCGATCTCGCTCGTGTCGGGTGCGTCGACGGGGCTCACCTCCACTCCGATCAACTGCGCTATAGCCTGGATGGCGCTGAGCTGAGCGAGGCCAGTGGGATTAGCGGGATCCCGTAGGACAGCCACTCGAGTCACATTCGGTGCGATCTGCTTGAGGAGTTCGAGCCACTTTCCGCTCGAGCTATAGTCATAAAGCATAAAGCCGGTAGCGTTGCCGCCCGGCTGGGGCAGGGTATTTACCAAGCCAGCACCGACCGGATCGGTGACGTTCACGAACACGATCGGCAAGGTACGGGTAAGTTGTTGAACTGCCATCGCGCCCAGGGTGCCAACAGCTAGGATGACGTCCGGCGCAAGCGAGACCAATTCCGCCGCATATTTGCGAACGAGGTCTGCATTGTTTTCGCCCCAGCGGGTGTCAATCCGCACATTACGGCCCTCACCCCAGCCCAATTGTTGCAGATATTGCTGGAACGCTGCGAGGCTAACTTGACCTAGTGGGTCGTCAGCGGCCCGGTTCATAAGCACTCCGATCCGCCGCACCTGCTCGGGCTGCTGCGCGCGTGCCGCAAGCGGCAACGCTGCTGCCGCGCCACCGAGCAATGTGATGAAATCTCGCCGCCTCATAGACTACCCGCTGGACCGACGACCGGACCCTATCACACCGCCGGCACTGATAGGCAGCGTTCTGCGCAGCAGCAACTCTGGCCAGCCGACTTCCGCAACGGGTCATTTTCGACGGACTTAACCCGTTATCTCACCGATTGATGTCCGTGTTGCCCCGGAAGCAGACTTGAAGGAGAAGGGGGCGAAGCGACGCCGGCA
>NZ_LGHL01000373.1 GCF_001908205.1 Bradyrhizobium sp. NAS80.1
GGCTGGATCGACCCTGGAGTAAATGACCTTGCAACCAATCGGCAACCCGCTCGGCACGAGGTTGTCACCTATGTCTTAGGTACGATCTGTTACCGATGTCTTCGGTCTGGACACTGGGGCGCTGGTGCCGCAAGAGGGATTCGAACCCCCGACCCCGTCATTACGAATGACGTGCTCTACCGACTGAGCTATTGCGGCGAACCCTGCCGGGGCCCGGCGAGGCCGACCCCGATACGCGCGCTCCTGATATCGGGCATGGCCCGAATTGGCAAGGACAAGCGGGACGCGAAATGCGCCTCACGCACCCCAGCGGGACCAGAATCCGCGCCAGCCGCCGGCCTGGGCCTTCGGCGTGCCGATTTGTTCCGTAAATTCATCGCTCGGACCGTCGTCATCGATCCCGGGATCATCAGGGGCACGGACGATCGGGATGATGGCCTGGATCGGCGCCGGCGCAGGCTGGCCGAGGTCGGCGCGGGTCCGGAACACCGGTGTTGCCGCCGTCGGCGCTGATTCGGCCGGATCCGGGGCCGGTTTGGCCGGCTCAGCGGGCGTGACGACCAGCTCTTCCTTGACGGCTTCTTTGGCCTCGGGGGGCGAATTGTCCTGTGCAGTCGGCAGCGGATCCGGTGCAGTCACGGCCGGTTCCACCGGGCTTTCGCTCGAGGGTGCGGTCACCCGCTTCGGCGGCGGGGCCGCCAGCATGGCTTCCTCGAAGGCCGACGATTCGATCGTGGTTCCCTTGTCGGAAGGCAGGCTTGCAACCGGCGTCTGCCACTGGAAGGCGTCGAGGCGGCCGGTGACCGGGGAGATCGGGCGCCAGCGATCGCTGACATAGCCGTCCGCGGTCCAGGCCGGATCATGGCGGGCACGCACCGCGCGCAGCGTCCAGGCACGGGCGCGGCCGCTGTCGCCATGCTCAGTGCGCTCGACCTCGGCCATGAGCAGCGCCACGCGCTGGGTCGGATCGCTGACGTAAGGCGCCAGCACCTCGCGCGCGCGGGCGAATTCGGAAGCGTCGATCGCGGCGCGTGCGATCGCGAGTTGGCCCTCGATGTGGCCAGCCTTGGCGGCAGGCGTCTTGTCGTTTCTCTTGGCCGCGAGCGCCTCGACCCGCTGCAAGCGCTGCCGCGCAGAATCACCGAGCTTTACATGCGCGTAGGCCTCGGCGAGATCAGGGTGCGGATTGGCGAGCCAGGCGGCCTCGACCAGCTTCATGGCGCGGCGCACCTGATGCGCCTCGCTCTCGAACTTTGCCGCAAGCACCGCGGCCGGCACCAGGGTCGGCGCGAGCTTGACCGCCTCCATCACGCTCTCGCGCGCGACACCGCGGTCACTCGTTTCCAATTCCAGCGCGCGCGCCGTCAGCAGCACGCCGCGCTGGCGGCGATAGGCCTGTTTGTCGATCAGGCCCGCGGAGAGATTCGAATCGAGGATCGCGAGCGCGCCGCTCCAGTCGCCGCGGGCGCATCGGAAGCCGAGCACGGCATGCGAAGCCCAGGTCGAGGACGGCGACAGCTTGATCGCTTCCTCCGCGATCATCACCGCGCCGACCGCATCGTCGGCGCGCTGCGCCTCGATGAACAGGCCGCGCAGGCCGAGCAGGCGCGTGTCCTCGCGCTCGGCCATGGCGCGGAAGACGCGCTGCGCCTCGTCGCGCCTGCCTTCAAGCTGGGCGGATTGCGCGTGCAACAGAAGCGCGAGCGGATCATTCGGCGCATGCCGCCGCGCCGCTTCGGCGTGCCGGCGGGCGAGCGCGGTGTCGCCATGACCGATAGCGAGCAGGCCGTGGGTGATGGCGTGGCGGCCGCGGGCGTGGCGCTTTTCGTGACGGCGGCGGCGTAGACGTCCCGGCGTGCGCCAGATCGTGGTCAGGATGCTCCAGACGAGCACCACTACTGCGGCAAAAAGGCCCAGCAAAAGCACGAACCTGGGAAACGTCGTCGAGACGCGGAAACCGCCCCAGGTCAGGACGAAATCGCCGGACTGATCGGCAACCCAGGCCGCGCCGGCTGCCGCCAGCGCAATCAGGACGAGGAACAGGACGATGCGAAGCATGGCGATCCCTATTACGCGCTAGTTGTTGCGCGAACCTTATTGAGCAGGCTTGGTGAGATCCGCCATGGCATCGTCGGCGAATTTGCGGGAGGCGGCGAGTGCGGCGTCGCGGGCAGCGGCCTTGTCGAGCCAGGCCTGCGCCGGTGCACGATCGGGCTCGGGCAGCGTCTTCAGCTCGCGCCGGGCCTCCACGAAATCGTTGCGGAGCGCCGCGGCGGTGACCCGCGCGACGATGGCGCCGCGATCATTGCCAACGCCGTCGGTGCGCTCGATGCGGACAAGCTTCGACGCCCCGGCCTGCAGACGCTCGACGATGCCGGCGCCGCTGGCTGGTGCCTCCGCCGGCGGAGAGAGTTTGGGCACGATGTTGAGCAGCTCGCGGCTCAGCGCGACCGGTGTCGGAATGCCTGACGATGCGAATGCGTCGAGCGGCTTCAGCGCGTCGGGCTCGGCGGCAAGCGACCGCGCCGCGGCCAATTGCGATTCGTAGGGGTCGCCGTGGCGAACAGCGACGTCGAGCAGGGCCGCCGCCACCACATGGCGCAACGGCTGGTCATCCACCGTCTTGGCACTGGCGATCTTTTCGCCCTGCTGCGCGAGCTCGGCGCGCTCGGTCTTGCTGGCGCGCTCGAGCTGCGCGATGCGGTCGTTGAGGGCGGCAAGATCAGGCGCCGCAGTGCGCGGCGCAGATTTCACGTCGTTCAACGCGCTCGCAGTCTTGTCGGACTGCGCGCGCAAATTGGCGATGTCGCTGCGCAGGGTGCCAACGGATTTTTCCAGCGCGTCGATCCGCGTCGCCATGGCCGGATCGGCGGCGGGCTTGCCAGTCTTGGCTTCGACCGCAGCAACGCGACCACTCAGCGCGTCGACCGTCGCGCTTGTCACTTGCGGCGCGGCAGGGGGCGCCTCCACCGCGGGCCAGCCCAGCATCCAGCCAACCGCGAGCACGAGTGCCGCGGCCACTGCACCCGAGAAGGGCGCAATGACCCACGGCGAAATCGGCCGCGAAATCGGCGGCGACGCAGGCGCGGACGCCACGGAAGCCTGCTCCTCGACGGGGTCGGAGTAAGGCTCGGCCTTGATTTGTTCGGTGTTGGTCTCTTCGAGCTTGGTCTCTTCCGACGTGGCCCGCTCATCCGCGGCCTGCTCGCTCGCCTGCTGAGCCTCCGGCTCGCCCGCCACCTCCTGCGGCTGGGTCGAGACTTCTGCCGCCTCGAGGTCGATGGTGGGCGGGGCGCGCTTGGCACGGCCGGACTCGGGGGCCAATCCTGCGTCTTCAGGCTTGTCGTCGGCCATCGTGACGGTTCCTCACACTTGCGTACCCGGGGCGGACCCGATTGCGTCGGATTCGGCTCGACCTCTTACGCCAAACGGGTGCGCAAAGCACGCTCCAAGGTGTCGAACAGGGCATTTTCGTCCGGGGTCGCCGCCACCAGAACCTGCGACGCGCCTGCGTCGCGCAGCACGCCCGCGACCGTCTCGGACAGGCAGCATTGCGGGATCGCCAGCGCCGAGATTTCGACGCCTTCGTCCCGTGCCGCATCCAGAAAGGCCCGCGCGCTGCGCCGGGAGTAATGCAGCACGGCTTCGATCCCATGCGCGGCAAAGCCCTCGCAGACCTCGCGCGGCAATATCTTGACCGGCGCCATGCGATAGGTGGTCTGCGTGACCACGTTGAATCCTTCGGCGCCGAGTTCGCCACCGAGATCGCGCGACAGATCCGCGCCTGCAAGATAAAGCAACGAGCTCTTTTTCTTCAGCACCTTGTCGCGCGCGCTCTGCATCACCTTGTCGCGCAAGGCCACGGCATCGCCGCCGGCGACGATCACCTCGGCAAAGCCGGCGTCCCGCGCCACGGCGGCGGTGTGTTCGCCGACCGCAAACAGCGGAAGCTGCAAGAGGCCAAGGTCCCGCAATTGCGGTGCGACGGCGCGGATCGCGTTGGCCGACGTGACGATGACGGCGTCGTAGCCCGCCTCGCTCTCGTCGTGGAAAGCGACTGGCTCGAACTTGAGCACCGGCGCCAGCAGCACCACATGACCCCGCGCGTGCAGATTTTCCGCCGTCGCCTCATTGTCGGGATGCGGCCGTGTGACAAGAATGGACATCGCTTGTGTTCCCGGGGACGTGGCGGTGACGCATTCGCGAGGATGGCCGCGCGTGACGATTGCACAGGCCGACCCCGGAATGCTACCGGACGTACCAGAACTCTGCTTTACGGATGAGCGCAAGGGCGCAAATTGGATAACAATTCGCCAATGCTGGTACTGGGTATCGAAACCACCTGCGACGAGACCGCCGCGGCTGTGATCGAGCGCGCGCCTGACGGCAGCGGCAAGATCCTGTCCAATATCGTGCGCTCGCAGGTCGAGGAGCACGCCCGCTTCGGCGGCGTCGTGCCGGAGATCGCCGCCCGCGCGCATGTCGATCTGCTCGACGGCATCATCGACCGCGCCATGCGCGAGGCCGGTATCGGCTTCGCCCAGCTCGACGGTGTCGCGGCGGCCGCAGGGCCGGGCCTGATCGGCGGTGTCATCGTCGGGCTCACGACCGCGAAAGCGATCGCGATGGTGCATGACACGCCGCTGGTCGCGGTGAACCATCTCGAGGCACATGCGCTGACACCGCGCCTCACCGATGGAATCGAATTTCCCTACTGCCTCTTCCTCGCCTCGGGCGGCCATACCCAGATCGTCGCAGTCACCGGCGTCGGCCAGTACGTGCGGCTCGGCACCACTGTCGACGATGCGATCGGCGAAGCCTTCGACAAGGTCGCGAAGATGCTGGGCTTGCCTTATCCCGGCGGACCGCAGGTCGAGCGCGCGGCCGCAAATGGCGATGCCACGCGGTTCGCGTTTCCGCGGCCGATGCAGGGACGCCCCGACGCCAACTTCTCGCTGTCGGGATTGAAGACGGCGGTGCGCAACGAAGCGAGCCGACTCACGGAGATCACACCGCAGGACATCAGCGATCTCTGCGCAAGCTTCCAGGCCGCCGTGCTGGATTCGACGGCCGACCGGCTGAGTGTTGGTCTCAAGCTTTTCCACGAACAGTTCGGCGCGCCACGCGCGCTCGTGGCCGCCGGCGGCGTCGCCGCCAATCAGGCGATCCGCGGCGCCCTGCATGACGTCGCGCGACAGGCCAAGACGCAACTGATCATGCCGCCGCCTGCGCTCTGCACCGATAACGGCGCGATGATCGCATGGGCCGGCGCCGAACGCCTCGCGCTCGGTCTGACCGACACGATGGAAGCGCAACCCCGTGCACGCTGGCTGCTGGATGCCAATGCGACGGCGCCGGCAGGCTACGGCAACACGCGAGCGGGATTCTAGCGATGACCGCGTTCCAATCCGTCGCGGTGATCGGTGCAGGCGCCTGGGGCACGGCGCTGGCGACGGTGGCGGCGAGGGCAGGGCGGAGCGTGACGCTCTGGGCGCGCAATGCCGAACATGCGACCAGAATCGCATCGACACGCGACAATCCGCGGCTGCCCGGCGTGCGGCTCGTCGCGGAGATCGCCGTGACGAGTGATCTCGCCGTGGCCGCACGCGCCGACATGGTGTTGATCGCAACGCCCGCGCAGCACCTGCGCGGGGTGGTCAACATGCTGGCCTTGCATCTGGCGAAGCCGGTGCCGATCGTCGCCTGCGCCAAGGGCATCGAGCACGGCACCCACAAATTCATGACGGAAGTGATCGACGAGGCCGCCCCTCACGCGCAGCCGGCGATCCTGTCGGGTCCGAGCTTTGCAGACGATGTCGCGGGCGGCTTGCCGACGGCCGTGACACTGGCGGCGAAGGACGAGGCACTGGCCAGCAGCCTGGTGCAGGCACTGGGTTCGCCGACATTCCGTCCCTATCACTCCACGGACATTCGCGGCGTCGAGATCGGCGGCGCGGCCAAGAACGTGCTCGCGATCGCGGTCGGCATCGCGGTCGGGCGCAAGCTCGGCGCGTCC
>NZ_LGHL01000374.1 GCF_001908205.1 Bradyrhizobium sp. NAS80.1
AGTTGTAGCCGAACAGCGCCGGGATCGCGACGCCGAGACCGGCGACGGTCGCGACCAGCGCCGCCGCGATACCGGGCGCGATCGCGTTGACGTTGACATCGCCCGACGCTGCGATCGCCGCGAAGGTGATCATGACGCCGACCACCGTGCCGAGCAGGCCGAGGAACGGACCGCCGGAGATCGCGATGGTGAGGATCACCATCATCCGGTTCAGCCGCTGGATCTCCTTGACCACGCCGCCATCAAGCGCTGCGCGGATCGCCGCGATCGACGCCCCCGACAGGACCACCGCACGGCCGCCGTTGCGGGCAAAGCGATGACGGATTTCCTCAGCACCGATGTGGTAGATGCGATAGAGCGAGGACGACTTCAGCACTTTCGCGTCGGCCGCGGTGAGCCGGCCGCCGAGGGTTGCGGCATCCTCGCCGCTGTCCAGCACCGTGAGGTCGTCGGCGACCTCGCGGAAGCTCTTCATGAACACCGCATTGGCCTTGGCCTGGCGGGTGAGATAGGTTGAGCGGTCGATCATCACGACCCAGCTCAAGGCCGCCATGATCATGAGCAGGCCAATCACCACCCAGCCGTCCAGCGTGACCGACTTCAGGATCACCGCGAAGTAACCTGACAGCCAGCTCGCGGTCTCCTCATCGACGCTGAACGACACGAGCTTGGCCTGGTCCGGCCCCTGCCCGATGGCGGCGAACTTGATGAAGCCGGCCGACCGCGCGACCTTAGCAAGCTGCAGTTCGTCAATGTCGCCGACGAAGCCTGCGAGCGCAGCGGCAGCCGGCGCGGCTGCAGCGCCCGGGCTGGGC
>NZ_LGHL01000375.1 GCF_001908205.1 Bradyrhizobium sp. NAS80.1
TTGAACTCGTCCGCGGCCTTGATCACCACATAGGCCGGACTGGTGATCAGGTCATGCGCCTTCAGCAGCCGATAGACTGACGCTTCCGAGACGAAGTACTTCCGCTCGTCGGTGAGCCGCACGGCCAGTTCGCGCGGAGACAGCTCCGGCAGCTCCAGCGCCAGGTCGATCCTTGTGGCGCAGGGCTCATCAGTCAAAGCGCGCAGAGCGCACTAAGGAAATAAAGGTGTAATGCTAAGCCGGCTTTGGAGTGCCTGTCGATCAGCGACGAGGTTGTCGAGGTGCAACGGCTCGTGTTCGGGTCGCTCTCCTTGCGCCAATCGTCGGACCAGCGCTCGCGTGCCGTCCACGACAAAGACGCCGCAATCGTAGGTGTTCTGCTGCTGGGCCATGTCGGCTGCCTTTAGGCTGAGGCTCAGCCGTTTCGCGAGCTTTGCTGCGCGGTTGTCGTTGTATCCCCGGACGGAATCGTAGTGATAGGCGACCGGCCGCTGCCTGTCGCTGCGATCAACGAATAGCAACGACCAATGCTCGCCGAGCTCATTAAGACGATCGGCATCGTTCATTGGCAGAAACAGGAAGTCGGCTGTATCATTACCATTCCGATCGATGAGGAGCTGGAGTGTGCGTCGCGCGTCGCTATCGGTAGCGGCCAAGCGCAGCTGATAATGGGCAACCATGGGATCCACGAACTGCGTTCGGGCGGCGAGATCCGGACGGTTCCGCTGCAACAGCTGCTCCAGCAGCTCGTAATCCCTATGGATATGCTCATCACCCAGCCATTCATCGTCTCCAAGCACTAGCCCGCCGTCCCGGGACGAGGCTGTCGCCCCGCTCTGAGCCTCCGAGTAGGTGGTCGGAGCCGCCCTCACGGAATCAACCTCATCTAACCCAGACGGCGTCGGCGTTGTCAGATCAACCAAAGGAAAACCGCGGTAGATGCCGGTTGGAGCCCTGGCAGAGGGCGAGGGCGCGGAGTGATCATCATCGCGCAGTTCGGACGGCGTCGGCGCACTCAGCTCAACAAATGACGCAAGACCCCCGGAGGTGTCCGCACGCGCTCTGGCAGAGGGCGCGGGCCCAAAGTGCGTATCATCGCGCAATTCGGACGGCGTCGGCGCATTCAGATCAACAAATGACGCAAGACCCCCAAAGGTGTCCGCACGCGCTCTGGCAGAGGGCCCGGGCCCGAAGTGAGCATCATCGCGCAGTTCGGACGGCGTCGGCGCATTCAGATCAACAAATGACGCAAGACCCC
>NZ_LGHL01000376.1 GCF_001908205.1 Bradyrhizobium sp. NAS80.1
CGGCGTGGTCGATGCCGTCGGATCGACCTGGAGACCGGAGAACGTCTTCACCGCGCCAGCAAGGTTCGCAGCGACACCGCTCGCGTCCTTGATGCTCGCACCGCTCGGAAGGTTCACGCCGGTGATGGCGAGCGCCGAGGTGCTGGTGTCGGTCGAGGCGACGGTCGTTTTGAAGGTGAGCGTACCCGTGCCCGAGCCACCGACATAGGCGGCCGTGCTGCCGTCGTTGAGCGACAACGTGGGCGTGCCCGTCACGGTCACCGCCTCGTTGAAGCCGAGCGACAGCGTGATCGTGTCTCCCACGTGCTCGGTGCCAGTGCCCGGAGAGGCCGAGGCCTGCGTCACCGCCGGTGAGATCGGATCGATCTGGAGACCAGAGAACGTCTTCACCGCGCCCGACAGGTTCGCCGCAACACCGGAGGCATCCTTGATGCTCGCGCCGCTCGGAAGATTGACACCGGTGATGGCGAGCGCCGACGTGTTGGTGTCGGTCGCCGCGACGGTCGTCTTGAAGGTGAGCGTGCCCGTGCCCGAGCCGCCGGCATAGGTGGCGGTGTTGCCGTCGTTGAGCGACAGCGTCGGCGTGCCCGTCACCGTCACGGCCTCGTTGAAGGCGAGCGACAGGGTGATGGTATCGCCGGCATGCTCGATGCCCGTCGACGGAGAAGCCGTGGCCTGCGTCACCGCCGGCGAGACTGGAGGAGAAGGATCGATCTGGAGCCCGGTGAACGTCTTCACCGCGCCCGACAGGTTCGCCGCAACACCGGACGAATCCTTGATGCTCGCGCCGCTCGGGAGATTGACGCCAGTGATGGCAAGCGCCGAGGTGTTGGTGTCGGTCGCCGCGACAGTCGTCTTGAAGGTGAGCGTGCCCGTGCCCGAGCCGCCGACATAGGTGGCGGTATTGCCGTCATTGAGCGAAAGCGTCGGTGTACCCGACACCGTCACGGCCTCATTGAAGCCGAGTGTCAGCGTGATCGCGTCACCGACGTGCTCGGTGCCAGTGCCCGGAGAGGCCGAGGCCTGCGTCACCGCCGGTGAGATCGGGTCAATCTGGAGACCGGAGAACGTCTTCACCGCGCCCGACAGGTTCGCCGCGACACCGGAGGCGTCCTTGATGCTCGCACCGCTCGGAAGGTTCACCCCCGTGATGGCGAGCGCCGACGTGTTGGTGTCGGTCGCCGCGACAGTCGTCTTGAAGGTGAGCGTGCCCGTGCCCGAGCCGCCGGCATAGGTGGCGGTGTTGCCGTCGTTGAGCGACAGTGTCGGCGTGCCCGTCACCGTCACGGCCTCATTGAAGCCGAGTGTCAGGGTGATGGTATCGCCGGCATGCTCGATGCCCGTCGCCGGAGAGGCCGTGGCCTGCGTCACCGCCGGCGTGACCGTTGGGGTGGGGGGCGTCGTTGTGGCCGATCCCGGAGTGACGTTCGCACCCGTGACGGTCTCGCCGCTACCCGCCTTTTGATAAAGCTGAATCGAGTCGACCTGCATCTGCATCGACGAAGGAGTCGAACTGTCGAGAGTCGTATGAAATGCGGACGCGCCGGAACTCGCGACCCCGGGGTTCATCAGCAATTCCATCGGCTCATTCGGGATCGGGGCCTGCGCGCTGGTCACCTGTCCGATCTGCTTCCCGTCGAGATACCAGGTGATGGATTTGCCCGGCTGCCAGTCGATGGCGTAGGTGTGGAAGGCCGCCGTGAGGTCGATGCCGGTATCGACGACGCCGCCGAACGTTCCCGACGCCGTGTGAAGGTGCCAGGAGAAGTTTTGGTTTGCCGGCCCCGAACCGGTCATTCCACCCTCCTGGATATCGATTTCGAAATTGTCGGTGCTGGTGGAGGCACCTTTGCCGGGCAACAGCCAGAGGCCTGGCCATGCCCCATCGCCGCCCGGCGCCTTCATGCTGATCTGAAGATAGCCACCGTTGAATTCGAAGTTACCATAGCTGCTGACCACGCCGGACGTGACTGGGAACGTATAGGGCGCTCCTCCACTGACGCCATTGACCGGCTGCCTGATCGCCGTGAGATTCAACAGCCCGTTGCTCACCGCAACTTGGCTCGGCATAAAATATTCGGCATCATACTGATTGCCCATGCCGCTTCCGCCTGATCCATTGTCGTTCCATGCCCAGCCGTTGGCGGCCTTGCTGGTGAGGTAGGTGTGCCAATAGCTGTCGAGCGTTGTGCCTGAGAAGTCCTCCTGGAAGACGAGATCGCTCGAGCTATAGCCGGCGGGCGCGGAAAGAGTCATTCCGTTATTCCTCATTGTCGTTGATAACAGGGAATTCCACTGCCGCGCATCGCGAAGGCGCGCGACATACCACATGCTCGCAGCTGGCACCGCGAACAGATTTCAGTACAGCGGGATTTGAAGTCGCCCCCC
>NZ_LGHL01000377.1 GCF_001908205.1 Bradyrhizobium sp. NAS80.1
ATCTGCTGCGTGAGTGCGGGCTGGGCGAGATGAAGCCGTTCAGCGGCACGGGTCACATGCATCTCGTCGGCAACCGCACAGAAATAGCGAAGGTGACGGAGCTCCATACCGATACTCATAAACGATCATTTCTAGCCATTCAATATATTGGACCAATACGGTGGCGAAGCCGATATTGACCGCGAAGGGAGAGGTGATCACCACTCCCATTCCAGAAATCAACTCGGTCATCCAAAATCATGAGCACAGCCTTCGTCGCGCTCGACTACATCGTCGACATCATGCATCCCGAGGGCAAGGTTGCCCGTTCGGCAGCCCACGCCACGTCCCGCGGGATCATTGCCAAAGCCAACGAAGGACTTGCCATCGCTCGCGCCAAGGGCTGGCTCGTTGCATTGGTGAAGGTCGGTTTTTCTCCGAGCTATCACGAGCAACCCAAGGGTTCACCGATGTTCGGGCGCGCGCACGAGTTCGGCGCGCTGAAGCTTGGAGAACGCGGCGCCGAATTTCATCCCGACCTAATCATCGAACCGACCGATTTGATAATCAACAAGTTGCGGGTCAGCGCATTCTACGGTACGGCGCTCGAGCCTGCGCTGCGCGCGCGCAAGATAACACGACTGATCATTACTGGCGTAAGCAGCACCTGGGCTGTCCAATCGACCGCACGTGACGCCCACGATCGCGATTACGAGGTCATCATCCTTGAAGACGGGTGTGCCGCATCGGATGAACAGGATCACAGAAACTCGATGCAGGTGCTGCGATCAATCGCGCAGGTAATCGATGTCGAGGCGCTGCGTCACCTGCCATGAGCTCAACTGGTTGGCTGTGGCCGAGAATCGGGGAGAGTTCCTTGGCCCGGGCCCTGCTGCTTCTCGTGCCCATTCTGACATTGTCGCGGCTGACCGGTAATGAGATCTGGCTTCAAGCCGCGATCGTCGGACTCGCCTGCCAACTCACCCAGGAGCGCGCGGGCCTGGCGCCCTTCGGCATGCTCTTGCAGGGATTGGCGATTATCGCAGGCTACCTCCTGCTTGTATTTTCGCTGCGAGAACCTCCTCTTTTTGTCATCACCTGTACTTTGATGGCCGCCGGCGCCATTCGCCTCGACGCCGCTGGCCGCAAGCTCCGAACGATCGGCAACTTCACATACATTCCGTCGCTTTATCTCGCGTGCGAGATTTCCGACAAGCTTGGAAAGGGGGCAGACCCAGCAACTTATGCGGCCTTCGTGCTGGCGCCGCTGCCCTATATGCTGGCCACTGTGATGATGGCCATTTTTCTGGCCGGGCTCGAGCATCTGACCCAACGCCGACATGACGACATCAGCGTCGCTCGCCGTCTAGTGCGTCTCGCAAACAGTGCCGATTTCGGTGCGCCATCAGAAAATGGTGCGACGGTCGTGGCCGTGATGGTCGCGGTGGTCTTGATGACGACCCTCGTTGAGTGGCAAGAGCTAGGCTCTGGTCAATGGGCGATCTGGTCGGCGGTCAGCGTCGCCACGGCAGAGGTGGGGGCAAATCACCAGAAGCTCGGCAGCCGTGTTTTTGGAGCGTGCGTGGGCGTGCCAGTCGGTATCTGCCTCGGCTCTATCACGTCGCACAGCGCGTTAACATGCGATATGGCCATTCTCGGCTCGGTGATGACTTTGGTTGCGCTCAAACGCTACATCGTTGCCGTCACGGTGCGATACGGCCTCACCGCACTAGCCATTACCCTGAGCGGGCAAACGGCCTCAATCGCGGCCGAACGCATCGTCAACGTAATCATCGGCGGTTGCGTCGGGATCATCTGCGCCTACTGCGCTCAATTCATCCGCCGCAACACGGAGTCAATCTAGAGCAATGGACATCATAAGATACCGCGTTGATGGTCGCACTGCGTCTCTTTCTGCCTGAGAGTTGGACAAGCGACGCCCCTCGTTTGAAGCGCGCCCGCGTACCGGCCGAATACCGAACGCCACGATCCAAGCCGGAGAT
>NZ_LGHL01000378.1 GCF_001908205.1 Bradyrhizobium sp. NAS80.1
GTCAGCCTGGCGCCGCCCTCCGGGCCGGGCGCCGGCCCCTCCAGCCTGCAGCCGACCCTGATGCAGCCGGTCACGCCCAGCATGCCGCCGCCTGCGGTCACGACTGTGCCACCGGCCGCGCCGCTCAACGCGACCGTGCCCGGACAGGCTGTGCTGTCGCTGACCGCGAAATACGGCAAGGACTCACCCCAGATCACCAGCGGCCTGGTCTGGCGCGTGTTCGCCGACCGTCCCGACGAGAACGGCACCTACAAGCTGATCCGTGAGGATCGCAACGCCACGCCCAATATCGTGCTACCGCCCGGCAATTACGTCGTGCACGTCGCCTTCGGCCTCGTCAGCGCGGTGCGCACCGTCAGCCTGAAGGGCGAGACCGACCGTGAATCCTTCGTGCTGCCGGCCGGCGGCCTGCGCATCGAGGGCCGTGTCGGCACCAGCCGCATTCCGCAGAACCAGATCTCGTTCGCGATCTACAAGGGCAGCCAGTTCGAGTCGGGCGAGCGCGCCTCGCTGGTGCCGAACGTCTCCGCCGGCGACGTCGTGCTGCTGCCGGAGGGCACCTATTACATCATCTCCAACTATGGCGACGCCAATTCGGTGGTGCGCTCGGACATCCGCGTCCAGGCCGGCAAGCTCACCGACGTCACCATCACGCACCGCGCCGCCGTCATCACGCTGAAGCTGGTCAGCGACAGGGGCGGCGAGGCGCTTGCCAACACCGCCTGGTCGGTGCTGACGCCCGGCGGCGACGTCATCAAGGAATCGATCGGCGCCTTCCCGCGCGTCGTGCTCTCCGAAGGCGAATACCGCGCCATCGCCAAGAACGAGGGCAAGGTCTACGAGCGCGGCTTCAACGTCGTCAACGGCGTCGACGGTGAAGTCGAAGTCGTCGCGCGCTAGCGCATGATCCGGAAAAGTGTGAAGCGGTTTTCCGAAAAGATCATGCTCAAACAATAACCTAAAGCGCGATGACGATTCATCCCAATCTCA
>NZ_LGHL01000379.1 GCF_001908205.1 Bradyrhizobium sp. NAS80.1
TTCTTGGTACTGGCATCCACAGCGAAGGGGAGCCCGAACGGGTGGTAGGCCGTGCCATCCCAATACTCGAATTGCAGGATGGCACCGATGGCCGGCGAAGCCGACCAACCGAGCAGCGCAATTGCACAGACATGCGTGCTCGACACCGTGATCGTTGCGATGACCCCGGCCGCAGCGTAGCTGCCGGACGGCATGGTCAAGTCGACCAGGCCGATCTGCTGCACCTTCTTGCGGACGCGGCCGAGGTGGCGGGTACGCATCGAGAGTTTCGAGCCGCCTTGCGGCACTGGCTCGGCGTTGATCGCTGTCGCGAGCCCCGAATAAAACTGTTTGAGGTCCGTGCGGCCGTGCTCTTCCGGCGCCAGCTCGCCGGCATTGTTCGACGCCTGGTATGTGCCGGGACGGGCAACCATCAGGACAACCGCGCGTCAGTGAGGGGATCGTGCCACTGCGCGGTGGCCGTGCGCGATTTGGCGGCATCACTAGCCATCGCGCGGCCGATCAGGCCGCCACGGCCCTGCTCCTCCGGCGTTCCTTCGGCGATGACGCGGATCTTGGCGTCGAGGGCGGCATCATGGGTGACGGGGATCGCAAAGTCGGCCGCGGCAATCTGCTCGATCGCAAGGGTGAATTGCGGGTCCCACACTTGCGGATCTGGCATCACCGTGACGACGGCCCAGACGGCATCGCGATCGGCATAGAGCCAACCGCTTTCGATCAGGAACTCGCGGAGCGGATCGCGCGGGTTGCGCGGGTCGCGCAGCACCTTGCGCGGCAGGCCGAGGCGCGGGCTCGGCAGCTCGAAGGCAAACCGCCAGCCATTGTTGAAGATCTGCGCAGCGGCGTCGTAGTCGTTCTCCGCCGTCTTGGCGACCGCGTCGAGCTTGTAGGTCTTGCCGGCAAAGGACCATTCGTGCATCGCGAGCACGGCTTTGAGCCGGGAATAGTAGACAGGGACGACCTGGCCGGCCAGTTCGGTGTCCTCATCTTCCGCCATGATCTTGCCGGCGCCGATCCGGCCCAGCGCGTTGTTGATTACCTTCAGATGATTGTTGTCGTCGGTCATGGCTGCCCCGGAAGGAAGAGCCGCGGGGCCGAAGCCCCGCGGCAGTCACAGGGAGGAAAGCGACTAGGCGAAGACCATTACCGCGACCGTCACAGCCGCGGCATTGTCCGCGGAGGTGACGTTGAGGGCCGTGCAGGTCGGGGTGCCGCCGTTTACGCACGAGGCGATGATGACGTCGCCCTTGCGCAATTGCTTGGTCGCGTTGTTCCAGTAGTTGGCTGCGAGAATGTTGGCGACGGTGTCGCCGGTCGCATAGAAGTAGAGCGATTTGCCATTGCCGGCGGAGAAGGGGACAGAGCCCATCCGGGCGAGGCTTTGAACGTCGAGTGCCATGGAGCTGACTTTCGGTTGGTTGCGAGGAGCTGCGAGGCCGGGCGTGCCCGGCTCGCATTGTCAGGATCAGTTGATGACCAGCGGATCGGTGATCTTGATGCGCACGCGCTTGACGCCGGCCGGCTGCATCACCTTGGCTGCACCCGACATCACCGTGTTGTAGACCCATGCCGTGATCAGGTTTTCGAACGTGATGCGCGAGGTCATCGCGTAGTTCGAGCCGAAGCCGATCATGGCCTTGTTCCACAGATAGGTGTCCACGGCGTTTGCGTTGAACGCGGTGAACATTTCGTCGGGCGCCTGGAAGATGTGGATCTTGTTCCACGTCTTGGCGTCGGACATGGTCTTGAACTGCAGATCCTCGCCGGTGTAGTCGCGGTTGTTGAACTGCTTGTAGAGGCCGAGCTGTTCCCACGACAT